>JBFGCA010000044.1:0-34750 GCA_041567315.1 Thermoanaerobaculia bacterium | reverse complement strand
GGCTGGAAGCGGCGCTCGAGGGCGGCGTCCTTCTCGACGTGCTTGCGGTACTCGTCGAGGGTGGTGGCACCGATGCAGTGCAGCTCGCCGCGGGCCAGCATCGGCTTGAGCATGTTGCCGGCGTCGGTCGAGCCCTCGGTGCGGCCGGCGCCGACGATGTTGTGGACCTCGTCGATGAACAGCAGGATCCGCCCCTCGCTCTCCTTGATCTCGTTGAGCACCGCCTTGAGCCGCTCCTCGAACTCGCCGCGATACTTGGCGCCGGCCAGCAGCGACCCCATGTCGAGCGAGAAGATGGCGCGGTCCTTGAGCCATTCGGGCACGTCGCCGCGCACCACCCGCTGCGCCAGCCCCTCGACGATGGCGGTCTTGCCGACCCCCGGCTCGCCGATCAGAACCGGGTTGTTCTTGGTCTTGCGCGACAGGATGCGCACCACCCGGCGGATCTCGGAGTCGCGGCCGATCACCGGATCGAGCTTGCCGGCACGCGCCTGGGCGACCAGGTCGACCCCGTACTTGTCCAGCGCCTCGTAGGCCTGCTCGGGGCTGGCGCTGGTCACCCGCTGGCTGCCGCGGACCGCCTGCAGGGTGGCGAGCAGCCGGTCGCGGGTCACCCGGTGGCGAGCCAGCAGCCGCCCGGCGGCGGTCGGGCCGCCCTCCTCGGCGAGGGCCAGCAGCAGGTGCTCGACCGAGACGTACTCGTCCTTGAGCCGCCGCGCCTCGTCCTGGGCGCGAACCAGCAGCTCCTGGAAGCGCTGGGTGACGTAGATCTTGCCGGCCTCGGCACCGCCGGCGGCGCTCACCCGCGGGGCGCGCTCCAGCTCGGCTGCCAGCTCGTCGCGCAGCGTCCCGGCCGGCACCTCCATCTTGGCCAGCAGCCGCGGCGCCAGACCGTCGGGCTGCTCGAGCAGGGCGAGCAGCAGGTGCTCGCCGTCGACCTGCTGATGGCCATGGCGGGTGGCCACGGCGTGGGCGCTCTGGAGCGCCTCCTGTGACTTGAGAGTCAGTTTTTCCGCGTTCATCTCTCGCTCGTCCCTCGAGACCGTTGACTGGTTGGGGTGGGCGTCAGCGCCGGGCCCGGAAGGAGGACTCCTCGGCCAGCGCCCGGAACAGCTTGCGCTCGCCCTCCGACAGCTCCTCCGGCACCAGGATCTTGATCTCGGCCAGCAGGTCGCCGGCGCTGCCGTTGGCCGACGGGAAGCCCTTGCCACGAAGCCGGATCTTGCGTCCGGAGGAGGAGCCCGGCGGAATCTTGACCGTCACCGGGCCGTCGAGCGTCTGGAGGTCGGCCTGACCCCCCAGCGCGGCCTCCCACGGGGTCACCGCCAGCGTGGTGTGGAGGTCGCTGCCGGTCAGCCGGAAGCGCGGGTCGGGGAGCAGCTCGACGGTGAGGTAGAGGTCGCCGCGGGCGCCGCCCCCGGGCGCCTCGCCGCCCTGCCCCGAGAGCCGGATCCGCTGGCCGGGCCGGATGCCCTTGGGGATCCGCACCCGCAGGGTGCGCCGCCGGCCGGTGGCCGGGTCGGTGAGGGTCAGCTCGCGCCGGCCGCCGCGCGCCGCCTCCTCCAGGGTCAGAGACACCCGGGCGTCGTGGTTGGCGCCGGCCTGGCCGAACGGTTCGCCGGTGCTCCAGCGGACCCGGCCGCCGGGGGAGCCAGAGCGTCCCTGCTGGCCGAACAGCATGTCGAAGAAGGAGCTGAAGCCCTGACCCCCGAAGTCGAAGCCGGCTCGCGGTCCGCCGCCCGAGGTGAAGACGGTGAACAGGTCCTCGAACCCCGGCGGCGGCGCGCCGGTGCGCTGGGCCTGCTTCCAGGCCGAGCCGAAGCGGTCGTATTTGGCCCGCTTCTCGGGGTCCTTGAGCACCTCGTGGGCCTCGTTGATCTCCTTGAACCGGGCCTCGGCCTCGGGGCTGCGGTTGACGTCCGGGTGGTGCTTGCGGGCCAGCTTGCGATAGGCCTTCTGGATCTCCTCCTTCGAGGCGTCCTTGGCCACGCCCAGCGTCGCGTAGTAGTCCTTGTATTCCAACTCGAGCTCCCTCTACCGGCGGCGCTCGGGCGTCGCACCGGCCTGGCCGGCCGACCCGACGCGCCGCCGCACTCCGGGGTCGCAGCGGTCGCGCCCTCCGCCCGGCTCGGACGGAAATCTTAGTCGACCGCCCTCAAGTTGCTAACCACGGCCGCCACTCGTTCATTCCCCGCTCGGGCGTTCTCTGCTCGGGCCGGCGGCTGCGGTTCGGCTCAGCCGGGTGGCTCGAGCCCGAAGGCCTCGTAGTTCCTGGCGATCCAGCCGTGCCACTTGTCCGGCACCGACTCCTCCGGCACGATCGCCTCGACCGGGCAGGCGTCGACGCACAGCCCGCAGTCGATGCACTCCTCGGGCTGGATGAGCAGCGTCGGCCAATCCGGCTTGTCGTAGATGCAGTCGACGGGGCAGACGTCGACGCAGGCCGTGTCCTTCACGTCGACGCAGGGCTCCATGATGATGTGGGTCATCGCGATTCGCCCTCCGGATCGGATGCGGCGCCAGGTTGGAGCGGATTATAGGCGCTCCCCGAACGGGTGCTCACCCGTCCGGTGGACGCCCGGGCCCGCCGCGTGAGCCGGCGAGCGCCGCGAACCGGGTCGGCGAAAAGGCGGCGTCGGGCGCCGCTACGGCGGGGTCCACCGCCAGCCGCCGCACCAGCTCGGCGGTCCACGGTGCCAGCAGCAGTCCGTGCCGGTAGTGGCCGGTGGCGACGATCACCGGCCAGTCCGGGAGCCGTCCGAGAAGCGGCAGGTCGTCCGGCGTGCCGGGGCGCAGACCGGCCCGGTGGGCGGCCACCGGATGGCGGTCGAGGGTCGGGAACCACCGCCGGACCGCGGCCTGCAGCCGTGCCCGCCCTTCGCTGGTGGTCTCCTCCGCGAAGCCCGCCTCCTCGAGGGTCGAGCCCACCACCAGCCCGCCGTGGCCGCGGCGCACGGCGTACTCGGCGCCGGCGATCCGCACCACCCCGTTCCAGGGCCACCTGACGCCCTCGAGCCGCAGCACCTGGCCGCGCACCGGGCGCACCGAGAGCTGCGGCAGGGCGGGCAGCCGGCCGCTCCAGGCGCCCGCGGCGAGCACCAGCAGCGCCGCCTGCCGGTGCCAGCCGTCGCCTTCGATCTCGACCGCGCCGTTCAGCCGGCGCACCGTCCGCACCTGGCGCTGCTCCTCGATCACCACCCCGCGCCGGTGGGCGGTCGCCAGCAGGGCGGCCAGCGCCTGGCCGGCGTGCACCCGCTGGTCACCGGTCAGCAGAAGGGCGCGGCGCGCGCCGGTCGCCAGGTCGGGAACGAGGCGATACAGCTCCGCGAGACCGATCTCCTCGCAAGGCTCGCCGGCGGTGCGGGCCGCCGCCGCCAGCTCCTCGAAGGACTCCTCGCGGTGGCGGTCGAAGGCCACCTCCAACGTGCCGCCGGCGTCGTACTCGACCTGCCGGCCCCCCTCCGCCGACAGCCGTTCGAGCCACTCCGGCCACAGATCGCGCGACCGCCGGCAGGCCTCGAAGAACGGCCCCGACCGCCGGGGCTGGTCGAGCGGCGCCAGCATCCCGGCCGCCACCGCCGAGGCGCCGCCGCCCGCCACCCCCTGCTCCACCAACGTCACCTGGATTCCCGCCGCCGCCAGCTCGCAGGCCGACGCCAGGCCGATGACCCCGCCCCCAATCACCAGCACGTCGGGCCGCCCGGGCACCCCCTCAGGCTACTCCCCACCGCCCGGCGGCGCAACGCCGTGGCCACCAAGAAAGCAACTTGCCAGCGGAGAGCTCCCCGTTCTCCCCCGTGAAGTTCTGCCAGGCCCGCTGCGTACCCAGGCGTGCCCCGCCCCGGTCGGCGCCTGCCACCAGCCCTGCAGATTCGATCGGTGGCCGCCCGACCTCCGGTATAGTCGCGACCCGGCCCATGCGCCCGCCCTTCCTCGAGTCGCGCGGCCGGCGCCGGCTGCTGGTGGTCACCGGCAAGGGGGGGGTGGGCAAGAGCACGGTGGCCGCCGCCCTGGGGAAGCTGCTGGCCGAGGCTGGCCGCCGGGTGCTGGTGCTCGAGGTCGACCCCCGCGAGAGCATCCACCAGCTCTTTGCGACCCACCCGTCGGGTGGCGAGATTCTCTCGGCGGGTCCGGAGCTGTGGCTCCAGAACCTGCAGCCCGGCACCGTGCTCGACCGTCTGGTCCGCGAGCGGGTGCGGATCGCCGCCGTCGCCCAGCGGGTGCTCGACAGCCCGGTCTATCACCACTTCACCGCCGGGGCGCCGGGGCTCCACGAGATGGCCGTCCTGGGCCACGCCCTGCAGGTCGTCGAGGGCAAGGTGCCGGGCGCACCGGCCGTCGACCTGGTGGTGATGGACGCCCCGGCCACCGGTCACGGCGTGGCCTTGATGGTGGCCCCGCTGCTGGTGTCGGAGGCGATCCGGCGGGGGCCGGTGGCGGCGCTCAGCAGCCAGGTGGCCCGGCTGGTCCGCGACCCCGACCGCTGCGGGGTGGTGGTGGTCACCGCGGCCGAGGAGATGCCGGTAACCGAAGGCCTGGAGCTGGCGGAGCGGCTGGGCCGCGAGCTGGGCCGCGGGCCCGACCTGATGGCGGTCAACGGGCTCTACCCGGCGCTGGGCGCGGTCTTCAGCGAGGGGCCGAATGCGGCTTCTTCCGGCGAGCCCGGCGACGATCCCCTGCTCGAGCTGTGGCGCCGCCGCCGGCGCCTCAACGAGCGCGAGCTGGAGCGGCTGGCGGCTGCGTGGCCCGGCCCGCGGGTCGAGCTGCCGCTCTATGCGCTGGGGCGCGGTCCGTCGCTGGTCGCAGCCCTGGCCATCGACCTGGGTGCCCAGCTGCAGGAGGATCGGCCCGGAGTGCGCCGGCCGGAGGGCCGGCGGCCCGGCGCCCGGCGTTCCGGCGATCGGCGGCCCGATAGCGGTGAGTCCGTTGATGGGCAGGCCGGCGGCCGGCCGCCCGGCAGGGGCCGACCGGCGGCGCGCCGGCCTCCCGCCGGAAACCAGGGGCCGTCGTGAGCTGGCGGCCGTCGCCGCTGGTCGTCGTCGTGGGCTCCGGCGGGGTGGGCAAGACCACCCTGGCCGCCGCCCTCGGGCTGCGGAGCGCGCGGGCCGGGCGCCGGACACTGGTCATGACCTTCGACCCCTCGCGGCGGCTCAAGGACGCCCTCGGAGTGGGCGAGGCGGCAGGCGAGCGGGAGGTCGAGGTGGCGGCCGGCACCCCCGGCCGGCTCGACGCCAGCCTGCTCGACGCCCGCCGCACCTTCGACCGGCTGGTCGAGCGCTACGCCCCCGACGAGGCCGCCCGCCGCCGCATCCTGGAGAACCGCTACTACCGCCACCTGGCCGGCAGCCTGGCCGGGATCCTCGAGTACATGGCGGTCGAGCGGCTGTTCGAGGTGGAGGAGTCGGGGCGCTACGAGCAGGTGGTCCTCGACACGCCGCCGACCCGGCAGGCGCTCGACTTCCTGCAAGCGCCGGCGCGGATCGTCGGCTTCCTCGAAAGCGGCGCCCTGCGGATCGCGCTCAAGCCCTGGTTCGACGAGCGCGGGCGACTGCGGCCGACGGCGCGGCTGGGGGCCCTCGGCCGCCGGGTCGAGCGGCTGCTGGACGAGACCGTGGGTCTCGACCTGCTGCGCGACATGGCCGAGTTCTTCCAGGCCTTCGCGCCGCTCTACGAGGGCTTCCGCCGGCGGGCGGGGAAGGTCGAGGCTCTGCTGCGCTCGGCGCGAACGCTTTTCGTGCTGGTCGCCGGACCCGGCGAGGAGCGCATCCCCGACACCCTGTTCTTCGCCCGGCGGCTTCGCGAGGCCGGGTTCGGGCTGGGGCCGGTGGTGGTCAACCGCGTCCATCCGCGGCCACCGGGGGTGGGTGCCGGGCCGGAGGGGGGCGCTGCCGCCCCGCGGGACGGGCGCCGGCTGCTCGGCTGGCTGGGCGCGCGGGACGCCCGCGGCCTCGACCAGCTCGGGTCGCTGCTGGCCGGCGGGCCGCCGCTGGTGGCGCTGCCGCTGCTGCCCGACGAGCCCGCCGACCTCGCCGCCCTGGAGGCCCTGGGCCGCTCCTTCGAGCAGCGGCTGGCGGCCGGCGGCGGCCCCTCCTGAGCCCGGCGGCGTCTTCACCGCCGGGGACTTTGCCGCAGTGCGGAAAAAAGCTTGACACGAATGCCGCAGTGCGGTATAAAGAGTTTGCCGACGATGCCGCAGAGCGGCATACAACCCATCCAGGGACGGCCAGGCAAGAGGAACGAAGACCATGATCCGCCTCGTCAAACGGTACGAAAGCCGCAAGCTCTACGACACCGAGGAGAGCCGCTACGTCTCCTTGGACGAGATCGCCTCCTGGGTCCGCAACGGCCAGGAGGTGCAGGTGGTGGACAACGTCAGCTCCGAGGACGTCACCGCCCAGACCCTGGCCCAGGTGATCCTGGAGGAGGGCCGCAACGGGCGCTCCAACGTCCCGGCCGAGGCGCTCCGCGATCTCATCCGGTTCGGCGAGCGGGCGCTCACCAGCGGCGTGGAGCACGTCCAGCAGAGCGTCGACCGGGTGGTCAAGGCCTCGATCGACCGGCTGGCCCCGGTGCGCCAGGCGCGCGAGGAGATGACCCGGCTGCGGTCGCGGCTCGAGGAGCTGGAGGAGTCGCTCGGCGACCTCGAGCGCAGCGGTCTGACCGACCCGAAGAAGACCGGTGGCAAGCGCCGTTCGCGCTCCACCGGATAACCGCCTTTTTCCGACAGCAACAACTCGACCGCCGCCCAGCGAGCGGCGGCAGCCGAAAGGAGAGTGTGCAATGAGCAAGAAGAAAGCCGACAAGAACTTCCCGCGAGAGCTTCGCGAATCGGCCCACAAGATCTGGCTCGCAGGTCTCGGCGCCCTGGCGGCGGCCGAGGAGGAGGGCACCAAGGTGTTCAGCAGCCTGATCGAGCGCGGCGAGGCCTTCGAGTCCCGCGGCCGCAAGAACATCGAGAAGGTCAAGGGCAGGGTCGAGGGCGTGATGGAGGACGCGGCCGAGAGCTTCGAGAAGCTCGGCGACTCGTTCGAGGATCGCGTCTCGAAGACCCTCCAGCGGCTCGGCGTGCCGACCCGCGACGAGATCGGCAAGCTCACCAAGCGGGTCGAGGAGCTGACCGCCAAGGTCGACCAGCTCCGTCCCGCCAAGGGGGCCGCCAAGGCGGCACCCAAGCCCGCCGCCAAGTCTGCCGCCAGAGCCCGGAAGACGGCCTGAAGGGCGGCCGGTGACGCAACCGGCTGAGAAGACACGGAAGCGGGGCGAGACCGGCCCCCGGGTCGGTCTCGCCCTCGCCGGCGGCGGTCCCGCCGGCGCGGTGTACGAGATCGGCGCCCTGCGGGCCCTCGACGAGGCGCTCGAGGGCGTCGACTTCAACCAGCTTGACGTCTACGTCGGGGTCAGCGCCGGCGCCTTCATCGCCGCCAACCTGGCCAACGACATCACCCCGGTGCAGATGTGCCGGGCGCTGCTCAAGCACGAGCCCGGCGAGCACCCCTTCGTCTCCGAGAACTTCTTCCGCCCGGCCTTCGGCGAGCTGCGCCGCCGCGGCGCCGCCCTCCCCCGGCTGCTGGCCGCGGCGCTGTGGAGCTTCGCGCGCAACCCGCGCGACCGCGGGTTGCTCGACTCGCTGACCCGGCTGGGCCGGGCGCTGCCGGTGGGGCTGTTCGACAACCGCCCGGTCCGCGACTACCTCGAGCGCATCTATTCGCTCAAGGACCGCACCGACGACTTCCGCCGCCTCGCCAAGCGGCTGGTCGTGGTGGCCGCCGACCTCGACTCCGGCGAGGCGGTGCGCTTCGGCCAGGACGGCTTCGACGACGTCCCGATCTCGCTGGCGGTCCAGGCGTCGAGCGCGCTGCCCGGGCTCTACCCGCCGGTCGAGATCCGCGGCCGGCATTACGTCGACGGCGTGCTGCTCAAGACCATGCACGGGTCGGTGGCGCTCGAGGCCGGCGCCAAGCTGCTGCTGTGTCTCAACCCGCTGGTGCCGGTCGACACCGTCCAGGCGGTCCAGACCGGGCACATGCGCCGCGGCAAGCTGTTCGACCGCGGTCTGCCGACGGTGCTGGCGCAGAGCCTGCGCACCCTCATCCGCTCGCGGTTGCAGGCCGGACTCGAGAGCTACCGCCGCACCTTCCCGGACGCCGACGTCGTCCTCTTCGAGCCCGACCGCGAGGACTACGACATGTTCTTCACCAACGTCTTCAGCTTCTCCTCGCGGCGGCGGGTGTGCGAGCACGCCTACCGCTCGACCCGCCGGCAGCTGGCGGCGCGCCGGGCCGAGCTCGAGCCGGTGCTGGCCAGGCACGGCATCCGGCTCGACGCCGCGGCCCTGGCCGATCCCGACCGCAGCCTGTGGGACGGGGTCGGACTCGGCGAGACGGACCGTCCCGGGGTGGTGAGCGACCTCGAGGCCGCCCTCGGCCGGCTCGAGGCCCTGGTCGACGGTCTTTCCGGCTAGCAGCGAGCGGCCGCCGGGGGGCCCCGCCGTCAGCGTCCGCGGCGCACCGCGATCAGCACCCCGGCCGCGAACAGCGCCGCCCACAGCGGCCAGGGGCCGTCGAGCGCCGCCAGGATGGCGCCGGCCACCAGGCAGAAGCCGGCGAACACCGTGCCCCGGATGCCGGTGAACGGGTTCTCGGCCGGGCGATGGGTGGCCTGCTCGAGGGCCCGCAGACCCTCGGTCACCAGCATCGGCGCCTTGACCAGCGCGTCGATCAGCTCGGGGGCGCCGCGCAGCCCCTCGCGCGCCAGCCGCAGCGGGCTGAACTGGTCGAGAAAGATCTTGTTGACGTGGGGGCGCGACACCGCGGCCACGTCGAACCCCGGCTCGAGCACCTGGCCGACGCCCTCGAAGGTGACGATGGCCTTGACCATCAGCACCATCTCGACCGGGAAATAGATCCGGTAGTTGGCCCCCTTGGTCACCGACTCGAGGATCAGCTGGGCGATCGAGAAGCTGTCGAAGCTGGCGTCGCGGTGCCAGCGCCGGCAGACCTCCTCGACGTCGCGGCGGAAGCCCTTGCGGTCGCTTCCCGGGCCGACGTCGGCGATCGAGGCCAGATAGCGGGCGGCGTTCTCGGCGTCGCCGGCCACCAGGCAGTAGTAGTAGTAGAGCAGGGTGCGCCGCAGCTCGTCGTCGAAGCGGCCCACCATGCCGAGGTCGATGAAGCCGGCCCGCGGCCCCGGCAGCACCACCAGGTTGCCGGGGTGCAGGTCGGCGTGGAAGAAGCCGTCGCGATAGAGCATGCGGATGATGGCCGCCGCCCCCAGATCGATCACCCGGGCGCGGTCCTCGGCCGACAGCGCCCGCACCTGCGGGTCGTCGGGCCGCGCCCCGCTGAGGTACTCCATGACCAGCAGGTTCTCGGTGGTGTACTGCCGGTGGATGCGCGGGAAAACCACGTCGGGCAGATCGGCGAAGTTGGCGGCGAAGGTTGCGGCGTTGTCGGCCTCGAGCCTGAGGTCCACCTCGCGCAGCGTGTAGGTGACGAACTCGTCGATCATCCGCCGCGGCTGGTAGCGCGGGAAGAGCAGCTGCAGCAGGCTGCCGAACAGCTTGAGCCAGACCGCGTCGCGGAACAGGGTGGTGCGGATGCCGGGCTTGACCAGCTTGAGGATCACGTCCTCGTGGTTGCGGGTGGTGGCGCGGTGGATCTGCCCGATCGAGGCGGAGCCCAGCGGCTCGGGCTCGACCCACGAGAAGACCTCCTCGACCGGCCGTCCCAGCTCGCGGCCCACCAGCTCCTCGAAGCGCGGGTAGGGCAGGGCGGGCAGCCGGTCGAGCAGGTTCTTGAGCTCGTCCGTGACCTCGCGCGGCAGCAGGTCCTTGCGCAGGCTGAGGATCTGGCCGAGCTTGATGTAGGTCGGCCCCAGCGCTTCGAGCCGCTTGCGGAGCTGCACCGGCAGCGGCCGGCGGGCCAACTTGCGGTTGATCAGCGGCCAGGCCAGCAGCGTCGCCAGCCGCGCCAGCCGGTAGCGCAGCCCGTGGCGCTCCTCGCGGGGGAGCTCGCGCAGGTGGGCGGCGAGCCCGCCGAGCAGCATGCCGTTGAAGTGGCGGAAGGTGGCCAGGAGCCGGCGCAGCAGCCCCGGCGGACGGCGCTCGACCAAGACCTCGAAGCGGGGCGACTCCGAGTTTGCCGCGGAGGATGCCGGTGCTGCGGGCGCCGACGGGGAAGGCGTCGTCGAAGAGGGCGCGGACCCGTGGACGGAGGCCGTGGTCTCGGACATCTCGGGCAAGGGCGGAGGGACGCGAGAGCGGTGGCTCCCTGCCGCGATCATCGCACACCACTCCGGCGGCCGGCAGTCCGCGCGTCCGACCGAGGCGCCGGCACCGGACCGGCGGCGTGGACATTCGGCGCCGCGTGCGGCATGCTTGGCGGCGCGGGCCAGCGCCGCCGCGCCCGCGCTCCCCCCGCTCAGCGATGCCCAACACCGTCATCAGCGGCATGCAGTGGGGCGACGAAGGCAAGGGCAAGATCGTCGATCTGCTGTGCCCGGCCTACGACGCCGTGGTCCGCTACCAGGGCGGCGACAACGCCGGCCACACGGTCAAGTTCGGGGACCGCCACTTCGCCCTCCACCTGGTGCCCTCGGGGATCGTCCGGCCGGGGGTGCGCTGCGTGCTCGGCAACGGGATGGTGATCAACCCCGAGACCCTGTTCCGCGAGCTCGACGGGCTACGCAAGGCCGGCGTCGACCCCGCCGGCCGGCTGTTCATCTCCGACCGCGCCCACCTCAACCTGCCGCTCTACGGCGCCCTCGACCAGGCGCGCGAGGAGGCCAAGGGGGACCGCGCCATCGGCACCACCGCCCGCGGCATCGGACCCGCCTACGAGATGAAGGCCTGGCGCGGCGGCTTGAGGCTGCGCGACCTCTTCGCCTCCAACCTCGAGCGGCGGGTGCGCACCCTGCTGCTGCGGGTCGAGCGCGAGATCCAGTCCCTTGGCGGCGAGCCGCTCGGCCACCCCGGCCAGCTCGTCGACCTCTGCCACCGTTGGCGCCAGGAGCTGCGGCCCTTCCTGCGCGACACCGCGGTGCTGCTCAACGGCTGGATCGACCAGGGCCGCGAGCTGCTCTTCGAGGGCGCCCAGGGGGCGCTGCTCGACCTCGACCACGGCACCTACCCGTTCGTCACCAGCTCCAACCCCACCGCCGGTGGCGCCGCCACCGGCACCGGCGTGCCGCCGACCCGGATCGGCGGCGTCATCGGGGTGCTCAAGGCCTACACCACGCGGGTCGGCGGCGGTCCCTTCGTCACCGAGCTCGAGGGCGCTGGCGGCGAGTACTTGAGAAAGCGCGGCAACGAGTACGGCACCACCACCGGGCGCCCCCGCCGCTGCGGCTGGCTCGACCTGGTGGCGGCGCGCTACGCCCGCATGCTGAGCGGCGTCGACGTGGTGGCGCTCACCAAGCTCGACGTCCTCGACCAGCTCGACGAGGTGCGCCTCTGCGTGGCCTACCGGATCGGCGGCCAGGAGACGCGCGACTTCCCCTCCTCGCTCGACGACCTCGAGCAGGCCGAGCCGGTCTACCGCACCCTGCCCGGCTGGCAGGCCGACACCGTCGGCCGTCTCGACTTCGACGAGCTGCCGGAGCGCGCCCGCACCTACGTCGCCGCCATCGAGGAGGAGCTCGGCGCTCCCATCGGACTGGTCTCCACCGGCCCCCGCCGCGAAGAGACCATCCTGCGCCCGGTCGACGCCCTGCGCCGCCTGAGCGGCGACCGCCTCCACCGCGTCCTGGCTCAGCAGGTCGCCGGCTAGCCGCTCGCGCCGCTAGCTCGCGCCGCCGCGCACCCGGTCCAGGGCCCGCCGGGTCGCCGCCAGCAGCGCCTCGGGACCCACCGGCGCGCCGGTGGCCTGTTTCATCCACAGGTCGGGGGCGACGTTGCCGGTGCGGGCCATGCGCTCGAACTCGGGGCCGACGGCGCCCGCTTTCTCGACCTGCTCCTCGATCTGGTGGGCGATGAAGTGGCCGATCGGGTAGTCGGGCAGGTAGAGGAACGAGTCGATCATGTGCGAGTAGACGGCCAGCAGCTCCGAGTCCTCGACGCCGATCACCGGTGCCCAGTAGCGGTTCCAGATCCGGCGGGCGATGCCCAGCGTGGCCTCCTTGAGCTCGGCGGGGGTGGCTTCCGGATGAGCGTACATCCAGCGCCAGACCTCCATGTCGACCAGCGCCACGGCGGCGATCTCGGCGGCGCCCCAGAAGTCGTCGAGCACCCGCAGGGCGCGGGTGGTCTCGTCGGGGCTGCTCAGCCCCAGAAGCTCGAGGTCGCGCCCCTGGAAGACGAAGGCCAGGGCCTCGGTGAAGGCGGTGTTGGGTACCCCCTGGAGCAGCGTGTGGTCGATCTCGTCGAGCGAGATGGTCTGCTCGACGTTGTGGCCCATCTCGTGGACCGCGATGTTGAAGCCCTTGTAGTCCATGCCGTTCTGTAGCACCCGGGTACGCAGCCGCGACTTGGCGTCGCGCATCCCGGCGCCCCAGGCGTGACCCGAGCCGCGGGCCGGCTCGACCACGATGTCGGCGGCGATCCGGCGCGCCCGCTCGGCGGTGAAGCCCAGCTCCTCGAGGAGCCGCGGCATGTCCTGCTCGTAGGCGGCAGCGGTGGGGTAGCGCTCGGCCACCAGCCGGTCCAGCTCCTGTTCGCCGTATTCGCCGCGGGGTCGGAAGCCGTTGTACCAGATGTCGAACGCCTCGAGCGGGCGCCCCAGCCGCTCCTCGATCAGCGCCGCCACCTCGCCCAGCAGCGGCGAGGAGAGCACCTGCTCGAACATCGCCCGCACCCGCTCCTCGGGGATCTCCCGGTTCTCGTCGAACCGGCGGTCGATGAGAGTGGGGGCGGTGGGGGAGTAGGGGTCGACCAGCCGGGCGGCCCGGAAGGTCGAAAGCAGCGTGGCGTAGCGCCGGTCGGGCTCGGGGGCGTCTGAGACCTCGAGCCCCTCCGGCGCCGGCCGGTCGCTGTCGCTGACCGCCGCCGGGCGGACCGTGTTGGCTACCGGGTCCCAGTCGACGTGGGGGTTGTCGATCACCACCGCCGGGATGGTCTGGCGGACGATGTGCTCCATCACCCGCTGGATCGTCCGCTGCTTGGCGAGACCCTGCTCGGGGTCGCTGTAGGAGGCCTTGATCTCGTCGCGCAGGTTCCAGTGCGAGAGCAGCCGGAGTCCGGGCGGAAACAGCCGGGTGCCCTCGGCGTCGACCAGATGGTGCATCCAGACGTTGTACTCGGCGATGTACTGGTCGGCCTCGGCGCCGGCCCGGGACAGGGCCTGCTGGACCTCGGCCGGCACCCGCTTGGAGTAGCGGTCGGCCAGCCGTGCCTCGGCCCACTGGCGCCGCGTCCACTGCTCGCCCTCGGCGAGCCGCTGCTCGAGGGTGGTGAGCGGGAAGTTGAGCAGCACCACGAAGGCCAGCTTGTTGTCGAAGAGGTCGTCGCCGAGGTGCGCGGCCGGGTTGTAGGCGGCGAACAGCTCGTCGTAGGGCCGGATCGGCCCCAGGTCGAGGTGCACCTGGCGGCGGAACTCGATGAGGATCTCCAGCATGTGACCGTCGAGCTGCTCGAGCAGCGTCTCGAAGCGCTCGAACATCGTGTCCAGGCTCTCCTGGTCGCCGGCGAAGTGCTCGCGCGCGAAGGCGGCGAAGGTCTCCCGGTCGCCGTCCTCGGCTCGCCAGAAGTCGGCCACCTGGCCGAGCCCCCGGCGCGCCCGCTCCCGCTGCGCCTCGCCGTGCGCGGCGACCAGCTCCTCCTCAAGGGCCGCCACCGCCTCCGCCAGCCAGGCGGGCGAGTCCGACGGCGCCGCCGCCGCGATCGCGGGGACCGTTGTCGAGATCATTAACAGCACTCCGGCGGACGCTGAACAGACCCTGTCGAACATGGCAATCTCACTCTCCTCTTGCAGACGGGAAGGGAAGCCCGGCGGCCGGCCCGGCCGGGGCTCGGGCGGTGACCCGACGATAGCCCCTCGGCGGCGTGGTTTCAACGGTGGAGTCGCGCCCCGTGGCAGACCACTTGACACTCTAAGTGTCACTATGGTACCTTTGTTGTCAAATGACATGGAGGCAGCGATGACCACCAGCGATGCGATCGGCCAGCGGAGCGGCCGGGCCGACGGCGGCCCGGGCGTCGAGCCGCTTCCGGCGGTCGAGACCCCCCAGACGGCGTCGGAGGAGCGCCGCGGTCTCCGCCGCGCACTCCTGACTCCCGCGGTCTGGGCCTTCTACCTGCTGATCGTCCTCGAGTTCCTGTTCATGATCAGCCCCTTCGCGCTCTACTTCTACTCCTCCTACGGACCGGTCCTGAACGTCTTCCACCACTCGCGGGCGACCGCCTGGCTGACCGGTTTCTTCCTGCCGCACTTCTCGATCACCTCGAGCCCGTGGCTCAACGCGCTCAAGCCGCTGGGCTTCCTGATCGCCCTCACCGGCCTGCTGCTCTTCCTGTGGGGCGCGGTCCAGATCTACTGGAGCAAGCTGGTGCGCCGCGGCGCGGTGACCGGCGGGCTCTATCGCGTGATCCGTCATCCCCAGTACCTGGCGCTGGCCATCCTGGGTTTCGGCGTGCTGCTGGTGTGGCCGCGCTTTCTGGTCCTGGTGACCTACGTGACGATGCTCTTCCTCTACGCGGCGCTCGCCGGCTGGGAGGAGGAGCGCTGCCTGCGGCGGTACGGCGAGAGCTACCGCGCCTACCGGCAGCGCACCGGCCGGTTCGTGCCCCGGTCGCTCAGCGGCTGGTTGCCGCGGCTTCCCGACCGAGGCCGGCGCCGGGCCGTGGCGGCCCTCGGTCTGTTCGTGGCGAGCCTGGCGGTCGCCCTGGCGCTCGGCTTCGGCCTGCGGCGCTACTCGCTGTCTCGGATCTCCGGCCTCTACGAAGAGGACGTGGCCGTCCTTTCCCCGGCGGTCCTCGGCGCCGAGCAGCTCGACGCCGCCTATCGCATCGCGGCGCGCCATCCGGCGGTCACCGAGCGGCTCGGCGAACCGGGCGTCAAGCTCCTGGTTTACGTCGTCCCCACCGAGTGGTACCTCCCCGATCTTCCCATCCACCCGATCGAGGAGATCCTCCGCGAGCGCCGCGGCGGGCACTCGACCCCGGCGGATTTCGACCGCGACCGCTACCGGGTGCTGTTCACCGTCGCCCGCAGCTTTGCGCCCGATCCGCGGGGACGCGCCATCGTGCTCGCCTCTTACGCGCGCGAGCCGCTGGCGCTGGTGCAGGTCGACCTCGGTCGCGGGGAAGTGACCGCGGTCGAGACCCCGCCCCCGCACGTGGTCTGGGGCGAGATCCCGACGCCGGCCTTCTAGGTCGAGCGCGCCGATCCCCTCGAGAGCCGTCCCCGATGCCGGCGAAGAGACCTTCGAAGCGCGGCGGCCAGCCGCTGCCTGGGCCCGCTTCCGAGCGGGCGCGCGCCGTCGATGCGCTGACCACCGAGATCGCGCTGCTGTTCTTCCGCATGCGGACCGCGGCCCGCGAGATCACCGGGCAGGGCCGCTACTCGGCGGGGCGCCGTAGCCTCCTCAAGAGCCTGGCCCGCCACGGCCCGCGCACCGTGCCTGCCATGGCCCGCGACCGCGGTCTCAGCCGGCAGCACATCCAGCGCCTGGTCAACGGCCTCGCCGCCGACGGTCTCGTCGAGCTGCTCGCCAACCCTGCCCACCGCCGCTCGCGGCTGGTCGATCTCAGCCCCCGCGGCCGCGCCGCCGTCGACGCCCTGGAGCGGCGCGAAGCCCGGCTGATGGCGTGGCTGGCCCGCGGGTTCGAGCCCGCGGAGCTCGAGACCGCCCGCTCCGTCGTCCGCGCTCTCAAGACGCGGCTCGAAAGCCGCGAGTGGCGGCACCTCCTCGCCGACGATGGGAAAGACCAGAGCGCCGGCTAGCCGCCTGTCGTGGCGCTCAGTCGTGGTAGCGGGCGGCCAGGAAGTAGATCCGCTCGTCGTCGACCGCGTAGACCAGGCGGTGCTCCTGGTCGATCCGGCGAGACCAGTGGCCGGCGAGCTGGCCGCGCAGCGCCTCGGCCTTGCCTGGTCCTTTGAAGGGGTCTAGTGTCCCGTGCGGCAAGTTCCTTTACATTCGAGCGGCGCTGCATCCCGCTGGGCGGCGTTGCTCCTCGGTCACATATAGCCTCGATATGCTCGCTCGTCGCGCCTTGCCCAGCGGGCGCTTCGCCGCTCTCGATGTGACAAGGAACTTACCGCGCGGAACACTAGCAGCACGGCCTCGATCATCTTGAGTGTTCTCAGGGCCCGACGTCGAAGCTCTCCCCTCGACCCACGGCAGCCCGTTGGCTGGCCTCGAGCAGAAGCCGAGGCGCTAGCCAGCCGAGCCGCCGGAGGCCGCCCAAACGTCTTCGGCTGCGGGCTCTGAAGGCTCGGCGAGCAGCCGCGGCCACCAGCCGTCCGGGTCGTCGACGACCAGCGGACAGGAGCGGCCGATGCCCAGCTCGCCCAGCATTCGGTGGTCGTACCGCAGCGCCGGTTTGTTGAACGCGGCGGTGGCGCAGCGCGGCCCGCCGCAGCGATAGGGCGGAGCGCCGAAGGCGAGAGCCAGGGAGACGGCGAGCAGGGCCGCGGCGTAGGCGGAGGCGGCGCCGAGCACGGCGGCCGGGCGGAGCCGCCGCGACCATTGGGCCAGCAGGAAGACCACGGAGAGGACGGCGAGGTGGAAGAGGGCCAGGAGGTCGTAGTTGCGGGCGCCGATCGGCGACAGGCCGAAGGCGAGAAGCGCCGCGACGAAGGACCATTTGATGACGCCCTCGAGCCACCGCCGGGCGGGGTCGCCTTGCTCCGACCGGCGCGATAGGGCGGGCGCCCTCCGCCACAGCCGCCAGCTCGCCCAGGCGGAGAGCAGCAGGGTGGGTGCGGCGAGCGCCAGCCGCATCCCGGGGAGGTAGGCGGCCATCGCCTCATGCCCGGGGCCGCCGGCGGCCGAGAAGTCGAGGCAGGCCATCGAGCGGCTGAGCACGAGGGCGGGATAGCGCAGCCAGTGTGCGATTCCCTGGAGGATGGGGGCGACCGCCACGAAGCCGCCGCCGATCGAGCCCTCGCCGGCCGGCAGCAGCGAGGGATCGGCCAGCCCCGCCCGCAGCCAGGGCAGGAGCGCCGCCACGACCACGGCGCTGGCGGCCGCCGCGCCGGCCAGGTGGATCTTCACGTATCGCCGCCACCACAGCAGCAGCGAGGCCAGGGTCAGGATCGCGGCGGAGAGATGGAACTGCACCGCGAAGCCGAGGGCCAGGACGTGGAGAAGAGTCGGCCAGAAGCGTCGGTCCACCCGCATCCGATAGGCAGTCCACAGATGCAGGGCGCCGAGGACGAACAGGTAATTGGGGTTCCACAGGAAGCCCGAGTGGAGGAGGCGCCACGGATTGAGCCAGTAGAGCGCTGCAAACAGCACCCGCTCCTCGTCGCTCAGGATGCTCCGCAGGGTCTGGTCGAGCAGCACGAAGGCGAGCACGTGGCTGGCCAGGATCAGCAGCGTCGGCGCCCGATGATCGGCCCAGGCCAGCAGCGGCAGACCCACGAACAGGTTGGTCAGACTGCCGGGATGAGCGCCCCCGCCGCTGGCCCAGATCCCGAACGGCGTCCACTCCCCCTCGAAGGCGAACCGCCAGCCGATCGCCAGGAGATTGAACTGGTCCTCGGTCACCTGGCTCCGCGCCACCATGACGCCGGAGACGCCGAGGCCTATCGAGAAGAGTGCGAGACTGGCCCGCGAGTGCCAGGTCTTGAGCATCATCGAGTGGCACCGGTCGACCAGCGGCGCCGGTGCTTTCTCTGAGGTTGGATGCTCTGCGCACTAGAATCCTGCGCTGCCGTACGGCGTTCTCCAGGTCCGCTCGGGGAACTCGCGGGGCGGGTCGCGCTGGCGGTGGCGCTGTTGCCGGCGCGGCCGGGCAAGGCCTCGCTCGGGTGGGCAGCAGTCGACTCCCACCCGAGCGGCCGGTCAGACGGTCCGCCATGGGCACGCGTTGGGAGCCGATAGAGTACGAGGAGCCGGCGACAAGAAACCGATGGGGCGACAGACGGGAGGGCGAACCGATGCGATCGAAGAGGGCAAGAGGCGTTTCAATGGCCGCCGGCTTCGCGCTCGGGATCGTGGTCGCCGCTCTGGCCGCTAGCGGATGGGCGGCGCCGCAGCGAGAACCAGCAGCCTCGCAGGGCGTCCGGCAGCTCGCCGACGAGGGACCCGGGGTCAGGGGTTTCGACGAGCGGGTCGACGTCACCCTCGTCAACGTGGACGTCTGGGTGAACGACCGGCAGGGGAAGCCGGTCACCGGGCTCGGGCCCGAGACCTTCGAGGTGCTCCACGACGGCCAGCCGGTGCCGATCACCCACTTCGTAGAGGTCCGTTCGGGGATCATCACGGGTGAGCCGGCGACCGCGCAGGCAGCCGCCGGACCCGGCTCGGCGAGTGCATCGGTGGCCGCGCCCAGCAACCTGGTGGCCTACTTCGATCAGTCGCGGCTCCATCCGGCCAACCTGAGGCCGCTGGTGCAGGGGCTCGAGGATCTCCTGGCGGCCGGCGCCGTCGAGCCCGAGCGGCTGCTCATTCTGCGGCAGGACCGCAATCTGTCCGTCGAAGCGCCGTTAGGCTCGAGCCGAAAGCAACTGCTCGAGGCACTCGGGCGTCTGGCGAAAGGTGGCGCGGACGGCGTGGCTCGCGAAAGCGAGACCCGGCTGGCGCTGGACGCGATCGATGCCGCCTGGGAGCAGAGCCAGGACACGGTCGCTTCGGCCACCGGCGGCCTGGCTCTGGTGCCGGACAGCGCCAACCCGACCGGCGAGGCCGGCGGTGGCTCGCCGCGCTCGGTCGTCGGCGGAGTCGGCTCGGCCGGCGGTCCGGATGCCTGCGGTTTCTTCGTCAACCAGGTCCAACCGATCCTCGACGCGTGGGCGCGGTCGAGCCGCCAGCGGGCCGCGCTCACGCTGGCCAACCTGTCCGACGCCGCGAGCTTTCTGGCCGGCCTGCCCGGGGTCAAGGTCCTGCTCTACATGAGCGACGGCCTCGACGTCCGGCCCGGCGCCGCGTTGGCCACCTACGCCAGCGGGCTCTGCCCCGGCGCCGGGGTGGAGCTCCTGAGCGGCGAGCTGTCGGAGGATCTGACCGATCGTTTTCTCGAGCTGACCCGCCACGCGAACACCAACCGGGTGACCATTCACGCGCTGCAGGCGACGGGACTGCGCTCGCCCGGGGCCGCCAGCGCGGCGTTGGACCGATCGGTCCGCAGCCGCGGCAGTCGACAGTCGAGCGGCGGTTTCGAGGCCCGGAAGCGGACCGCCGAGCGGGAGGGCCTGAGCCTCCTCGCCGTCGAGACCGGGGGCCGCACGGTCTTCAACCGCAACGAGTTCGGCCCCGAGCTGGTGAGAATCGGGGAAGAGGCGAGCACCTACTATTCCCTGGCCTACGAGCCACCCGCCGGCGAGAGCGGGGGCCGCCGGAGTCACCGGATCGAGGTCGAGGTCGGCGACGGCTCGCTCGACGTCCGTTACCGAAGCGGCTACCGCGAGAAGGACCCCGCCCAGTGGCTGACCGAGCGGGTCGAAGGAGCGCTATACCTCGGCATCACCAGCAATCCCCTGGGGGTGCGCCTCGGCGCGGGTAACGTCCGTTCCGGCGACGAGGGCAAGCTGCGGCTGCCCCTTCACGTCATGGTCCCGGTGGAGCGACTGGCCTTCCTGCCGCGCAACGGAGAGCGGATCGCCGCCCTCGAGATCAAGGTCCTGGCTCGGCACCTGGAGACCGACGCGCTCGCCGTGCGCCAGCAGACCTTCCGGGTGAAGGGCGCCCCCGGTGCCGCCGGATGGGCCGATCTTCCCGTCGAGCTGGAGCTCGACGCCGGTTCCTACCTGACCGCCCTGGGCGTTCAGGACCAGGTCAGCCGCGAGGCTTCGTTCGTCTCCACCACGCTCGCCGTCGCCCCCGGGGGCTGAGGCAGCCGGCGGCTAGCCGCCCGGCTGGCGGCGCGAGGCCTCGGCCGCGCCGGCGGCGTGCTGGGGGATGACGAGCACGCGGTTGGCCGGCACGGCGACCAGGGCCTTCGTCCGCCCGTCCGGCCAGCGCACCTCGAGGCGCTCGGCGGTCGTGGCGCTTGCCAGGCCGAAGTGCTGGCGCATGTCGCTCTGGGAGAGATAGCTGGTCCCGCTGCGGACGAGACGGGTCTGGAAGAGCCCTTCCGTCCGCACGGTGATGACGGCTCCGATCGCGTCGGTCAGTCGACCGGCCCCGGCCAGGCCGACCGTGAGCCAGTTGCCCGGCGCCGGGGATTCGTTGCGAAGCAGCTGCGCCCTGCCGTCGAGGTCGTTGATGACTACGTCCAGCCGGCCGTCGCCATCGAAGTCGCCCATCGCCAGGCCGCGGCTCACCCGCAGCTCGCTGAACGCCTCGCCGTAGCGCTCGGCGATCTCCTCGAAGGTGCCGTCGCGCCGGTTGCGATAGAGCAGCTTGCGCTGGCGATACGGCGCCGAGGCACCCAGCCTGGCGTTGTCGAGCTGGGGGTAGACGTGGCCGTTGACCACGATCAGGTCCTGCCAGCCGTCGTTGTCGTAGTCGAAGAACTCGGTGCCCCAGCCGACGTAGGGAAGGCTCGCCGGGGCCGTCGCCGAGCGAAAGGACAGATCGGTGAAGTAGTCGCCGTCGTCGTGGTAGAGAGCGTTGGGCTCCTCGGAGAAGTTGGTGACGAAGAGGCTGAAGGCGCCTTCGTTCTTGTAGTCGCCGACCGCGATCCCCATGCTGCCCTGCTCGCCGCCGTCTTCGCTCACCGCCACGCCCATGGGAAAGCCCATCTCCTCGAAGGTGCCGTCGCCACGGTTGCGGTAGAGGAAGTTGGGTCCCGAGTCGTTGGCCACGAAGAGGTCGGGCCAGAGATCTGCGTTGTCGTCGAGCCAGGCGATCCCCAGACCGAAGTACTCGTTGGGGTCGGAGACTCCGGCGCTCTGACTCACCTCCTCGAAGGTGCCGTCGCCCCGGTTGCGGTAGAGCAGATCCGACGTGCCCGGCAGGCCGCGCGGACCGCACTGAACCTCGATGCCGCGGTAGCGGCAGAACTTCCCCTTGCCGAATTCCGGCAGGTCGTCGAGGTCGACCCGCACGTAGCGGCTGACGAAGAGGTCGAGGTCGCCGTCCCGGTCGTAGTCGGAGAAGCCGCAGCCGGCCGACCAGCCGCCGGCGGCGACGGCGGCCCCGGCGGTGGCATCCCGAAACGAGCCGTCGCGGTTGTTGAGGTAGAGCCGATTGCCGCCCACCCCGGTCACGTACAGGTCCTGCCAGCGGTCGCCGTCGACGTCGGCCGAGCAGACCCCCATGCCCCATCCGGGGGTGGCGACGCCGGCCTTCTCGGCCACGTCGACGAAGGTGCCGTCGCCGAGATTCCGGTAGAGGGCGCTGCGCGCCGACTCGGGCTGGGTGGCGGTCTCGACGGTCAGTGAATTGACGAAGTAGATGTCCAGCAGCCCGTCCCCGTCGTAGTCGAGGACGGCGACGCCGCCGGCCATCGACTCCAGGATGTACTTCTTCTCCGGGGCGGAAAGGTGCTCGAAGGTGATTCCGGCCTCGGCGGTGACGTCGCGCAGCAGGGTCTCCGCTGGCGCCGCGGCCGGGGCGGCGATCAGGGCCAAGACGCCCGCGGCGAGAGTCGCGAACCTCACGGCCGCATCCCCCCGCTGCCGGTCCCGGTTCGGGTGTTGAGCTCGATCAGGGCCTCCTCCATCCGCGCCAGCGCTTCACGATAGAGCGCCAGGTGACGCCGGGAGCTCTCCTGGTCGCCCAGCCGCGCGTAGGCCAGGCTGAGCTGGTAGTGGGCCTTGACCGATCCGGGATTGGCCTCCACGGCCCGCAGCAGCGCGTCGCGCGCCGCGGCATAGTCGCCGCGCTTCATTCGCACCATGCCGAGGACGAGGTGGGCAAGGGCATGCTCCGGGACCCGGTCGAGGGCGCGCAGCGCGTGCCGCTCGGCTTGCTCCAGCTCCCCCAGACCCTCCTCCGACTGGGCCAGCGCCGCCACCGCTTCGGGGTTCTCCGGCTCCAGCCGCAGGCTGCGGGTCAGGAACTCCCTGGCCTCGTCGAAGCGCTTCTGGTTGTTGTAGGCGAGGCCAAGCGCGATCAGGGTCAGGGCCCGGTGCGGATCGAGCTCGAGCGCCTGCTCGAGGGCCTCGGCGGCGCCCGCCGCGTCGCCGATCTGCAGCCGGGCGACGCCCAGAAGGTAGGGATAGTCGGTCGTCTCGGGGTGCATGCGGGCCAGGGGCTCGAGAGTCCAGACGGCGGCGATCGGCGCCCCCGCGGCCAGCGAGACCTCGGCGTGCGCGCGCAGCACCGCCTCGGAGCTGGGGGCGATCTCGAGCGCGCGGCGCAGGCTGCGCAGGGCGTCGTCGTGGTCTCCGCCGCCGGTCTCGAGCCTCGCCAGCTCCACCAGGGCGCGGACCGACTCGTACCTCTCGGCCACCGAGCTTAGCTGGTCCCGGGCGGCCGAGTCGTTGCCGGCGGCGTGTTCGATCGCCGCCAGCCGCAGTCCGAGATCGCGCTCGAGCGGCCCCAGCCGGGCCGCGGCCCGCAACGGCGTCGCCGCCTCCGCCTCTCGATCTTGGGTCAGGTAGAGGCGGGCCAGGTGCTGGTGCGCACTCGCCAGTTCGGGAGCGAGAGCGAGCGCCTCGCGGAACCGTTCTTCGGCCTCCTCGAGACGGCCCTGCTTGCTGAGCACGACGCCCAGGAGGTCGCTGGCGACGGGGTCCCTGCCGCGGGCCAGGACGGCGCGCAGTGCGCTCTCGGCCGCGGCGAGGTCGCCGGCCTGCACCAGGGCGACGACCGCCTCCGGGCTGGCCGCCTCGGCCAGCTGGGCGGCCGGTGCCGCCGCCGGCAGCAGAACGGCGACCAACGCGGTCAGCGCTCCGCCGGTCAGGCCCGGGTCCCTCACCGTGAGGGTTCCTCCCTGGCGGCCGCCTTCAGCCGGCGAAAGGCCTCGAACTCCTCTTCGGCCTCCTCGGGTCTCCCCAGCTTCTGCAGAGCCTGGCCGAGCTGATAGCGGACGTTGGGATCCTCGGGTGCCAGCTCGGCTGCGGCCGTGAGCTGCTCGAGCGCCTCCTCGGCGGCGCCCTCCGCCAGCAGGATCTTGCCCAGCAGGTAGCGGCCGTCGGCGGACCGGGGTCGGGCGCGGAGGTGCTCGCGCAGCAGGCTCTTGGCCTCCTGCGGCTGGCGGCCGAGGTCCAACACCATGGCCAGCGTGTACCTGGACCTCTCGTCTCCGGGGTGCGCCGCGAGCTCGGCCCGCAGCTCCCGTTCGGCCTCCGGCAGCTTGCCCTGGCGCATGAAGATGTCGCCGAGGGTGGCGTGGGCTTCGGCCACCTCGGGCCGCAGCTCCAGAGCGCGCCGCAGCGCGCGGACCGCGGCCTCGTAGTCTCCCTGTTGCGCGAAGGCCTGGCCCATCACCACGTTGAGCTCCGGCCAGTCGGAGCGCTCGGCGAGCAGCCCGGCGAACACGGTCTCCGCCTCGGCGGCGCGGCCGCTGCGGACCAGCGCCAACCCGTAGGCGTACTCGAGGGACGGGTTGGTTCGGCGCTCGTCGTCGTCCCGCAGCAGCTCGGCCGCCGTCTCGTACTGCTCGCTGTTGAGGTGGGCGAGCGCCAGCATCCGCCGGAGGTCGGAGTCCGCCGGGCTCTCGTGGTAGGCGCGGCGGAGCGGCGCCGTGGCCTCCTCGAACCGGCCGCTGTTGAAGAGGGCCACGCCCAGCGAGTACTGGATGCGGGGAAACTCCGGGACCAGCTCGGCCCCGGCCGCGAAGAGCCGCGCGGCGCCTGCGAAGCGGCCGCTCCGGCTCTTGAAGACGCCGAGGTTGAGGTAGCACCGCGCCACGTCCCTAGCCACCCGGCGCTCGAGCTCTTTCCTGGCGGCCGGCGCCAGATCGGCCACGGCCGGGAACTCGAGGGGTGGCCCGAGGCTTTGGGGCGCCTCCTCCCGCGGTGCGTCCTCGAGGTATCGACTGAGGGTCTCGCGCGAGCTCTCCGCCAGCCTGGCCGAGTACTCCTCGGCCAGAGCGAAATGAGTGGCCGCCTCCTGTGGCTGACCGCTGCGCCGCAGCGCCAGCGCGAGCTGATAGTGAATGCTCGACAACTGGCTTTCGCCAAGATCCACGAAGACGCTTCCCGGCGCGGCCATCGGCTCGGCCTGGGCCAGTTCGAGCGCCCGCCGCAGGTGGGCGATCGCCTCCTCGGGTCGGCCGAGCGCCAGACAGGCGCGGCCCAGGAACTGGAAGGCGTCTCTCTGCGTCTGGGCGAACCGGGCGGCCCGCTCGAGCGGCGCCAGGGCCTCCTCGTGGCGCCGGCTCTCGACCAGGCCGATGCCGAGGTAGAGGTTGGTCATCGGGTCGTCCGCGGCGATCTCCAGCTCCGCCTGGAAGTGCCCGATCGCTTCCTCGATCCGTCCCCGGCCCTCCGACAACAGCTCCACGGTGCCCAGGTAGTAGTGCGCCCGACGCACTCCCGGGTCCATCTCCAGGGCCGTCTCGAGTGCCGTCCGGGCGCGGTCGTGGTGGCCGTGGTCGCGATAGGTGCGTCCGATCAGTACGTGGGTCTCCGGGATCGCCCGCTCGGCCGCCAGCCGGTCGAGCAGCGGCGCTGCCGCCTCCGGCCGTCCCTGCCGCAGGTAGGCCGTCGCCAGCGTGAACAGGGTCTCCAGCTGCTCGGGCGCCAGGGCACGGACCTCCTCGAGCTCCTGCACCGCTTCGTCCAGGCTGCCGGCGGCGGCCAGCGCTCGCGCCAGCGTCTGACGGACCTCGACGTCGCTCGGATCTCGGGCTGCCAGCCGGCGTAGCAGACGGGCGGCTTCGCCGGCCCGTCCGGCCTCGAGCTCGACGCGCGCCCGCGCGAGCTGCGGACGGCGGTCGTCCGCCGCCGAGCCCGCGGCTCGCTCGAAGGCCGCCGCGGCCCGGGCCAGGTCGCCCTCCACCGCCGCCAGCGCTCCCAGCAGCAGCCATCCCTCGCGCAGCGCCGAGCGATAGCGGCTCTCGGCGATCTCGGTCTCGCCTTGCTCGAGGTGGGCCTCCGCCTCCTCCAGGGCCCGCCTCAGGCCGGCGGCCGGATCGGCGTCGCTGGCGGCGGCCAGCGCGGCGCCGCCGAGCAGCAGCCAGCCGAGAAGCCAGGCGGACCTAGGGGGCATGAAGGGCACGCTGCGCACCGTGGAGCGCCGCCAGCAGCACGAGCCCGGCCAGCGGCACGACAAAACCGTAGCGCATGGCGGCCGACGCTCCGGTCACCTGGCCGGTGAGCCACGGCAGCGCCGCCCCTCCCAGGCCGCCGAATGCCAGGACCCAGCCGGTCTCGCGCGACCTGGTCCGTGCGGTGGCGCCGGCGAGGATCGAGACGGTCAGGGGAAACAGAGGAGCCATTCCGAGGCCGGCCGCCAGGGCGCCGCCCGCCACCGCCAACCGGGACCCGGAGAGGACCAGGACCAGGGTACCTCCGGCGGCCAGCGCCACGCAGATCCTGAAGAGTACCGGTTCGCTGACGCGCCGCAGGGCCCAGGGCGTGGCGGCGCGGCCGGCGAGAATGGCACCCCAGAAGCCCGAGCCGATCACCAGCGAGAGCACGGCGCGCTCGCCGGCCAGCTCGTCGGCCAGGGTCACGAGCCAGCCGCCGACGGCGTTCTCCGCGCCGACGTAGAGAAAGAACATGCAGGCCATCACGGCCAGCAAGAGCACCTTCGCCCTGGCCCCGGTGTCGCGCTGCGGCGGAACGCCCGGCGCTTGGCCGTTCATGGGGCCTGGCTCCAGGGTGCGCCACAGTCCGGCGCCGCCCAGGGCGGCCAGCGCGGCGATCAACAGCACGACGGCCTCGAAGGGGAGCAGGCCCCGCAGCGCGGCGAACAGCGCCGGGCAGCTCGCCGCTCCGAGGCCCCAGACCAGGTTGAGGATCGCCAGGCTGGAGCCGCGGCGCTCGGGGTGACGGTGCGCGATCCACAGGTTCGAGGCCGGGATCACCAGCCCGAGGCCGAGACCGGTCACCGCCATGGCGGGCCGCGCGACCGGCCACCCACCGGCCGCCAGCGCGGTCAGGCCACCGGCAATCAGCCCGTACCCCACGATCAGGCTGCGCCGCAGCCTGAAGGTCGAAAGCACGGCGCCGATCGAGCTGCTGACGAACTGCGCGACGAACAGCGACCCCGCCTGCGAGTGGGTCACCGCCCAGCCGGCGCGCAGGTCGGGAATCAGCGGCCCGAGCAGGACCGAGGCGAGTCCGGTCGCGAAGAAAGCGGCCGTCACGCCGACGGCGGCGGGATCGCGCCGGCCCGCCGCCGGCGTCATCGCGGGCGGCGCCGTGGCCGACCGGCTGGAGGCCCGGTGGAGCCGCGCACGATCAGCTCCGGCTCGACGGTGACCTGACCGTCGGGCGAACCGACCCCGGCCAGACGTTCTAGGAGGATCCGGCCGGCGGTCTCGCCCATCTTGCGAAGCGGCTGCCGGACGGTGGTCAGTCCCGGGTTGTGGAACGCGGCGCCCTGGATGTCGTCGAAGCCCACCACCGACACCTCCTGCGGCACCGCCAGGCCGGCCTTCACGAAGGCCCGCATCGCGCCGATGGCCGAGATGTCGTTGAAAGCGAAGAGGGCCGTGAAGTCGGCACCCGTCTCCAGCAGCCGGCGGCCGAAAGCGTGGCCCTCCTGGTAACCCTCCTCCGGCGAGAAGCTCTCTGCGACGGCGTCCCCGCCGAGCTGCAGGGTCAGCTTGCGCCGCACCTGGAGGCCCAGCGACCTGGCCGCCTCGCGAATCCCCCGCCAGCGGTCCTCGGTGTCGGCGCTGTGGGCGTGGCCCTTGAAGAAGGCGATCCGCCGGTGGCCGAGCTCGGCCAGGTGGGAGAGCGCCAGGTAGGCGGCCCGATCGTGGTCGATGACCACGTTGGTGACCTTCTCCAGGGGCTTGTGACCCGCCACGGCGACCGCCGGCAGCCCGGGGGGATCTTTGATCGGCGTGTTGATCAGGATGAAGCCCTCGACGAGCCGCTCCTTGAGGAGCTGCACGTACTCCTCGAGCAGGTCGTCCCGGGACCGGTGACTGGCCACCAGATAGAAGTAGCCCTCGCGCTGCAGGTGGTCCTCGATGCCGCTGAGGAGACCGGCCGCGTAGCCCTCGCTGATCTCGGGCACCAGCACTCCGATCGAGAAGGTGCGCTGGCTGCGCAGGGAGCGGGCGACCAGATTGGGGCGGTAGCCGAGCTTCTTGGCCGCGGCGAAGACCCGCTCGTGGGTCGCCGGAGGGATGGAGTCGGCCGCCGGAGCGCGGTTCAGCACCAGCGACACGGTGGCCGGCGACAGGTCCAGCGAGTCGGCGACCTGCTTGAGGGTCACCCGCTTGCCTGGCGGGCGGGAGCGACCGCCCGCGGCCTTGCCCGGGCGCCCGTCACGGGTCATCGTGAGGCCTCCCGGGGGTCCGCCACGGTGCAGACGGGCGGCCCCTGCGCTCGGGTCTTGACAAATGTCGATTCCTGTGCTTCACTCCGCGCGACCTGGCTAAAACGATTTACCTAGCCCCGTCGGAGGTAGTCTATGCGCAGATCGCCATTCTTGCTAGTCGCCCTGGTCACCATCACGATTCTGATCCTCGCTCAGGCGGCCGTCGCCCAGAAGACCACCGCCGACATCCGCGGCACCGTGCGGGATCCGGAGGGCGCCCCCGCCGCCGGGGTGAAGGTGACCGCCCTCAACGTCGAAACCGGTTTCAGCCGTGAGACGACGACCGGCGCCGCGGGCCGCTACAGTTTCGGCAATCTGCCGGTTGGCACCTACGTGGTGACCTTCGAGGCCGAGGGGTTCAACGCGGTGCTGGTCCAGAACGTGGTGCTCAACGTGGCGGACCAGCGCGAGATCAACGCCGAGCTGACGCTGGGCGACATCCAGGAAGAGATCACCGTCACCTCCTCCTCGATCGTCGTCGAGACTATCGGCGGCGAGGTCGCGGGCCTGGTGACCGGGGAGCAGATTCGCGAGCTGCCCCTCAACGGGCGCAACTTCATCCAGCTGACCCAGCTGATGCCCGGCATCAGCGCACCCGACAACTTGAACACCAAGAACAAGGGTTTGCTGACCGGCAGCGACCTGTCGGTGAGCGGTGGCCGCACCACCGGCAACCTGTGGACCGTGGACGGTGCCAACAACAACGACGTCGGCTCCAACCGCACCATCCTGGTCTATCCCTCGGTCGACGCCATCGAGGAGTTCAAGATTCACCGCAACAGCTACGGCGCCGAGTTCGGCGGCGCCGGCGGGGCGCAGATCAACCTCGTGACCCGCAGCGGCACCAACGACTTCCACGGCAGCGTCTACTACTTCCGACGCGACGACAGCCTCAACGAGAAGAATGTCCTCCTGCGCCGGGCCAACCAGCCGAAGGAGGCGCTGGATCGCGACGACTACGGCTACACCATCGGCGGGCCGATCCTGCGCGATCGGCTGCACTTCTTCGTCTCCCAGGAGTGGAACGACGAACAGCGCGGCGTCGTGCGGACCGGCTTCGTGCCCACCCTGGCGCAGCGTCAGGGCGACTTCAGCAACATCACCCCCGGCTGCGCCTTCGGCAACGAGGTGCCGATCGATCCGCTCACCGGCCAGCCGTTCCCCGGCAACATCATCCCCCCCGATCGGCTCAGCGAGGCCGGGCTCCTGTACATGCAGCTCTTTCCGCTGCCCAATGTAAACCCGACCGACGGCTGCCTCAACTGGGTCGATTCGGTCAACACGCCGATCGACTGGAACCAGGTCAACGCTCGTCTCGACTGGAGCATCACCGGCAGTCACAATCTCCTGCTCCGCTATACCGACGACAACTGGGACAACGCGGCGCCCAACGCCGGCGAATCGAACGGGCTGTGGGGGGACGATCCGTTTCCCGCCGCCGACTCGACCTGGGACCAGCCGGGCGACTCGCTGGTCGCGCAGCTCAACAGCGTGATCGGGTCGAAGGCCGTCAACACCCTCACCGTCTCGCAGTCGGGCAACCAGATCACCATCACCCAGGGCGGCGATCTGGACCTCTATCGCAACATCACCGACGCCATCCCGTCCTTTTACCCTGGAGACGACAAGTCCGCCGGCGACAACGTCAGCCATCCGGTGTTCTGGGGCGGCGGCAACCTGCCGGTGCTGTGGAACATCGCTCCGTGGCGCAACCAGCAGGACCTCCTGGTTTTCAAGGACGACTACCAGCAGGTCTTTGGCCGGCACCAGCTCAAGGCCGGGGTGCTCTACAGCGAGAACGAGAAGCTGGAGGTCTGCTGTGGCGGTGGTCACCAGGAGGCGACCCAGTTCTGGGGCGGCTTCCCCGGCAACGGCGCCGGCATCGATCCGTGGGGCTTCAACACCACCGGTAACGGCGTCGCCGACTTCCTGGTCGACGGCATGTACTTCGGCTTTGCCGAGCGTTCCGGGCTACCGGCGCCGAAGGTCAAGTGGCAGGATCTCGAGGTCTACGTCGCCGACAGCTGGCAGGTCCGTCCGAACCTGACGGTCGACTACGGCATCCGGTGGTCGCGGTTCAAGTGGCCCTACGCCTCCGACAACGCCATCAACAGCTTCGTGCCGACCGAGTTCGACCCGGAGCTGGGCGGCGACCCGTGCAACGGTGTTCTGCAGGTGCCCGGCACGGATTTCTGTGGCGAGGCCGGGCTCCTGGGCGGTGCCGCCGGGCCGGGACGGGGGCTGGTCGGCGAGGACGACGACAACTTCGCTCCGCGGCTGGGTCTGGCGTGGGACGTGTTCGGCAACGGCAAGTCCGTTCTGCGGGCGGGTTTCGGCCAGTTCTTCCAGCGCGAGCGGGTCAACATCCAGCTCGACTTCTCACAAAACGCGCCGTTCTCGGAGTTCACCAGCGGCATCCGCACCCTCGACGGCGAGCAGATCTTCCTCGACGGCTTCAACCCCGGCCTGCCGGTCCGCGGCATCGATCCGAACGCGGAGACGCCGTACAACCTGCAGTTCAACCTCACCTGGGAGCAGCGGATCGGCCGCGACTCGACCATCGAGGTGTCCTATGTGGGCAACCGCGGCCGCAAGCTCATGCGCCCGGTGGACATCAATCAAGTGCCGGCAGGAGACCCCAACGGCAACGGTGTTCCGGATCGTCTGGAGTACGTGCGGTGCGGCGCTGAGGCGGGCTGCCGGGCGGCCCTGCGGCCGTTCGGAGTCTTCGGCGACAACCCGATCACCTTCTGGCAGACCAACGGGCGGTCGGACTACGACTCGCTGCAGGCGCAGTTCATCACCCGCTACGGGAGGGGGTCGCAGGTCCAGGCCTCGCTGACCGTGGCCGACTTCGACGCCGACACCGACGTCGGCAGCGCCTCGGCCGGACCCGACCTGGCCAACATCACCGACCTCAACAACCTGGGCCTGGACTACGGGCCGGCGCCACTCCATCGGGACGTCATCTTCAACACCAGCGTGATCCACAACCTGCCCACCTTCGAGAACAAGAGCGGCCTCCTGCGGCACCTGTTGGGCGACTGGACCGTGGGAGGCGTCCTGTTCTACAACTCCGGCACCCCGCTGACTCCGGTCGTCGGTGGCGCCATCAACGGCGTCGGCTACGCCGGTACGGGCTTCAACGACAACCAGCGCCCGATCCGCACCGGCGCCTCCTGCTCCGGCAGCGGCAGCCAGGTCATCAACCCGGACGCCTTCACCCTCACCGGCTTCACGTTGGGGGAGACCAGCCAGATGTCGGGTCGCGGCTCCTGCGAAGGACCGGACTTCTTCCAGATGGACGTGTCGTTCTACAAGACCCTCCGGCTGACCGATCGTTTCGACCTGCAGCTCCGGTTCGAGATCTTCAACTTCTTCAACAACAACAACTTCTTGGGCGTGGATACCGGATACAACGGCAGCGCGACCTTCGACGCACCGACGGATCAGGCCACCACGATCGTGGAGTCGACGCCGTCGCCGACGTTCGGACAGGCGTTCGCTGCGCGGGATCCGCGGCAGGTGCAGCTCGGCGTGAAGCTCAGGTTCTAGGCCCGGAGCGGAGCCGAGGACGCGGGCTGCGATGCCAGCGGTCGCAGCCCGCTTTCTTCTTGGCAGGAGAGAGCCTCTGAAGAACACAGGGATCTGGATGGCGGTAGTGGCCTTGGCGCTCCTGCCGGGATGCGAGACGCGGGGCACCGCCCAGATGCCCGTCGCCGATGGCGCCGTGCGTCCCGAGATCTGGCCGCAGGTGCGGAGCGCCGTACCGCTGGACCCCGAGGTCGAGCGTCGGGTGTCGTCCATCCTCGAGCGCCTCTCGGTCGCGGAGAAGGTGGGACAGCTGATCCAGGCCGAGATCCTCCACGTGACGCCGGAGGACATCCAGCAGTACCACCTGGGCTCGGTGCTCAACGGCGGCAACGGCGGTCCCGGCAACGACGAGTACGCCCCGGCGGAGGAGTGGCTGAAGCTCGCCGATGTTTTCTGGGACGCCGCGATGGACGACAGCGGCGGCGGGGAGCCGATTCCCATCCTCTGGGGCCTCGACGCGGTGCACGGTCACACCAACATCGTCGGCGCCACAATCTTCCCGCACAACATCGGCCTCGGTGCGGCTCGCAACCCGGCGCTGATCCGCCGGATCGGCGAGGTGACGGCCCGGGAGATCGCAGTGACCGGGCAAGACTGGGACTTCTCGCCCACCGTGGCGGTCGCCCGTGACGATCGCTGGGGCCGTACCTACGAGAGCTACTCCGAAGATCCCGAGATCGTGGCCGCCTACGCCGGCCAGATGGTGGAGGGTCTCCAGGGCCCCGCCGGCGGCGAGGACTTCCTCGGCCCCGACCGCGTGCTGGCCACCGCCAAGCACTTCCTGGGCGACGGCGGCACCGAGGGCGGCAAGGACCAGGGCGACAACCGGAGCAGCGAAGAGGAGCTCCGCGACCTGCACGCGGCCGGCTACGTGACCGCCATCGAGGCCGGAGTGCAGGCCGTGATGGCCTCCTACAACAGCTGGCACGGGCGCAAGCTGCACGGCCACCGGGAGCTGCTGACCGGCGTCCTCAAGGAGCGGATGGGCTTCGACGGCTTCGTGGTGGGCGACTGGAACGGTCACGGCCAGGTGGCCGGATGCACGAACGACAGCTGTGCCGCCGCCCTCAACGCCGGCGTCGACATGTTCATGGTGCCGGAGGACTGGAAGGCGCTCTTCGAGAACACTCTCGAGCAGGTGCGGGCGGGCGAGATCCCGATGGCGCGGCTCGACGACGCCGTGCGGCGGATCCTCAGGGTCAAGACCCGGGCCGGGCTGTTCGACCGCGGCCGGCCCTCGAGCCGCCCGCTGGCCGGCAGCTTCGAGCTCCTGGGAGCGCCGGAGCATCGGGCGGTGGCCCGGCAGGCGGTGCGGGAGTCGCTGGTGCTGCTCAAGAACAACGGCGGGCTGCTGCCGCTGGCGCCCGATCGGCGGGTCCTGGTCGCCGGTGGCGGGGCCGACGACATCGGCAAGCAGAGCGGCGGCTGGACGCTCACCTGGCAGGGGACCGGCAACGAGCCGGCTCATTTTCCGGGCGCCACCTCGATCTGGACCGGCATCCGGGAGGCGGTCGAGGATGCCGGGGGAACGGCGGTGCTGAGCGTGGACGGCAGCTGGCGGGCGCGGCCCGACGTGGCCATCGTCGTCTACGGCGAAGATCCGTACGCCGAGTTCGAAGGCGACCGCGAGTCGCTCGACTACCGGTCGGGCTCCGCAGACGAGCTCGAGCTCCTGCGCAGGCTGCGGCGGGACGGCATCCCCGTGGTTTCGGTCTTCCTTTCCGGCCGGCCGCTGTGGGTCAATCCGGAGATCAACTCGTCGGACGCCTTCGTCGCCGCCTGGCTGCCGGGCAGCGAGGGCACCGGCGTCGCCGACGTCCTCTTTCGCGCCGCGGACGGCTCGGTGCGCCACGACTTCAAGGGACGGCTGTCCTTCTCGTGGCCGCGCGAGGCGAGCGGTGAGCCGGTCAACCGCAGCGATTCAGCCTACGATCCGCTGTTTCCCTATGGCTACGGCCTGAGCTACGCCGACACGGTGGAGGTGGCGGAGCTGTCCGAAGACGACGGCCTCGAGCGGGAGGCGCCGCCCGCCTCCGACCGCGACGGTTGAGCAGGGGAGAGACGTGGGTCTGCTGGCGACGCTCGACTGGCTGCTCATCGGTCTTTACTTCGCCGTGGTCTTCGGGGTCGCCTTCTGGGCGACCCGGCGTGAGACGACGCGGGCCACCTCGGCGGGCTACTTCCTTGCCGGCCGCAACGTCGGCTGGTTCATCATCGGCGCCTCGCTGTTCGCCTCCAACATCGGCTCCGAGCACCTGGTGGGGCTGGCCGGCTCCGGAGCCGCCGGCGGCGTGGCGGTGGGGCAGTTCGAGATCCTGGCGTCGCTGATCCTGCTGCTGCTGGGTTGGGTGTTCGTGCCGTTCTACCTCAAGAGCGGCGTCTTCACGATGCCGGAGTTCCTGGAGCGCCGCTACTCGGCCGGCGCGCGCTGGTACCTGGCGGTCATCTCGATCGTCGGCTACGTGCTGACCAAGATCTCGGTCACCATCGCGGCGGGGGGCATCGTCTTCGAGGCCCTGATGGGGATCAACTTCTGGACCGGGGCGCTGATCGTGGTCGTGGCCACCGGCGTCTACACCGTCTTCGGGGGGCTGCGGGCGGTGCTCTACACCGACATGGTGCAGATGTTCGTCCTGGTCGGGGGCGCGGTGCTGGTGACCTACCTCGGCCTTTCGGAGCTGGGCGGCTGGGGCGCGATGCGGGCGGCCGTGGACGCCAGCTTCTTCGACATGTGGCTGCCCGTCGATCATCCCAACTTTCCCTGGACGGGGGTGCTGTTCGGGGCACCGATCCTGGGAGTCTGGTACTGGTGCACCGATCAGTTCATCGTCCAGCGGGTGCTGTCGGCGCCGAGCGAGGATCAGGCCCGGCGCGGCACCATCTTCGGTGGCTTCCTCAAGGTCCTGCCGCTGTTCATCTTCGTCATTCCCGGGGTGGTCGCCTATGCCCTGGCCCAGCAGGGCGCCCTCGAGCTCGAGCAGCCCGACCAGGCCCTGCCGACGCTGATCGGCGTGCTGCTGCCGGTCGGCCTGCGCGGGCTGGTCGTGGCCGGCCTGTTGGCGGCGCTGATGAGCTCCCTGTCGTCGGTCTTCAACTCCTGTTCCACTCTCATCACCTGGGACATCTACCGCAAGCTCCATCCGTCGGCGACCGAGCGCCAATTAGTGCACGTGGGTCAGATCGCCACCACCATCCTGGTCGGCCTCGGCCTGCTCTGGATCCCGCTGATGAAGTACATATCGGGTCAGCTCTACGTCTATCTGCAGAGCGTTCAGGCCTACATCTCGCCGCCGATCGCCGCCGTCTTCCTGATCGGCATCGCCTGGAAGCGGGTCAACGCGCGCGGCGCCATGGCGTCACTCCTCACCGGCTTCGTCGTCGGCATGGGCCGGCTGGTGGCCGAGATCTTCAAGGGGTCGCTCGACGGCTGGCTGCGCGTCTTCGCGGAGATCAATTTCCTCCACTTCGCGGTGCTGTTGTTCGTGCTCTGTAGCGCCGTGCTGGTCGTGGTCAGCCTGCTGAGCGCGGAGCCGCCGCGCCGGAAGCTGGCCGGGCTGACCTTCGCCACTGCCGCGGAGACCAGCGAAGCCACCCCCGACCTGGCGCCGTCAATGCCAGCCTGGAGGCGCCGGGATCTCTGGCTGTCGCTGCTGGTCGCCGCCTGCGTCGGCCTGGTCTGGCTCTACTTCACGGGCTGAGGGGCCGCCCCCTCCCTCAGCCCGCCGTC
>JBFGCA010000043.1:0-35813 GCA_041567315.1 Thermoanaerobaculia bacterium | reverse complement strand
GACTTCGCCGCCGCCGACCGCCAGATCCGCGCCGCCGAGCAGGGTCTGGCGGCGGCCACCGCCGTCCTCGCGCGCTACGGTCGCGAGCCCTAGCAGTCCGTGGTCGAAGTCGGTCGGGTCGGCTGGCGAGCGCGGCGGGGCCGGATGCCGGGCGCCGCGACGCAGGCAATGCCGAGCCATTGTCGAGGAGCGGCAACGCCGCAGACGGCCTCGCCCCGCCGCCAGACGGGCGGACGGGCTTCCACCACGGACTGCTAGCTCAGGGAGCTGCCCGGCGCGCCGGCTCCGCCGCCGCCGCGGCGCGCTGCTCGGCGGGCAGCTCGTAGGCCCCCGGGCGCCGCAGGTCGTAGATGACGATCGCCTCGGCGGCGTGGTCGGCGGCCGGGTTGGCCGCACGGTGGGCGGCGATCGCCCGGTCGCGGGCGTTGTCGTCCGGCTTGTAGGTCCGGTAGAGCCGGAAGTGCTCGGCGGCCCGCTGGCGGTCGCCGAGCTGCTTGTAGATCAGGTCCAGGTTGTAGTGGGCGGTGACGTTCTCGGGGTCGAGCTCGAGCACCCGCTGGAAGGTCTCGAGCGCCTCGCCCAGGAAGCGCTCGCGCTCCGCCTGGCGGGCGTCGCCGCGCTCCTGCTTGGCGCGCTCGAACAGCGTCTGCCCCAGCTCGTTGAGCAGCCGGTAGTCGAGGCTGAAGTCGAACTCGCGGCGCCGGGTCTCGGCGTCGTCGAGCGCCAGGATCGAGCGGAAGTTGCCGACCGCCTCGTCGAGGAAGCCGTTCTCCTTGTTGACCAACCCGGTGAACCAGGCCACCGACCAGCTCGGCGCCGGCGGCTCGAAGGCGGCGGCGCGGGCCAGCGCCTGAATCGCCAGGTCCTCGACCGTGCCCTGGGCCAGATAGACCCGCGCCAGGTTGAGCGGGCCGTCGGGCCGGCCCAGCGCCTCGACCCGCCGAAAGGCCTGCTCGGCCTGGCGCAGCTCGCCCTTGGACTTGCCGCCCTTGCGCAGCAGACCGATCCCGTAGTCGTTCCAGCGCTGCCACTCGTCGATCGGCGACGGCGGGTTGTGGACCGCGAGCTCGAGCGGCGAGCCGGCGATCGGGAAGGTCAGCCGGTCCTCGGCCAGGGTCAGCAACGGCAGCTCGTTGACGTAGTCGGGTCCGAAGACGTGCTGCATGTAGGTGGCGTCGAACTTGCGGTAGCGCAGCGCCACCTCGACGGTCACCGGGGTCCGCAGCCCGGCCGGCAGGTCGAGCCGGTAGTGGACGACGTCGGCCGCCCCCGGCGGGATCTGGTGGTTGTAGAGCGCCACGAAGATGTCCTGGGCGTTGCGCCGGTCGATGCGGTTGCCGTCGCGGTCGAGGACGTAGGAGTTGACGAAGTGCGACCAGGGGTCGATCTCGCCGTCGGCGCCGCGGCCGCCGCTGCGGCCGATGACCCGGCCGCCGCTCGACACGGTGACGTCGAGCCACACCTCGTTGGAGTCGGTGGTTCCCTGGGTGAACTCGTGACCCATCTTGACGGTGCGGACCACGGCCTCCAGCAGGTAGCTCCGCCCCGGCACCAGCGCCGGCACCGCGGGGCGCAGCGGCGCGGTGAGGGCGCCGTCGATGGTCCCCTCCTCCTTGAGGCCGAACAGATCCACCCGCATCACCCCTTCGTTGAAGGCGCGGTGGGCCTCGATCGTCTCCTCGGGCAGCCCGACCAGCCGCGGGATGGCGGTGTTGGCGCTGGGGAACTGGTGGCCGTGGATCTTCCTCACCCCGGAGTCGTCGAAGTCACGGGCCGCGAACTGCTCCGAGGGCTCGAGGGGCATGTGGCAGCCGGCGCAGTTGTGCTGCGCCTTGTCCGGGTAGTAGAAGCTCGCCACCCCGTGGCCGGAGACCCCGCTCAGCAGGTAGCTGTCGTAGTGGTTCTGGCCGCGCAGCCACTTGTAGCCGTTGAGCTCGACCGGCAGGTGGACCTTGTGGCAGGCGCCGCAGAACTCGGCAGTGCGGTGGAGCGGCTTGAGGAAGGTCTTCTTGTGGAACTCCGGCTTGGCCTTGACCAGCTGGCGGTTGACCCAGCCCAGGAGCCGGCCGTCGCTGAAGGCAAACGGGTAGTGGATCGGCTCCTCGATGGTGTAGTCGGCGTTGCCGCGCACGCTGTTGAGGTTGGTGATGGCGTGGCAGGTGGTGCAGGTGATGCCGGCGTGGGCGGTGGGATCGCCCTCGTCGTCGAACTCCGGGTCGTCGAAGCGCCCGGAGAAGAACGGCACCGGGTCGTGGCAGCCGGCGCAGAAGCGCGAGGCCTGGACCACGCCGTCGCGCTCCAGCGACACCCGCCGGGTCTCGCGCACCGAGAACAGGTAGGGCGGGTTGTTGAACGAGCTGAAGCGGTGGACCGAGGCCGCCCAGCCGCGGTGGCTGTCCTCGTGACATTCCCGGCAGTAGTCGTCGTACATCAGCACCCGGGCGGGGATGAAGTCGCCGGTGGCGGTGCGGGCCAGCGACGGGAAGAAGTACTTCTCGCCGCTCGCCGGCCCCTCGACGTTCCACCGCCGCGGGTCCTGCGCCTGGACGATCAGCATCACCGCCGCGAAGCCGCCCGCCAGCAGCGCCCAGCGCCGCCCCACCCGCCACTCGATCCGGGGGCCGGCCAGCCGGTGGAGGACGAACAGCCAGGCGGCGACGAGCGGGGTCAGCACGTGCGCCCAGTAGGCCACCGAGCGCACCGCCGGGTCCTTGACCACGATGACGCCCTCGATGCGGGTCAGCACCACGCCGCTGGCGATCAGCACCAGGGCGGTGGCGAGGAGCGCGATCCCCACCCTGACCGCCCGGCGGTTGGGCCGGCGATAGGCGTTCCTGGCGTGGAGGACGCCGAAGACCAGCACCGGCCCGACGAGCAGCAGGCCGAGCGCCAGATGGACGACGAACATCAGCAGGTAGAACCAGTTCTGATAGGTCTCGCCCGTCGCCCACTCGAAGAGGCTGACCGCCGCCAGATAGGTGGCGTTGACCGCCAGCAGGGCGAACAGCCCGAAGACCACCGCCAGCAGCTTCTTGAGCCGCGGGCCGACCGCCGGCACGTAGCGCGCCACGCGAATCGGCGGCGGGGCCTCGGGACCCGTGGTCATCGTCGAGCTGGTGGGGAGGGGCCGACCGGGCGGTGGCGCGGTCCCCCCGTCCCGACCCGCGGGCAGTCTAGCTCAAGAGGGGCCGGCTAGCGGGTCGCGGGCTCGGCCGCCAGGGTCAGCGCCAGGGTGACGCCCGGCACCCCGGTCTCGACCTCGCCGCCGCCGGCCAGGCTCACCTCGGCGGCGTGGGCGGCGGCCTTGAGGTCGTCGGCGACGGCCTCGACCGCCGCCCGCCGGTCGTTGCCCGCCGACACCACGATCCGCTCGAGCGGGAAGTTGGCGTGCACCTTGTGCGCCGTCTTCCACCGCCGGGCCGCGGTCAGCAGCTCGACCAGCAGCTGCCCGGCCGCCTCGGCCTCGGGGTCGACCGCGCCCTCGGCCCACTCCGGCCAGCGGCTGACGTGGATGCTCACCGGCTCGCCCGGCCGCCGGAAGACCAGCTGGTACAGCTCCTCGGTGAGGTAGGGCAGGAACGGCGCGAACAGCTTGAGGACGTCGAGCAGCACCCGGCGGACGGTCGACCGCGCGGCCGCCACCCGCCCTGGCGCGAAGCGCTCGGGCTTCCAGAAGCGCTCCTTGACCATCTCCAGGTAGTTGTCGCAGAAGTCGCTGAAGAAGAAGCGCTCGGTGGCCTGGAGCGCGTGGCTGTACTCGTAGCGCTCGAAGGCGTCGGTGGCGGCCCGCGCGGTGGCCGCCAGCCGCGACAGGATCCAGCGGTCGGCCGCCGTCGGCTCGCCCGCCGCCGGGTCCTCGCCCTCCCCGTGCCCCAGGTGGCCGGCGACGAAGCGGGTGGCGTTCCACAGTTTGGTCAGCAGCCGCTTGCCGTCGGCCACGTCCTGCTCGTTGAAGCGGCGGTCGCTGCCCAGGGTGGCGCCGGCCGCCCAGTAGCGTACGGCGTCGGCCGAGTAGCGCTCGATGACCGGCGCCGGCTCGACGAAGTTGCCGAGGCTCTTGGACATCTTGCGGCCCTCGGAGTCGAGCCCCCAGCCCGAGATCATCACCGCCTCCCAGGGCAGCGAGCGGGTGTGGAAGTGGCTCTTGACCACCGTGTAGAACAGCCAGGTGCGGATGATCTCGTAGGCCTGGACGCGGATCGACTGCGGGTAGATGGCGCCCATCCGCTCCTCGTCGTCGTAGGCCCAGCGGGCGTTGATCAGCGGCGTCAGCGAGCTGGTCATCCAGGTGTCCATGACGTCCTCTTCGGGACGCAGCTCGGTGCCGCCGCAGGCGCAGCTGGCGCCCTCGGGCACCGGGTCGACCGCCGGGTCGACCGGCAGCGTCTCGAGCGGCGCCAGCCACGGCTGGTCGCAGGCCACGCAGTACCAGACCGGGAACGGCACCCCGTAGTAGCGCTGGCGCGAGATGCACCAGTCCCACTTGAGACCCTGCACCCAGTCGTCGTAGCGCGCCTTCATGAACTCCGGGAACCAGACCAGCTCGGCGCCGCGCGCCAGCAGCTCATCCTTGAAGTCGAGCACCCGCAGGAACCACTGCGGGCTGTGGTTGAACTCGACCGGCGTCTTGCAGCGGTCGTGGACCCCGACCTTGTGGTCGAGCGGCCGCCCGCCGGCCAGCAGCCCGGCGCCGTCGAGCGCCTCGACGATCTGCTGCCGCGCCTTCTTGATCGGCAGCCCCGCGTAAGGTCCCGCCAGCTCGTTCATGCGGCCGCGGGGGTCGAGCACCGGCCGCGAGTCGAGGCCATGCTCGCGCCACTTGACGACGTCGTCCATGTCGCCCCAGGTGCAGACCATCATGAGCCCGGTGCCGAACTCGGGGTCGACGTCGCGGTGGGTGCGGACCTCGACTTTGTAGTCGAACAGCGGCACCTCGACCTGCTGGCCCACCAGCGAGGCGTAGCGCCCGTCCTCGGGATGGACGTAGAGCGCGACGCAGGCCGGGATCAGCTCGGGGCGGGTGGTGCTGATCACCAGGTGGCGCCCGTCGCCGGCCAGGAAGGCGACGTCGTGGAGCCGGGTGGGGACGTCCAGCGTCTCGACGTCGGCCTGGGCGATGGCGGTCGCGCAGCGGTGGCACCACAGGATGGGCTCGCCGCGGCGCTCCACCAGACCGTCGCGGGCCAGCTCCAGGAAGCTGCGCTGGGCGGTGCGCCGGCTGCGCTCGTCGATCGTCGAGTAGGTCAGCGACCAGTCGACCGAGATCCCCAGCGCCTCCCACAGGTCCCGGTAGGTGCGGGCGCCGATCCGGGTCTCCTTGAGGCAGAGGTCGATGAACTCGCGGCGGCTGATCTTGGACTTGTCGACCTTGTACTTGCGCTCGACGTAGCGCTCGGTGGGCAGCCCGTTGTCGTCGAAGCCCATCGGGTAGAAGACGTTGTAGCCGCGCATGCGCTTGTAGCGCACGATGAACTCGGCCTGCGAATAGCTCATCGCGTGGCCGACGTGGAGATGGGCCGAGGAGACGTAGGGGGGCGGGGTGTCGACCGAGTAGCAGGGCAGGGGCGAATCGGGGTCGTAGCGGTAGATCCCCTCCTCCTCCCACATCCGCCGGATGCGGGGCTCGGCCTCCTGGTGCTTGTAGCGCTTGGGAAAGTCCATCGGTCTGGCCGTGAGTGCCGGCGCTCACCACGGCCCGGCCGGCCGCAAACTCTACCAGACGGGGCGGCCTGTGCTACGGTCGTGAGCCCGGCTCAGCCCCGGATTCCCCGTCGATTTCCCCCCCCAGGAGAAGCAGGAGAAGCAGGAGAAGAACGTGAAGCGCACCTTGTTGTCCGCCCTTGGCTCGACCGTGCTGTTGGCCGCCGCCACCGCCGCCCCGCTCGCCGCCCAGCTCCCCAGCCAGCTCCCCATCCAGGTCATCGTCCAGAGCCGCGGCGTCGACTCGCGGGTCGACTACGCCTCGCTGACCCGCTTCGGACCCTGGGACGACCGCAACTACCGGCTCACCGTCGACGATCTCGCCCTGCTGCCCGCCGCCGACCCCGAGGCCACCGAGGCGATCCCCGCCTTCTTCCGGGTCGGGCTGCGCCGCGACCACCCGGAGCTTGCGGCCAGCGGGCCGGCCCAGTACCCGCGCAGCGGCCTGCCGGCCTTCTTCCAGCGCCACGGCGGCTACCTGATCGACGGCACGCTCTACCGGCAGGCGCGGCTCGAGGAGGACGGCTGGCGCGTCGTCCTCGAGGACGGGGTGGACCTGCGCGACTACGTCCTCGAGTTCCTGGAGGGCGAGGTGCGGGTCACCGATCCCAACGGCGCCGCCGAGTCGGCGGTGGCCATCAACCCGGTCGATCCCGACCTGGTGATCGCCGGCTCCAACGGCCCCGGCGGCGGCCAGCGGATGCACTTCTCGACCGACGGCGGCGAGAGCTGGGCGCCGGCCGCGGCGCTGCCGCTCGGCGGCACCTGTTGCGACCCGACGGTGGGCTGGTCCGCCGACGGCACCAAGGCCTACGCCGCCACCCTGGGGATCCCGGAGCTGTTCTTCTACCGGTCGGCCGACGGCGGCCAGACCTGGACCGACCTGCCGGGCAACGGCCGGGTGCAGGTCGACAACGGCGCCGGCTTCGTCGACAAGGAGTACCTCCACGTCGACCTCCACCCCGGCTCGCCGCAGCTCGACAACCTCTACATGACCTGGCACGAGGGCAACACGATGCGGTTCTCGCGCTCGACCGACCTGGGGACCACCTGGAGCGCCGAGCTGACCGTGTCCTCGGGCGCCAGCGAGTCGGGGATCGGCAGCGACATCACCAGCGACGGCGGCGGCCGCGTCTACTACTTCTGGCCGGCCTTCCAGAGCCGCAAGATCTGGGTGCGGCGCTCGACCGACGGCGGGGTGGGCTTCGAGCCCACCGTCGAGGTGGCCTCCACCGAGGGCGCCTTCGACTTCCCGATTCCGTCGATGGAGACCCGCAACGTGTTCATCTACGTGGCGGCCGACACCGACCGCACCGGCGGGCCGTTCGACGGCAGCGTCTACGCCTCGTGGACCGACAACACCGGCCCCGACTCGGGCACGCCGGCCAACAACCACGCCCGCATCCAGGTCGCCTACTCGCGCGACGCCGGCGCCACCTGGACCGTCGTCACCCCCCACGAGACCGCCGACCAGGACTCGGTCGACCGCTGGCACCAGTGGCTGGCGGTGGCCCCGGACGGCTCGGTCCACGTGGTCTTCTACGACACCCGTCGCGATCCCACCCGCAGCTCGGTCGACCTCTTCCACTCCTTCTCGACCGACGGCGCCCAGACCTTCTCGACCCCCGAGCGCCTGACCGCCGTCCAGTCGCCCAACATCGCCGACGGCTTCGAGTTCGGCGACTACAACGGCCTCGACGCGGTGCTCTCCAACTACGTCGCGGTGTTTACCGACAACCGCGCCGAAACCGAAGCCGGTGGCGACTCGGTCGACGTCTACGCCGCCGGCGCCGGCCTGGCGGTCATCTTCGCCGACGGCTTCGAGTCCGGCGACGTCTCCGGCTGGGACGGCACCGGCAGCGAGTAGGCGCCGTCAGATCCGGCCGCTTTCGATGACCTCCTTCAGCAGGTGCCGGTGGCACTGCCGCTGGTCCTCGGCGCAGTGGCAGAGCAGGGTGACGTTGCCCTTCCCGGCCAGGTGCTTGATCAGCCGCAGGGTGAACTTCTGGCCGCGGTTCTTGATCGTCCGGTTGCCGCCGTCGGCGGCGCCGTCGGCGAACAGCTCCTTGCGGTAGGCCCGCGCGAAGCCCGCCCAGGTGATGTCGCCCGCCTGAAAGGACCGGAGCAGCGCCTCGCCGGGCCCGAGATTGGCCATCCAGACGTCGTAGCGGTCCGCGGGCAGCCCGCGGCCGCGGAACCGGGTGACGAGGATCCGCAGGCCGTCCGCCGGCCCGGCGGGGGACTCGACCGATTTGGTGCGCAGCATCGCCTGCTCCTCGGCGGCAACCCAGGGATTCCGGGTGGGACCGGAACGCGGCATCGCGGCGCTCTGCCGGTGCATCGGCGGGTCCACCCCTTACCTTAGTGGAATCGTCCAGGGTTTCCTGACCGGTCGAAGCAGGGTCTAAGGTAATGAGGGTACCGCCGGAGAGCGGCTAGACTGGCGAAGATGATCCACCGATCCTCCAGCGGGGAACCGGCGCCGGGGCCGCTTCGGGTCTCTACCTGGACCCTGGCCGCGGCCGCGGTCCTGGGCCTGGCGCTGGGCGGCTGCGCGCCAAGCGCCGGGGGTCTGCCGGTGGCGGAGCCAGCGTCGGGCCCGGCTGGCGCTCCGCCGGGGGGGACGGCGGCAGCGCAGAATGGCGGCGGGAGCGAGGAGCGGCCGATGGCGGAGAAGGCGAGCTGGAAAGAGGTCGAGCGGCTGGTCTCGGAGCAGAAGTTCGAGGCCGCCTCGAAGCTGGTGGGAGAGCTGCTGGCGGCGGCGCGGGAGCGGGGGGACGAGGAGGACTGGACGCGGGCGCTGATCCGCGAGGTCCAGCTCCGCACCGCCCTCCACGGCTACGCGACGGCGGTGCGCTTCCTGCGGCAGGAGGCCTGGCCCGAGGATCCGCTCTACGCCTCGGTGCTCGATCTCTTCTACGCCAGCGGGCTGGTCACCTACGTCCGCGCCTACGCCTGGGAGGTGGACCAGCGCGAGCGGGTGGAGACCGGCGAAGAGGTCGACCTCGAGCGCTGGACCCGCGAGCAGATCTTCACCGAGGCCCAGGGCGCCTACGCCCGGGTGTGGGCGCGGCGCGAGGCGTGGGGCAGCGAGTCGCTCGGGGTGCTGGCCGAGTATCTCGACCAGAACGACTATCCGGCCCGCATCCGCGGCACGCTGCGCGACGCGGTCACCTATCTATGGGTCGAGCTGCTGGCCGACACCAGCTTCTGGCGGCCGGCCCAGGAGAGCCAGCTCTGGCGGCTCGACCTGGCGGCCCTGTCTCGGGGCGGAACGACCGGCGATCCGGCGGGCTCGGCGGCGCTCGACCTGGTCGATGCGGCGGTCCATCCGCTCCACAAGCTGGGGGCGCTGCTCGACGACCTCGAGGCCTGGCACCGCCGCTCGCGCCGCCCGGAGGCGGCCTTCGAGGCGCGCCGCGAGCGGCTCGGCCGGCTGGCGGCCGCCTTCAGCCGCGAGGAGGACCGCCGGCTGCTGCGCGGCGAGCTGGAGCGCGCCCTCGAGGCCCTCGGCCGGCGCTACCCCTGGTGGTCGATGGGGACCGCGGACCTGGCCGAGATGGTGCGCGCCGAGGACGATTCCGACGCCCTGATCCGGGCGCGGGCGCTGGCGATCGAGGGCGCCGAGGCCCATCTCGGCACCGTCGGCGCCGCCCGCTGCCGCCACCTGGCGGCGGCCATCGAGGCGCCCTCCTGGGCGCTGAGCGGGATGGCCAGCGACGGCGCCGAGCGCCGCTCGCTGCTGGTTACCCACAAGAACCTCGAGCGGCTCTTCTTCCGCGCCTACCGGCTCGATCTGGCGGCGATTCTCGAGACCAGCCGGGACTACAACCTGCTGCCCGGTCCGCGCGAGGTTCCCCGGATCGTCGACGGCCGCGCACCCGACGCCGAGTGGAGCGTCGAGCTACCGCCCACCGCCGACTACCGCACCCACCAGACCTGGGTCTCGCCGCCGATGACCGCCCCCGGGCTCTACCTGGTCGTCGGCTCGGTGCGGCGCGACTTCGCGCAGCAGGTCAACCGTCGCTCGGCGGTGAACTTCATCCTCGGCGACCTGGTGCTGCTCACCCGCTGGCTCGGGGAGGAGGCCGAGGTCACCGTCCGCGCGGGATCGAGCGGCGCCGCGCTGGCCGGGGTCGAGGTCTCGCTGTGGCGCTACGACTACCGGCGCGGTCACCGCCGGGTGACGGCGCGGACCACCGCCGCCGACGGCCGGGTGAGCTTCCGGGCCGGCGGCCGGGGCGAGCAGCACTTCCTGGTCGCCCGCCGCGGCGAGGAGGTGGCGCTCGACCTCAGCTACCTCTCGCTGGGCCGGCGCGAGGCCCCCGGCGAGACCAGCTCGGCGCTGCTCTACACCGACCGCAGCATCTACCGGCCGCTCCAGAAGCTCTACTGGAAGGCGGTGGTCTACCGGGGCGGCGCCGACGAGGGGCGCTTCCGCACCCTGCCGGGGACGGCGCTGACCGTCGAGCTGGTCGACCCCAACGGCGAGGTGGTGGCGACGGCCGAAGCCGAGACCAACGAGTTCGGCTCGGCGTCGGGCGGGTTCGAGGTGCCGGCCGGGCGGCTGCTCGGCAGCTGGTGGCTGCGCAGCTCGCTGGGCGGCCAGACCGAGGTGCGGGTCGAGGAGTACAAGCGACCGACCTTCGAGGCCACCCTCGACGAGCCCGAGGAGGTGCTGCGGCTCAACCGGCCCGCCGCGCTGAGCGGCGAGGCGCGCTACTACTTCGGGCTGCCGGTGGTCTCGGGCCAGGTGGTCTGGCGGGTGGAGCGGACGCCGGTCTACCCGCCCTGGTGGGGCTGGTGGCACCCGCTGCCGCGGCGGCCTCCGGAGGTGGTGGCCGGCGGCTCCACCGGGCTCGACGCCGAGGGCCGCTTCCGGTTCAGCTTCCTGCCCGCCGCCGACGAGCGCGAGCGCGACCGCGGGATCTCCTACGGCTACCGGGTGAGCGTCGAGGTCACCGACGACGGGGGCGAGACCCGCTCGGCCGAGCGCACCTTCCGGCTCGGCTTCGTGACCGTCGAGACGGCGGTCGAGCCGCGGGCCGAGTTCTTTCGGGCCGGCGATCCGGCCGGCTTCGAGCTGCGGCGCGCCGATCTCGACGGCGTCGCTCGTCCGGGCGCCGCCGGCTGGCGGCTCACCAGGCTCGAGCAGCCGGCGGCCGCCGTGCTGCCGGCCGACGAGCCGTCGCCGGTGCCGCCGGGCGACGCCGAGGACCCCTACGCCACCCCCGGCGACCGGCTGCGCCCCCGCTGGTCGCCGGGCTACTCGCCCCGCGCCACGCTCGCCAGGTGGGAGGACGGCGAGGAGCTCCGTCGCGGCGAGCTGACCCACGACGGGCAGGGCCTGGCGCGGCTCGACCTCGAGGGTCTGGCGGCCGGCGCCTACCGGCTGCGCTACGCGACCGAGGACCCCTTCGGCGCCACCTTCGAGACCGCCCGCGAGTTCTTGGTGGCGGCGCCGGGGAGCACGCCGCTGGCGCTGCCGGCGGTGCTGTTCGTCGAGCGGGCGTCGGTGCCGGTGGGGGAGACCGCCCGGCTGCTGGTCCACTCGGCGCTCGCCGACCAGGAGCTGGTGCTCGAGACCTACCGCTCCGGCCGCCGCACCGAGCGCCGGCGGCTCGACTCCGGAGCCGGTCTGCTGGTGATCGAGATCCCGGTCGACGCCGGGCTGCGGGGCGGCTTCAGCGTCCGGCTGACGGCGCTCCGCGACCACCAGCCGATGAGCTTCGAGGGCTCGGTGTTCGTGCCCTGGGCCGACCGCGAGCTGGAGGTGAGCTTCGCCACCTTCCGCGACCGGCTCCGGCCCGGCGCCAAGGAGCGCTGGCGGGTCGAGGTGCGGGGCGCCGACGAGGCGGCGCTGGCGGCCGGCGCCGCCGAGGTGCTGGCCTACATGTACGACCGCAGCCTCGACCTCTTCGCCCCCCACCGCCCGCCGCGGCCGCTGGAGCTCTACCCGCACCAGACCGGCCTGCTGCCGCTGCGGGTCAGTCTGGGTCCCGCCCACGAGGTGTGGCGCGACCATCGCGGCTGGGCGACGGTGCCCGGCGCTCCGTCGCTGCGCGGCGACCGGCTCAAGTTCTTCGACGGCTACCCGATCGGCGGCCCCGGCCGCGGTGGCCCGATGATGCGGAGGATGGCGTACCTGGAGTCGGCCGTGCCGGCTCCCATGGCGGCGCAGCAAGCCCCGGCCGAAATGGCCGACGAGGCCCTCACCGCCGAGGCCGAAGTCGCATCGGCCTCCCCGCCGCGCGACGAGGGCGAGGGCCCGCCGCCGCCGGCCGAGGGCGAGGCGCTGCGCTCGGACTTTGCCGAGACCGCCTTCTGGGAGCCCCACCTGCTGACCGGCGAGGACGGCTCGGTGGCCTTCGAGTTCACCGTCCCCGACTCGGTGACCGAGTGGAGCGTCTGGGCGCACGCGCTGACCCGCGACCTGCGCGCCGGCTCGCTGGAGCGCCGGGCCCGCTCGCTCAAGGAGCTGCTCGTGCGTCCCTACCTGCCGCGCTTCCTGCGCGAGGGGGACCGGGCGGTGCTCAAGGTGGTGGTCAACAACGCCGGCGAGACCCCGCTCGCCGGCCGGCTCGACTTCGAGATCGTCGACGCCGCAAGCGAGACCAGCCTGCTCGAGGAGTTCGGGCTCGCCGCCGGCGACGCCCTGGGCGTGCCTTTCGAGGTGGCGGCCGGCGGCGGCGCCGACCTCTCGTTCCCGGTGCGGGTGCCGGCCCGGGTCGGTCAGGTGGCCTTCAAGGTGACGGCGCGGGCGGGCGACTTCGCGGATGGCGAGCTGCGGCCGCTGCCGGTGCTGCCCGGCCGGATGCACCTCGCCCAATCGCGGTTTGCCACCCTCAAGGAGACCGACCGCCGCGAGCTGCGCTTCGCCGAGCTGGCGGCCGGCGACGACCCGACGCGGATCGACGAGCTGCTGGTGGTGACCCTCGACGCGCAGCTCTTCTACGGCGTCCTCCACGCGCTGCCCTACCTGGTCGACTTCCCCTACGAGTGCACCGAGCAGACCCTCAACCGGTTCGTCTCGACCGGCATCCTGACCAGCCTCTACGACGACTACCCGGCGGTGGCGCGGATGGCCGAGAAGTTCGCGGCCCGCGACACCCGGCTCGAGACCTGGGAGTCGGCCGACCCCAACCGCAAGATGGCCCTCGAGGAGACGCCCTGGCTGGTCGAGGCGCGGGGCGGCGAGGAGCCGGCCGCCGAGCTGATCAACGTCCTCGACCCGCGGATCGCCGCCGCCCAGCGCCGGGCGGCGCTGGCCCAGCTCGAGAAGGCGCAGACCTCGCTGGGCGGCTTTCCCTGGTGGCCGGGCGGGCCGCCGTCGCCCTATATGACCCTCTACATCCTCCACGGGCTCTCCAAGGCGCTCGAGTTCGGGGTCGAGGTGCCCCGCGAGCTGGTGGTCCGCGCCTGGAGCTACATGCATCGCCACTACGTCGACGAGATGGTGCGCGAGATGCTCCGCGACGACTGCTGCTGGGAGCAGGTGACCTTCCTGGGCTACGTGCTCTCGGCCTATCCCGACGAGTCCTGGACCGGTGGCGTCTTCAGCCCCGAGGAGCGGCGGCGGATGCTCGAGTTCTCGTTCCGGCACTGGCGCCGGCACTCGCCGCTGCTCAAGGCCCAGCTGGCGCTGTCGCTGCGGCGCGCGGGGCGTGGCGAGGACGCCCGGCTGGTCTTCGACAGCGTCATGGACTCGGCGAAGACCACTGACGACGAGGGCACCTTCTGGGCTCCCGAGGAGCGCTCGTGGCTCTGGTACAACGACCGCATCGAGACCCACGCCTACGTGCTGCGCACCCTGACCGAGCTCGATCCCGGCGACGCCCGCCGCCACGGGCTGGTCCAGTGGCTGTTCCTCAACAAGAAGCTCAACCACTGGAAGTCGACCCGCGCCACCGCCGAGGTGATCTACGCGCTGGTCCACTATCTGGAGCGCGAGGGCGCGCTGGGGGTCCGCGAGGAGGCGCGGGTGACGGTCGGCCCGCGGCGCCGCGCCTTCGTCTTCGAGCCCGACGAGTACACCGGCAAGCGCAACCAGGTGGTGGTCGCCGGCGAGGAGATCGAGCCGTCGATGGCCACCGTCACGGTGGAGAAGGAGACCCCGGGACTGCTCTTCGCCTCCGCCACCTGGCACTTCTCGACCGAGCGGCTGCCGGCCGAGGCGGCGGGCGACTTCTTCAGGGTCCGGCGGCGCTACTTCAAGCGGGTGCTGAGCGGCGGGGAATGGGTCCTCGAGCCGCTCGCCGAGGGCGCGGCGCTGGCGGTGGGTGACCAGCTCGAGGTGCAGCTCACGATCGGCGCCCGGCACGCCGCCGAGTACGTCCACCTGCGCGACCCGCGGCCGGCCGGCTTCGAGCCCGAGAGCGCGCTGTCCGGCTACAAGTGGGACCTCGGTCTGGGCTACTACGAGGAGATCCGCGACAGCGGCGCCAACTTCTTCTTCGAGTGGCTGCCGGTCGGCGAGTACGTCTTCAAGTACCGGCTGCGCGCCAACCTGGCCGGCACCTTCAAGGCGGCGCCCGCCACCCTGCAGTCGATGTACGCCCCCGAGTTCACCGCCTACTCGGCCGGCGCCGAGGTGCGGATCGGCGCCGCCGCGGCGCGCTGACCGGCCCGGCCGACCGGCGCGGCTGCTGCGAATGCCACAGAGCCGGGCGGCCGGCCTGTGGTATCTATGCCGCTGGTGCCGTCGGCGTCGCCCACCCTGCCGAGTGACCTCGTCGAGGAGCTGATCCGCCTCGACGAGGAGGGCCGGGCCGCGCTGTTGACCCGTCACCCGGAGCTGCGCAGCACCGCCGCGGTGGACGAGCTTCGGCAGCGCTCGGCGAGTCAGTTGAGAAGCGATCTGGGCAGCGCCCGGAGCGCCGCCCGGGCGGCCTGGTGGCTGGCCTCCCGGATCGGCGACGCGGCCGCCCGCGGCCGCAGCTGCCGGACGCTGGCCAACGTTCTCCACGTCGCCGGCGACTACGCCGCGGCGCTCAACCACTACGCCGCCGCGCTGGAGCTGTTCAACGAGGCCGGCAGCGAGAAGGAGGGCGCCATCACCCGCAGCAGCGCCCTCCAGACCCTGGCTTTCATGGGCGAGCACCAGCAGGCCGGCGAGTGGGCCGAGGCCGCCCGGCAGGTCTTCGAGCGCACCGGCGACCGGTTACGGCTCGCCCGCCTCGAAGCGAACCTCGCCAACCTCCTGTTCCGACAGGATCGCTTCCAAGATGCCCTCGATGGATATGGCCAGGCGCTCGACGACCTCATGAGGTACGGAGAGCCGGAAGACATCGCCATGGTGTGGAGCAATCTGGCCAGTTGCCATATCAGCCTCAACAGCTTCGAGGAGGCGGTCCGCGCCCATCAGGCGGCGCGCGCCATCTGGCACGAGCGTGGCAAACAGCAGATGGTGCTGCAGGTCGACTACAACATCGGCCACCTCTACTACCTGCGCGGCGACCACGACCGCGCCATCGAGATCTACCGCCTGGCCCGCCGCCGCAGCCGCGACGTCGGCGACCTCCACCACGAGGCGCTGTGCGACCTCGACGAGGCCGAGATCTATCTCGAGCTGGGTCTGCTGCCCGAGGCCGAGCAGTTGGCGGCGCGGGCGGCCGCGGCCTTCGAGAAGCGGGGCGTCGGCTTCGAGGCGGCGAAGGCCACCACCTTCCGCGCCCTGGCGCTGAGCCGGCAGCGGCGGACGCGGCGGGCGCTGGAGCTGCTAACCAGTGCTCAGCTGCGCTTCGCCGAGGAGCGCAACCTGGTCTGGCAGGGGCTCGCGGGGCTGCACCGCGGCGCCGTGCTCCAGCAGGAGGGCCGGCGCTTCGAGGCGCTCCAGCAGGCCAGCGAGGCGCGAGAGATCTTCCTCGGCGCCGGACTGCCGGCACACGTGGCGATGAGCGAGCTGCTGCTGGGCCGGCTGCACCTCGAGGCCGGCGATCTGACGGCGGCTCGCGACGCCTGTGCGGCCGCACTGGAACGGCTGCCGGCCGGCGAACGGCCGGGCCTCGAGAGCCAGGGGCGCTTCCTGCTCGGACGCATCGAGGAGGCGGCGGGGAATCGCGAGGCCGCCCTCTGGGCGCTGGAGGAGGCGCTCGGGCTGCTCGAGCGCGAGGGAACCAAGGCGTCGGGCGCCCACTACGGCGTCGACTTCGCGGAGGACCGGGCGGCGGTCTACGAGGCGCTGGTGCGGGCGCGGCTCAACGGCGAGGCCGGGAGCGAGGACCGGGCTGCCGCGTTCGCCCTCATCGAGGCCGCCAAGTCGCTGCGGTTCGCCGACCTGGTGGCGCCACGGGTCCACACCCTGCCGAGCTCGGGCGGCGCGCTCGGGGGTCTCACCGATCGGGTCAAGGCGCTGCGCGAGGACCTCAACTTCCTGGCCCGGCGGATGGTCCGGCAGGAGGTGGCGAGTCCGCCGGGGGCCGCGTCGGTCGACAACCTGCGGCGCACGTTGCGGCAGAAGGAGCAGCAGCTCGCCAGCAGCCTTCGTCAGCTCCGGGCGGTGGACCGCGAGGCCACCTCGCTGCACGCCGCGGTGGCGGTGGATCCGGCCACCATCCAATCGGTGATTCCCGACGACACCGTGATGCTGGAGTACTTCTTCGCCGAGGACACCGTCTACGGAGCGGTGCTGGACTCACGGCGGCTGTCGATCGTCGCCGCCACCCTGGTGCCGCGGGTCCAGGAGCTGCGCCGCCGGCTGCGCGTCCAGCTGGCGCGCCACCGTCAGGATCCCGGGACCCTCGAGCGTGCGCCCGACCGGTGGCGGCGAGCGGTGCTGCCGGTGCTCGCCGGGCTCTACGAGGAGCTGATCTCGCCGCTCGAAGAGCTGCTGACAGGCCGCCGGCTGGTGGTGGTCCCCCACGGTCTGCTCCACTACCTTCCCTTCCACGCCTTCTCGGACGGCGACGGTTTCCTGGCCGACCGCTTCGCGGTGTCGTACGCGCCGAGCGGCAGCGTCTATTACTTCTGCCGCTCGCGCGCTGGTCTGCCCGCCGAGCCGCCGCTGCTGCTCGGCGCCTGGGACGGCCGGGAAGAGGAGGGGGCCGTGAGACGCGAGGTCGAGGAGCTGGCCGAGGTCTCCACGGCGGCACGGGTCCTCCTCGGCAAGGAGGGTCGCGACCGCCTGACGGCCGACCCGCCGGTCGCTTCCTCGCTGGTCCATTTCGCCACCCGGGCCAGCTTCCGGCCCGACAACCCGATGTTCTCCTCGCTGCGGCTGGGCGGCGGCGGGGTCACGCTCTTCGACCTCTTCGGCCTCAAGCTGGCCTGCCGGCTCTTCGCGCTGACCGGCTGCGGGGCCGACCTCCAGGGTTCGGCCAGCGCCGACGAGCTGGTCGGTCTGGCCCGCGCACTGCTCTATTCGGGGGCCCGGGCGGTCCTGCTGCCGCTGTGGAACGTGGACCAACGCCGCCAGCTCGACCTGCTGGCCGGTCTCTACCGGCGCCTGGACCCGGCGGCGGACCTGGCCGATCTGCTGCAGGACGCGATGCTCGAGATGCGCGAGGGGCGCCCCCACCCCTTCGACTGGGCGCCCTTCGTGCTCGTGGGCTCGACGGTCCCGATCACCGAATCTCCTTCCCGCTGATCATCGGCGGCCGGCTTTCTCGCGTTAAAGGGTAGAGAGCCAGACAGCGTCCCCCTGAGGGAGAAAGGAGCCGCAAGATGAAAGTCAACAGCAACCTCAAGGCCGGACAGTCGGTAGGCGCGATCCTCGAGTAGCACACGACTCCCCGGCACTGGACAGTCGCGGACGGCCTCCCCGGGCCGTCCGCGGTTTTTTTCTGGCTCCGCTTTTTCCGCCATAATTTGCACCACCTCCCGATTTTTCGGTGAGGTCCCCTCACGCCTCCGGCTCGCGGTCAGCTCCGGACCGCATCCTCGGTCTCGCGGTTAACTCACTCAGCAGAAACGACCTGCGGGTCGGCCGCCAGCTTCCGGCAGGCCCCCGGCGGCGGCCGGCCGGCCGCCGGCACGCCGGCGCGAAGCTCCCGATCGGCTGGTACGGCCGTTGCTCCTGTGCACATTCGAAGATCTCTCCAGAAGGCCCACCGCGCGAGGAGGTCCAAGAATGTCCGCCGCCGTCCGACAGCTCGCCGCCCAGCCCCGCAACTTCCTGCTGGCCGTCGCCCTGGTGCTGCCCGCTCTGCTGCTGGCCGCTCTGCTCCAGGGTGGGCCGTTCGCCGCCGAGCGGTCGCTGCCGGCGCCGCCAGCAGTCGCGGCACCCTCACCGGTAGCCGCCGCTCAGGCCGCGCCGGCGGTGGTCGTGGCCGTCGAGGAAGACGGCTTCCAGTGGAGCGCGGCGACCGCCGAGGACTACGCCTGGAGCGGCGCCATCCGCTGGGAGGACCGGTAGGTGATCGAGCCGGCCGGGGCGGTGGGCCGGGGGCAGGCGGTCCCCCTCCAGCTCAAGCGGCTCGAGCAGCAGCTCGAGCGCAACCGGGCGGGCGCGGTCTGCGCGATCACCCTGCTCCTCGATCTGCGCGACATGAAGACCGGGCACCACGCCACCCGGCTCGCCGAATGGGCGGTGCGAGTGGCCGAAGAGCTCGAGCTGCCGGAGGAGGAGCTGCGTGACGTCGAGCACGCGGCGATGCTGCACGACATCGGCAAGGTGGGCATCCCCGATGCCATCCTGCTCAAGCCGGGGCCGCTGACCGCCGAGGAGCGAGTGGAGGTCGAGCGCCATCCGGAATACGGTTGGGCCATCCTGCGCAGCATCCCGTCGCTCGAGCGGGTGGCGCTGGTCGTCCTCCACCACCACGAGCGGGTCGATGGGCACGGCTACCCGGCCGGCCTCAAGGGCGACCAGATCCCCCTCGGCTCGCGGATCGTGTCGGTGGTGGACGCCTTCGACGCCATGCTCTCCGACCGCAGCTACCGGCGCGGCCTGGAGATCCCGGAGGTGGTGCGCCGGCTGCGGGCTTCGTCAGGAACCCAGTTCGACAGCCGGATCGTCGATCTGTTCCTGCGCATTGCCAGCCCCCAATTCGACGATCTCAAGAAGCCAGCCCCCGAAGAGAGCTTCGAGGTCGCGTTGGGGCGGGCCTCCTGAGGTGAGCGCACCGGCCGCCGGGCTCCTGGCCTTCGCCCCGGCAGCCGCCAGGATTCGCCGCCGGCGCCGCCGGCTGCTGCGGCTGGAGGAGGAGCTCGAGCGCAACTCGCGGGCCTCGGTACGTGCCCTGGCCGAGCTGCTGCGCTTCAAGGAGCCGCGCCGGCGGCTCGAGCCCGAGCTGGTCGCCGCCTGGGCGGTGGGCCTCGCACGGCGCCTCGGCTACGCCGGCCGCGGTCTGCGCGAGATCGAGCTCGCCAGCCTGCCGCGCGACGTCGGCAAGCTGGTGCTGCCCGATTCGCTGCTGCTGCGAGCCGGCCGGCTGAATGCTCTGGAGCGCCGCCGGATGCGGATGCACCCGGTCTACGGATCGCGGATCCTGGCCAGCCTGCCGGGGTTCGAGCGGGTCAGCCTCTACGTGCTCCACCACCACGAGCGGATCGACGGCCGCGGCTATCCGGCGGGTCTCAAGGGGGAGCAGATCCCACTCGGGGCGCGCATCCTCTCGGTGCTCGACGCCTTCGAGGCGATGGTCTCGGCGCGCCCCTACCGGCCCGGTCTGCCCTGGGGAGAGGCGCACGCCAGGCTCCGCCGGGAGGCCGGCACCCGGCTCGATCCGCGGGTGGTCGACACCTTCGTCGAGCTGGCCGCGCTGCCCCCGGAGGCACGTCCGGATCGGCGCCCGCGGCTTCCGGCCTGACCAGGGCGCGTCGGCCCTTTTTCTTAATAATCTTCGTTTTCTGTAGGATGCCTGGCCGGAAGTCCGGCCGGGGCGCCAGCCCGCGGCTTCCGCGGGGGAAGTGTTCGCTATACTGATTGCGTTGAAAAGCCCTGATCGACCGGATCCGAGGAAGGTCGAGGAGATGCAGACCGGAGCTCCCGCCGGGGACGTGACGGCGCTGCTGGTGGATTGGAGCAACGGCGACCGGCAGGCCGTCGAGAAGCTGATGCCGGTGGTCTACGCCGAGCTCCACCGGCTGGCCGCCCGCTATCTGCGCCGCGAGCGCTCCGACCACACCCTGCAGACCACGGCGCTGGTCCACGAGGCCTATCTGCGCCTGATCGACCAGCAGCGGGTGGAGTGGCGCAACAGCCTGCACTTCTTCGCCCTGGCGGCGTCGATGATGCGCCGCATCCTGGTCGACCACGCCCGCCGCCACCGCTACGCCAAGCGGGGCGGCGGGGCGCAGAAGATCTCGCTCGACCTCGCCCCCGAGGTCCCGACCGACCGGCCGCGCGACCTCATCGCGCTCGACGACGCACTGGCGGCGTTGGCCGAGATGGACCCCGAGCTGGCGCAGATCGTCGAGTTGCGGTTCTTCGGCGGTTTCGAGAACGCCGAGGTGGCGGCCCACCTCGGAATCTCGGTGCCGACCGTCGTGCGCCGCTGGCGCCTGGCCAAGGCCTGGCTGTACCGTTACATGGCAGCGGGTGACGGTGATGAAGACTGAGCGCTGGAAGATCGTCGAGGAGCTCTTCGAGCGGGTCTCCGCCCTGCCCCCCGAGAGCCGGGAGCAGGCGCTGGCGGAGGAGGCCGGCGGGGACGGTCAGCTGGTCGCAGAGGTCCGCTCGCTGCTCGACGCCGATCGCGACACCCGCGGCTTCCTGGAGATGCCGGCGGTGGCCGGCGGTGTGCGGCGGCTGCTCGGGGACCGCTATCCCGGGGCGCCCGTCCCCGAGCGCATCGGGCCCTACAAGCTGCTCCGCAACCTTGGCGAAGGCGGGATGAGCCGCGTCCACCTGGCGGTCCGCGACGACGACGAGTTCCAGAAGCTGGTGGCGATCAAGGTGATCCGCCACGGGATGGCGAGCGCCGACATCGTGCGCCGCTTCCGGACCGAGCGGCAGATCCTGGCCAGCCTCGATCATTCCAACATCGCCCGCCTGTTCGACGGCGGCACCACCGAGGACGGGCTGCCCTACTTCGTCATGGAGTACATCGAGGGCATCCCCATCGACGAGTACTGCGACCGCAACCGGTTGGCGGTCGAGGCGCGGCTGCGCCTGTTCCTGACCGTCTGCTCGGCGGTGCACTACGCCCATCAGAACCTGGTCATCCACCGCGACCTCAAGGCCAGCAACATCCTGGTGACGCCGCGCGGGGTCCCCAAGCTGCTCGACTTCGGGATCGCCAAGCTGCTCAAGCCGGAGTCGTTCCCGGTGCCGGTGGAGCTGACCGCCGCCGGGCTGCGGCCGCTGACCCCCTACTACGCCAGCCCGGAGCAGGTGCAGTCGCGACCGATCACCACCGCCAGCGACGTCTACTCGCTCGGCGTGCTGCTCTACCGGCTGCTCACCGGCCACTTCCCCTACCGCTTCGGCTCGGGGCGGCCCAAGGACGTCGAGAAGGCGGTGCTCGAGCAGGAGCCGGAGAGCCCGGCCACGGCGGTGAGCCGGGTCGAGTCGCTGCCGGCCGGCTCGACCGGCGGGCCGACCCGGCTCGACCCGGAGACGGTCTGCGAGTCGCGCGCCACCCGCCCGCGGGCCCTGCGCCGGCTGCTGGCGGGCGACCTCGACAAGATCCTGCTGATGGCGCTGCGCAAGGAGCCGCAGCGCCGTTACGGCTCGGTCGAGCAGTTCGCCGACGACATCCAGCGCTACCTCGACGGCGAGCCGGTCCGCGCCCATCGCGACAGCTTCCGCTACCGCGCCGGCAAGTTCCTGCGCCGCAACCGGGTGGCGGTGGCGGTGGCGACGGGCTTCGTCGCCCTGCTCAGCGGGCTGGCGCTGACCATGACCGTGCAGGCGGCGCGGATCGCCCACGAGCGCGACCAGGCGCAGCGCGAGCGCGACCGCGCCGAGCATGTGGTCAGGTTCATGCAAAGCATCTTCCAGCGCTCCGATCCGCACGAGGGGGGCGGCGACACGATCACCGCCGGCGAGATCCTGGAGCGCGGCGCCGACCGCGTCTCGCGAGAGCTGGCCGACCAGCCCGAAGTGCAGGCGACGCTGATGGAGGCGATCGGCAACGTCTACAAGAACCTCGGGCTCTACGACCCGTCGGAGCGGATGCTGCGCGGCGCCCTGGCGCTGCGGCAGAAGGTCTACGGTCTCGAGCACCTGGCGGTCGCCCAGAGCCTCAACAACCTCGGCGTGGTGCTGCGCCACAAGGGCGACTACCTGGGCGCCGAGCCGCTGTTCGAGGAGGCGCTGGCGCAGCGCCGCCGCCTGCTGGGGGACCGCCACCCCGACGTCGCCGACAGCCTCAACAACCTCGGCCGGCTGCACTACGAGCTGGGCGACTTCGCGGAGGCCGAGAGGCTCTACCGGCGGGCCATCGAGGTGCAGCGCCAGGCCAGCGGAGCGGACAGCCCCGAGCTGAGCGAACAGCTCGGCAACCTCGCCATCCTGATCACCGAGATGGGCAACTTCGCGGCCGCCGAGCCGCTCTTCCAGGAGGCCCTGGAGGTGCGCCGCCGCGCCTTCGGCGCCGACCACCCGCTGGTTGCCGAGAGCCTCAACAACTTTGGCGTCTTCCTGGGTATGCGTGGCGACTACGCGGCCGCCGAGCCGCTGTTCCGCGAGGCCCTTGACATGCGCCGGCGACTGTTGGGAAACGACCATCCCGACGTCGCCGAGAGCCTCAACAACCTCGGGATGCTGCTCAAGGGGAAGGGGGACTACGTCACCACCGAGCGGCTCTACCGGGAGGCCATAGCGATCCGCATCAAGCACCTGGGCCGGGACCACAAGATCGTCGCCCAGCACATCAACAACCTGGCAGTGCTGCTGCACGAGAAGGGGGATCTGGCCCCGGCCGAGGCCACCTATCGCGAGGCGCTGGCGATCCGCCGCAAGGTGCTGGGCGACCGGCACGCCGACACCGGCGTCTCCATGGTGCAGCTCGGCAGTCTGCTGGTCGAGCGCGGGGAAACGCCGGCGGCCGAGGAACTGCTGCGCGAGGGCGTCGGGGTCCTGCGCCAGGCGCTACCCGCCAACCACTGGCGGGTGGCCGAGGCCGAGACCTACCTGGGGAGCTGTCTGGTCGCAGAGAAGCGTTACGACGAAGCCGAGCCGCTGCTGGTCCAGGGCTTCGAGAGCCTGCGTCTGAGCCGCGGGCTCGAACATCGCCGCACCCGCGACGCGCTGGAGCGGCTGCTCGAGCTCTACGACCGCTGGCCCAGGCCGGAGGCCGCCGCCCGCTACCGAGAGCTGGCCACGAGCTGAGTCGGCGGACGCCCGCAACCCCGGTTCCAGTGCCCAGCAGCTTCCCGCGGACCCTGCGCGCGATCGAGGCCGAAGGCCCGTTCGGCTGGGTGATCCGGGTGCTGGCGCTCACCGCCCTGCTGGCCGCCTGGCTGGTCTGGTTCCTGCGCGCCGAGGTGCCGGTGCTGGCGGTCAGCGACGAGGCGCGGCTCGAGGTTTCGGACCAGGTCCATCCGGTGCAGGCGCCGGTCGACGGCCGCATCACGCGGGTCGCCATCGAGCTCGACGCCGAGGTCGGGGCTGGTCAGGTGCTGGTCGAGCTCGAGGCCGCGGCCGAGCGCGGCACCCTCGACGAGGAGACGGCGCGGCTCGCCGGTCTGCGCGCCCAGCTGGAGGCCAAGCAGAGCGAGCTGGCGATCGCCCGCCGGGCGCTGGAGGAGACCGTCCAGGGGATCCGGGCGCGGCTCGACGAGACCGCCGAGCGGCTCCGCGAGGCAACCAGCGCCGCCGAGCTCGCCGAGGAGGAGGCCGAGCGGCTGATGTCGCTCCGCGACCAGGGTCTGGTCTCCGAGATGGAGCTGCTGCGGGCCCAGGCCGACGCCAACCAGCGCCGCTCGGCGGCCGAGACCCTGCGGTTGACGCTGGCCCGCGAGCGCTTCGAGCTGGGGGCCGAGGAGGGCGCCCGCCGGGCGCAGCTCGAGGATCTCAACCGCGAGGAGGCGGAGCTCACCGCCCAGGTGGCCGCCGCCGAGGCGGTGCTCGGCCGGGTGGAGCAGGACCTCGAGCGGCGGCGGATCCGCGCCCCGGTGGCCGGCCGGCTGGGAGAGGTCTCGAACCTCCAGGTGGGCTCGTTCGTCAGCGCCGGCGACCGGCTGGCGACGGTGGTGCCGGAGGGAGAGATCCGGGCGGTGGCCATGTTCCAGCCACCGGTTGCCCTGGGCCGGGTGCGCCGCGGCCAGCCGGCTCGGCTGCGGCTGGCCGGCTTCCCGTCGCTCCAGTACGGCACGGTCGCCGCCTCGGTGGCGCGGGTGGCCAGCGAGGCGCGCCAGGGGCTGATCCGGGTCGACCTCGAGGTCGAGCCCGGCCCCGCCGGCGGGGCGCCGCTGCGCCACGGACTGCCGGGCACCGTCGAGGTCGAGGTCGAGCGCTGCTCGCCGCTGGAGCTGGTGTTGCGGGCGGTGGGCAAGATCCTCGACCGCCCCTCGAGCGCGGCCGCCACCGCCGCCGGGACCGGAAGATGAGATGGCTGGCGCACGAGGTCGTCCAGACCTCGGCGATGGACTGTGGCCCGGCCTGCCTCAAGAGCCTGCTCGAGGGCTTTGGCATCTCGGCCAGCTACGAGCGCCTGCGCGAGGCCTGCCAGATCGACCTCGACGGCACCTCGATCGACGCCATCGAGACCGCCGCCAACGAGCTGGGGCTGGAGGCCGAGCAGATCATGCTGCCGCCGGACCACCTGCTGCTGCCCGAGGCGCGGGCGCTGCCGGCCATGGCAGTGGTCGCCCAGCCGGGGGGCCTGACCCACTTCCTGGTGGCGTGGCGGGTCCACGGCCGGTTCGTCCAGCTGATGGACCCCGCCACCGGCCGCCGCTGGGTCAACCGCCGGCGGCTGCTCGATCAGCTCTATCTCCATAGCCTGCCGGTGCCCGCTCCTGGCTGGCGCGAGTGGGCGGGCAGCGACGAGTTCCTGGCCCCGCTGGCGGCGCGGCTGGCGGCGCTCGGTCTGGGCGCCGCCGAGCGCCGGGGCCGGTTGGCGGAGGCGGCCGACGACCCGGGCTGGCGGGGGCTCGCCTCTCTCGACGCGGCGACCCGCCTGGTGGACTCGCTGGTCGCCGCGGGGGCGCTCGGGCGCGGGCGGCAGGCCGGCCGGGCGCTCGGCTCGGCGCTCGCCGGCGACTCCGCAGCGGCGGCGGTGCCCGAGCACTACTGGTCGGTCCGCCCGCTGCCGGCGGCGGCGGACGAGCCCGAGAGCCTGCGGCTGAGCGGGGCGGTGCTGCTGCGGGTCAAGGGGCGGCGCCCGGCGGCGGCCGGGCGTGCCGCCGCGACCCCCGAGAAGGCGCCCGCCCAGACTGGGCCAGCCGAGGCCGGGCCAGCCGGGAGCGGGCCGGCCCCGCAGGCCGTGCCGGCTCCTCCCGAGCCACGGCTGTCGGACGAGCTGGCGGCCGCCCTGGAGCGGCCCCGCAGCCGCCCCTGGCGGACCCTGGGCCAACTGTTCCGGGCCGGCGGCCGGGCGGCGCCGCTGGTGCTGGCGGCGACCCTGCTGGTGGCGACCGCCGGCGTGGTCTTCGAGGCGGTGCTCTTCCGCGGCTTCTTCGAGGTGGGGCGCGACCTCGGCCTGCCCGACCAGAGGACCGGCGCGGTGGCCGCCCTTCTCGGCTTCCTCGCCCTGCTGCTGCTGCTCGACCTGTCGATCGCCCGCGGCGTCCTGCGTCTGGGCCGGCATCTGGAGACCCGGCTGCGGATGGCCCTGCTCGAGAAGATCCCGCGGCTCGGCGACCGCTACTTCCATAGCCGGCTGACCTCGGACATGGCCGAGCGCTGCCACAGCGTGCACCGGCTCCGGCGGCTTCCCGAGCTGGGCGAGGGCCTGCTGCAGACGCTCCTCGAGCTGGCGGTGACGGCGGCGGCGATCGCCTGGCTGGACCCGCCGAGCGCCGGGCTGGCGGCGTTCACCGTGCTGCTGGCCGCCGGGCTGCCGCTGCTCGTCATGCCGGTGCTCGGCGAGTGGGACCTCAAGGTGCGCAACCACACCGGGGCGCTCAGCCGCTTCTATCTCGACGCGCTGCTGGGGCTGGTGCCGCTCCGCACCCACGGCGCCGACCGGGCGGCCCGCCGCGAGCACGAGAGCCTGCTGGGGGAGTGGGTGCGGGCCCGCCTCGGTCAGGAGCGGGCGCTGATCCTGCTCGAGGTGCTGCTCTTCCCGGTGCTGCTGGGGCTGATCGTCTGGCTGGTGGTCGCCCACCTCGAGCGCAGCGGCCCGGCCGAGGGGGTGCTGCTGCTGGTCTTCTGGAGTCTGAACATCTTCCTGCTCGGCCGCATGGTGACGCTGCTGGTGGCCCAGCAGCTCCCCAGCCAGCGGAGCGTCGTGCTGCGTCTGCTCGAACCGCTGGACGCCCCGGCCGAGGACGTCGGCTCCTCCGCCCCCGAGCCGGCGCCGGCCGCCGGCGCCACCGGAGCGCCGGCCCTCGGCTTCGCCTTCGAGGGCCTCACGGTGCGCGCCGGCGGCCACGACATCCTGCGCGGCGTCGACCTGCTGGTGCCGCCGGGCACCCACCTGGCGGTGGTTGGACCCTCGGGCGCCGGCAAGACCAGCCTGCTCGGGGTCCTGCTGGGCTGGCATCGGCCCGCCGCCGGCCGCGTCCTGGTCGACGGCGAGCCGCTGACCGGCGCCCGGCTGGCGCGGCTCCGCCGGCGGCTCGCCTGGGTGGACCCCGAGGTCCAGCTCTGGAACCGCTCGCTGGTCGACAACCTGCGCTACGGCCAGCCCGGGATCGGGCCGGAGGCGATCGGCGAGGCGCTGGGCCAGGCCGAGCTGCTGGCCCTGCTCGAGGAGCTGCCCGACGGTCTCCAGGGCGAGCTGGGCGAGAGCGGGGCGCTGGTCTCGGGCGGCGAGGGGCAGCGCGTGCGGCTGGCGCGGGCGCTGCTGAGGGACGGCGTCGGCGCGGTGCTCCTCGACGAGCCCTTCCGGGGTCTCGACCGCCCGCTGCGCGCCGAGCTGCTGCGCCGGGCGCGGCGGCACTGGCAGGGTCGCACCCTGCTGTGCGTCACCCACGACGTGGGCGAGACCCGCGACTTCGAGCGCGTGGTCGTGCTCGAGCGCGGCCGGTTGGTCGAGGACGGCCCGCCGGCGGCCCTGCTGGCCGGCCGCAGCTCGCGGTACCGGGCGCTGCTCGAGGCCGAGGAGGTGGTGCGGCGCGGGCTGTGGGGCGGTCCCGGCTGGCGCCGGCTGCGGCTGGCCGAGGGCCGGGTGGTAGGGGGGCGGCTGTCGGCGCCGGCGGCCGGGGAGGGCCGGTGAGCGCCGGGTTGCAGGCGGCCGCCTGGCCGGGCGAGGCGCTGGGGGAGGCCCTGGCGGCCCTCGCCGCGCACAGCGGCCTGCGCCTGCGGTCGACGGCGCCGCCGCCGGCGCTTCCCGCCGCCCTCGCCGCCGGGGACGGCGGCGCCGCCGGACGGGCCGAGACCGGCGTCTGGCTCGAGGCCGCCGCCGCCGCGATGGGTCTCGAGGCCGAGCCCGTCGAGGTGCCCTACGGCGAGCTCGAGGCGCTGCTGCGGCGGGGTGCCCCCGCCCTGGTGCGGCTGCCGGGCCCGCGGGGCGGCCGGGTGCTGGCGCTGCTCGCCGGCGGCCGCCGCACCGTGCGGTGTCTGGATCCGTCCCGGCGGGTGCGCCAGGTGGAGGCCGACGAGGTCCACGCCGCGCTCTGCCGCCAGGCCGAGAAGAAGGTCGCCCCCGAGGTCGATCGGCTGCTCGAAGCCGCCCAGGTGCGCGGCCGCCGCCGGGCGCGGGCGCGGCGGCTGCTGCTCCGCGGGCGGCTGCGGGCGCTGCGGGTGCGCGGTGTCCACCTGCTGGGTCTGCCGCCGGGTGCCGGCTTCTGGGCGCAGGCGCGGCGCGAGGGTCTGTCGCGGCTGCTGGCCGGGGTGCTCGGATTCCACGCCCTCCAGGAGGTGCTTTTCATCCTCTCCTGGTGGGTGCTGGGCCGCGGCGTCCTGGCGGCGCGGCTCGAGCCCGGCTGGATCGCCGCCTGGGCGCTGCTGCTGCTGGGAATGGTCCCGATCCGCGGCATCGAGCGCTGGTGGCTGGGGCGGCTCACCACCGGTCTCGGGGCGCTCCTCAAGCGCCGGCTCCTGCAGGGGGCGCTGCGGCTCGAGCCCGAGCGGGTCCGCCACCAGGGAGTCGGGCAGTTCCTGGGCCGGGTGATCGACTCCGAGGCGGTCGAGTCGCTGATCCTGAGCGGCGGCTACGTCGGACTGGTGGCCGCCGTCGAGCTGGTGCTGGCCTTTCCCATCCTGGCGGCCGGCGCCGGCGGCCCGCTCCACGCCCTGCTGCTCGCCGCTTGGCTGGGGCTGGCGCTCGCGCTGTGGTGGCGCTATCTCGGAGTCCGCGACGCCTGGACCCAGAGCCGGCTGGGGATCACCCACGACCTGGTCGAGAAGATGGTCGGCCACCGCACGCGGCTCGCCCAGGAGGTCCCGGAGCGCTGGCACGACGGCGAGGACCAGGCACTGGCCGGCTATCTCGACCGCTCGGCCGCCCTCGACGGCCGCTTCGCGCTGCTGCGCGGCGTCGTCGCCCGCGGCTGGCTGCTGGCCGGCATCCTCGGTCTGACCCCGGCCTTCCTCTCGGGCGGCGCGTCGATCGGCGCCCTGGCGGTCGGCGTCGGCGGCGTGCTGCTGGCCTACAAGGCGCTGTGGAAGCTGGTGCGCGGACTCACCGACCTCGCCGAGGCCGCCGTCGCCTGGCGCACCGTGCGGCCGGTCTTCGAGTCCGCCGCCATCCCCGAGCTGCACGGCGACCCCGGCCTGGCGGTGGTCGCGGGCGGCCGCCCCGAGCGCGGTCAGGCCGGCGGCGACGGGCGGGCCGGCGGCGACGGGCGCGGCAAGCCGCTGGTCGAGGCCCGCAACCTGGTCTTCCGCTACCCGGGCCGCGCCGCCCCGGTGCTGCAGGGCGCCGACCTCGAGCTCAAGAGCGGCGACCGGGTGCTCCTCGAAGGCCCTTCGGGCGGCGGCAAATCGACCCTCGCCGCCCTGCTCCTCGGCCTCCGCCAGCCCGACTCGGGCGTCCTGCTGCTCGAGGGCCTCGACCGCAGCACCCTCGGCGAGCGCGGCTGGCAGCGCCGGGTCGCCGCCGCCCCCCAGTTCCACGAGAACCACGTCCTGAGCGAGACCTTCGGCTTCAACCTGCTGATGGGCCGCGAATGGCCGCCGCGCCCCGAAGACCTCGAAGAGGCCGAGAAGATCTGCCACGAACTGGGTCTCGGCGAGCTCCTCGAGCGCATGCCCGCCGGCCTCCAGCAGCAGGTCGGCGAATCCGGCTGGCGCCTGTCCCACGGCGAGCGCAGCCGCATGTTCATCGCCCGCGCCCTTCTCCAGCCCTCCCGCCTCGTCCTCCTCGACGAGAGCTTCGCCGCCCTCGACCCCGAGAGCCTCGCCCTCGCCCTGCGCAGCGTCCTCGCGCGGGCGCCTTCCCTGCTGGTCATCGCTCATCCGTAGGTTGCGGACGGCGCGTGCTAGCGTCGCCGCCTCCCCGGATCCGAGAGGGAACCGCGTGGCCATCGTCAAGAGCAGCAAGGGCGTCATCGGCATACTCACCGGCGGCGGCGACGTCCCGGGGCTGAACCCGGCGATCCGCGCGGTGACCATCCGCGCCCTGCGCGAGGGCTACAGCGTGGTCGGCATCCGCCGCGGCTGGGCCGGGCTGGTCGATCTCGACCGCGACGGCGAGGACGCCGGCGACCACTTCCAGGTGCTGACCGAGGAGGTGGTCAACAAGGCGGGGCGCACCGGCGGCACCTTCCTCCACAGCTCGCGCACCCATCCCGGCAAGGTCAAGAAGGCCGACGTGCCGGCCCATCTCGCCGATCGCTACGGGGAGGAGGTCAACGACCTCACCCCCGAAGTGCTGGCCAATCTCGACTGGCTCGGCGTCGACTTCCTGATTCCGATCGGCGGCGACGACACCTTGAGCTACGGCGTGCGGCTCTACCAGGAGGGGGTCAAGGTGGTGGCGATCCCCAAGACCATGGACAACGACGTCCCGGGGACCGACTACTGCATCGGCTTCAGCACCTGCGTCACCCGCACCATCGAGATGACCAACCGGCTGCGCACCTCGGCCGGCTCGCACGAGCGCTTCCTGGTGCTCGAGGTGTTCGGCCGCTACGCCGGCTTCACCGCTTTGCTGCCGACCATGGCCGGGGCCGCCAACCGCTGCGTGATCCCCGAGCACCGCTTCAGCCTCGAGCGTCTGACCGAGCTGATGGTCGAGGACCGCAACCGCAACCCCAGCCGCTACGCCGTGCTGCTGGTCTCCGAGGGGGCGAGGTTCGAGGGCGGCGAGATGATCTTCGAGGACCGCGCCCGGGACGCCTACGGCCACGCCAAGCTGGGCGGCATCGGCGACCAGGTGGCCGCCCGCCTCAAGGAGCTGTCACCGCAATTCAACAACGGCCGCCGGGTCGACGTCGTCAACCAGAAGCTCGGCTACCTGACCCGCTCCGGCGACCCCGACGCCATCGACTCGATCGTCCCCATGGCCTACGGCAACCTGGCCCTCGACCTCATCCTGGCCGGCATCCACGGCCGCCTCGTCGTCCTCCGCGACGGCCGCTACGACAACGTCCCCCTCGACCTCGTCACCGCCACCAAGAAAGTCGTCGACGTCCAGCGCCACTACAACCCCGACCGCCTCTGCCCCCTCTACAGCCGGTTCCAGCACCGCCCCCTCTTCATCATGACCAGCGAGCGGTAAGCCCGGCGCTGCGCCCTGTTGAAGCACCTGGTCAGCAACGCTCCCAGAGCGCCACGGTTTCAGACGTTCCCGAGCCGAGACCAACGGCCTTGCAAGCCGTTGGTCGCAGTCTGGTTCGCGCTTCGAGTCCTGCGGGTCTCGGGCGTTCGGTGGGATTGTGTAGAGGCTTCGGTCTTAGGGTCCAGGCGAGCGGGGCGGCGGGCCTGTTTGCCGGTCGTGGGATCGATGTGGGCCACTGCACTGCAGGACGGTTGGCGAAGCGTTTCCGCTGAAACGCGCACGCCGCTCTCGAGGGCGGCCTGACCGGTCTCGCTGTCCTCCTCCAGAGCCTCGGCATCAACGTGGACGACGACCTGGTAGCGGTCGGCGGCGGTGGCCTTGTCGCCGAGGCTCTCGAAGCCGTGCTGGAGGGCGGTCTCGGCGAGGAGGCCGAGAGCGTGGGCGCGTCGCTTGCCGGGGGAGGACCGCGGCGCCGACCTCGGCGGGCAGCGGGCCGCGCAGGACGAGCATGCCGCCTTCGTCGGTGTAGGCCCGGAGGTAGAGGTGGCGGCGCTGGTTGCGGGCCTCCTGGCACTCGGTCGCCCGGTCGACGCGTCGCCAGGCGCGGACCAGCCGCTCGACGTGGGCGGCCGCGCCGGCCTGGGCAAAGCCGAGGAGCTCGGCTTCGTTGTCGGGGGTAGCGACGCGGATCAAGGCGCGGACCTTGGAGTAGGAGACTTCGCGCGGCTTCGATGCTCGTTCGGGCTCCCGGCCGCAGCCTGACCGGGGTGGGCTGCTAGGCGCTGCGGAGCTCGATCAGCTCGGAGAAGGGCTCGAAGTCCTGTCGATTCCGGGTGTAGAGCGCCACTCCGTGGACGCGGGCGGTGGCGGCGACGAAGACGTCGACGACACGGGCACGGACCTTCCTGCCGGCTCGGACGGTGAGCGCGGCCAGCTCGCCGTAGGCCCGAGCGACTGCCTCGTCGATCGGCAGCGCGGCGAAACGGGACTCGATCTCGGCGAGTCGCCGCAGTCGCAGCGCCCGGCTGGCTTCGTCCTTGGCCAGATGGACGCCGAAGTGCAGCTCGGCGAGGGTGGCCACCGAAATGGCCGCCTCCTCGGGGAGTTCCGCGACCTCTATGCCGATCACCACCGAGGTGTCGAGCAGGCCCCTCACCGTTGCCACGGGTCGGTGAGCTCTTCGGCTTCGAGCCGGCGCAGGTCCTCGAGCGTGCCGGCGTCGGTGGCGGTGGCCAGCAGCGCCCGGACGCTTGCGGCCGGCACCCACTGGCGGCGTTCGTACGGTCCCAGTACCGCCACCGGCCGGCCGTGGACGGTGATCACGAACCTCTCGCCGGCCTCGGCCTGACGCAGCACCTCGCCGCTTTCGTTGCGCAACGTGCGCTGTGGGATTGTCTTCATCGTCCGCACTGTAGCATATTAGCTACGCCGCCGGCCGTGACCTCGAGGATGCTCTGCGGGTCTTCGCGAAGCTACCGGGGCGGCCCTGGAAGGTGCAGGAAACCGACGAGCGCCGGCAGCACCACCAGATCGAAGGCCAGCGCCAGCGCGATGACGGTGGCCGAGAGGACGCCGAAGTGGATCATCGAGTTGAAGCTGGCGAAGACCAGCACCAGGAAGCCCAGACTCAGCGCGACGCTGGTGTAGATGATCGGTCTGCCGACGGCGGTGAGCGCCCGCCTGAGGGCGCGCCGCGTCCCGGGCGCGCGCTCCACCTCGGCCTTGAGGCGGGTCAGCAGATGGATCGTGTCGTCGACCACCAGCCCCAGCGCGATCACGGCGATCATCACGGTGCTGACGTCGAGTGGAATCCCGAGCCACGGCATCAGGGCGAGGGTGAAGAGGATCGGCAGCAGGTTGGGGATCAGTGCCGCCAGAGCCAGCCGCAGGGAGCTCAGCATCGCCAGCATGAGGAGGCTGATGACGACGAACGCCAGCGACAGGCTCTTGATCTGGCTGGAGAGGAGATATCGCTCCATGCGGTGCGTCAGATGCACCATGCCGGTGGGCGTGACCGTCGCCGTGGCGCCGAAGAGTTCAACCGCCCGCTGCTCGATCTCCGGCATCTGGCGGGACAGCTCCTGTGAACGGGTCATCTCGATGCGGGCGACCACTCTGGCGGTGGCGCCGTCGCCGGCGAGCAGCGCGTCGATCTCCTCGCTGCCCTCGACCAGCAAGAGCTGTTGCGCCACTTCCGTGGCCGAGGCGGGGATCCGGAAGAAGCTCTGCGCGCCGCCGTAGAAGGCCCGGTCGAGGGCCTTGACCATGCCGACGAGCGAGTAGACGCCGGTCACTCCGTCGACGGTCCGGAGGTACTCTTCCAGGCTCTCCATCCGGTGCAGCAGCGCGGGCCGCTTGACCCCGTCCGCGAGGGCCCGTTGCCGGATCGCGGCGAGCGCCGCGGAGCTCGCGGGGATCTCCTCGACCAGGGGGTCGAAGTGGATGCTCTCGTCGTCGCCGAAGACGACCTTGGCCTCGGTCAGGCTCAGCACGCGACGCACGTTCGGCAGAGCCTCGAGCCGTTGACTGATGCGCTCGATGAGCCGCAGGGTCTCGGCGCTGAAGACGTCGGCCTCGAAGGTGATGGCGATGATCTCGTCGGTGCCGAAGTGGTCCAGGAAACGACGATAGTCGGCGATGTCGTCTTGCTGGAAGTAGATCTCGATCGAGTTGTCGAAACCGACCTGTGCCGCCTGCCAGCCGAGGGCGGCAGTCGCCACCGCGACGAGGCCCACGACCAGGGCCCGGTGCCCGAGGATGAAGCGGACGAGGGCGATCCTGCTCATCGGGTGAAGCGGGCGTAGAGCCGCAGCCGATCGTTGCGGCGCCAGGCTCCGAAAAAGGTGCCTCGGCGGCCGTCGATAAGGTCGATCTCGGCGCCCAGCCGCAGGTTGTCTCTCGCCGGCCACGACCCGGAGAGGCGCACCAGCCAATCGCGCTCCTCGGTGCCGACCCAGGCGTCGAGGCTCGCCTCCCACTCGGTGAAGAGCGAGCGTCCGAGGTGGAGGAACGCCGCGGGGAGGAACCCCAGATCGAGCGCCGTGGCCGGGGCGGGGGCCCGGCCCTGGTCGGAGAGATCCGCGAAGCCGGCGACCGCGCGCCATGCCCCCCGCGTCCACTCGGCGTCGACCTCGTAGAGCAGGAAGCTCTCGTCACGGCCGTCCGGAAACCGGAAGTGCCCCGCCTCGGCGCGCAGCGCCCAGGCACCGGCCAGCAGCACGCCGTCGGCGCCGACGACCTCGAGGCGAGGAAACCGCGGCGTCAAGGTGACCGGCAGGATCCCCGCCGCCGGATCGGGAGCACCGACGGACGGATCGAAGTGCGGCGCGTCGTCGAAGCCGCGGTAGTAGGACACCGCCCACTCCCCGCGACCACCGCGGCGACCGAGCTTGAGGCCGGCCTGGACGTTGTCGAGGGTGGTGCTCGGGTAATCCGGCTCGGCAACGTCGAGTCGGACCTCGAGCGCTGGCCGATCGGCACCCGTATCGAGCAGGTTGGCGATGCGGATCGGCTCGATCGGCGCCCAGCGCCCACCGATGCGGGGCAATCGAGAGGGCGCGTAGGGAGGCACCAGCGCCAGCTCCGCATCCCAGCGCCGCTTTTCGACGTTGACCCGCAGCGCCCACGGCGACAGGCGCGCCTCGCGAAGCGGGTCGGTCCAGTCTCGCGGCGTCAGGTTGTCGGTGGGGTTGATGGCGTCGGTGCGGCCCCAGGTCAGCGGCTGCCTGCCGACCTCGACCTTGACCGCGCCGAGATCGAAGCGCAATGAGAGCCTCTCCAGGCGCAGCAGCGCCCGCCGGGGAGCGCGGTCGTCGTGGTCGTACAGCCGGGAGCGGTCGACGTCCCCGTGGGTGTCCGCCTCGAAGACCGGGGCCACGGTGAGGAGGACCCGCGGCGAGAGCTGTCGCGTCACCCGTGGCGCGATCCGCAGCCAGCCTTGCGATGGGGGCTCGCTCTCGGGGAAGGCGTCCCCGCTCAGCTCGATCTCCACTACCGCGTCGGTGGCGGCGTCGGCGGCCGCGCCGGGCGGGCACAGCGCCAGCGAAAGCGAGAAGAGCGCCGCGCTTGTGGGACGCATCGGCCGCCTCGTCCTATGGCGGCGAGTGCAGCACCCGCATCGCCTCGCGCGAAAAGAGCTCCTCATCGAGCTCCAGGCGGTGGCGCACGTTGCGCAGTGTCAGCGTGGTACGGCCGCTGCGCTTCTGGTCATCCACCTCCCACCGGTGCGCCGTTGGAATGCCGTCGACGTTCCGGACCTCCGCGCCGCGAGAGGTGCGGCGGTGCTTGCCGTCGACGTAGCCGTCGACCCGCAGCGTCACCGGGAGATCCTGCCGGACCCAGTAGATCAGCCGCGAGTACTGCGACTCGGTCTCCGGTCGGGGGCGGGCCTCGACCCGGTAGCAGAGCACTCCGTCTACCTCCCCATCCTCCAGCCGACGGTACTCGTGGTCGTCGATGTCCCGGGCCTGCATGTCCTCGTAGGTGAAGTGGGTGCCGAGGAACCGCGTCGACTTTTCGACCCGTGCGATGCGGCGGTGCCGATCCATGGCCGGCGCGTAGAACCACTGCTCGTCGGCCCGTCCCGAACGACCGAGGGTCAGCAGCCCGACGCCGCGCACCTCGGCCGGCTCCAGGAACTGCACCAGGCTGCGCGCCTCGGCACCCCAACCGAGACGCCACACGCGCCACGCCTTTTGGCGGACCCGGCCCTTGTCTTCGACCGTCACCAGGCCTTCGGCGTAGCGGGCCCGCGTCCTCTGGCTCTCGTCGAGCCGCTCCATGATCGCCCGGCCGTCGAGGCGTTCCGGATCGGCCGGCGCCGCCGGAGCGAGCGGCACGAAACCCAGGACGGCCAGGGCAGCAAGGACCGGTTTGGGGACTCTCATCAGCTTCTCCCTCACTCGTAGACCAACGCCTCGGCCGGCGACACCCGCAGCGCCATGCGGGCCGGGTAGACCGCCGCCGCGACGGTCACCAGCGCCAGCAGGACGGTGAGGCTGCCGGCGATGCCCCAGGGGAAGGCGTAGGGCAGCGTCCAGCCGCTGATGTTGGCCGACAGGGTGCCGACCACTAACAGGATCAGATACGAGCCCACCAGGTAGCCGAGCAGCCCGCCGATGGCGGCGATCCCCAGGGCCTCGGCGACGATCAGCCGCACCACCTGCCGCCGCTCGGTCCCCAGCGCCTTGAGGATCCCCAGCTCGCGGCGGCGCTCGGCGACCGAGATCACCAGCGTGTTGGCCACCCCCAGCACCGCCACCAGCAAGGCGATGCCGAGCTGGATGTACGACAGGCTGAAGAACTGGTCGAGCAGCTGGTTGGTGGCGGCCTTGAAGTCGCTCCTGGTGAGGATGAACAACCGGTTGGTGCTGGCGGCGAGGCGCTCGCGGATCGCCGCCGTCACTTGCTCGCTGTCGGCCCCCGGCTCGAGCAGCACGTCGAGGGCGTCGATGGTCT
>JBFGCA010000042.1:0-35905 GCA_041567315.1 Thermoanaerobaculia bacterium | reverse complement strand
GCCGCCGCCGACGCGTTGGCGACGCTGGCCGCGGCGGCGGCGGCCGAGCTGACCGGCCGGCCGGTCGACCCCTGGGTCAACGATCCGGCGCACGACGATCCGCGCTGCATCGAGCCGCTTTCGCCGGAGCGGAGAGCGGCCGCGAAGAACCGCGCGGCGCAGCAGAAACTGTTCGGTTGACCGCACACGCGGTCGGCCGGTATTCTTGACTCTTCCGGAGAAGCGGCGAAAGGGGGACGCCACGAGAGCCGACCACGCCAAGAGGAAGGAGGAAGTTTCGATGAAGCTTCCACCCCAGGAGATGCCAGATCAGGGGATTCGCATTCTCGCGGTCGACGACGATCCCGAGGTGCGCGAGATCACCTGCACCGCGCTGGAGCAGAACGGCTACCAGGTATGGTCGGCCGCCTCCGCCGAGCAGGCGATCCGCCTGCTCGAGAAGAAAGGCCTGCCGCATCTGGCGATCATCGACATCAAGCTTCCCGGCCTCGACGGTCTCGGCCTGTGCCGCAAGATCCACAAGTTCAGCGACGTCCCGATCATCCTGCTGACGGTCATCGACAACGAGGAGACGGTGGTCGAGGCGATCGAGAAGTTCGCCGAGGACTACGTCACCAAGCCGTTCAATCCCCAGGAGCTGGTGGCCCGGGTGCGCCGCATCCTGCGCCGGGTCGGCGACTACTCCTACACCCTGCAGCCGCTGGTCGAGGTCGACGACCACCTGGCGCTCGATTTCGTCCGCCAGCGGGCGGTGGTCAACGGCCGTCCGGTGGCCCTCACCCCCACCGAGACCAAGCTGCTCCACATCCTGATGGAGACCGCCGGCAAGACGGTGCTCACCGAGCACGTCCTCGGCCGGCTGTGGCCCAAGGAAGAGGCCGACGAGAACACCCTACGGGTGCACATCCACCGCCTGCGACAGAAGATCGAGGTCTCGCCGGGCCGCCCGCGCTACATCGTCACCGAGCGCGGCGCCGGCTACAGCTTCCAGCCCCCGGGCTGACGGCCGGCTCTCCGCCCGGCCACGACCCGGATCCCCGAGGCCGCGGCGGGGCGGCGGCGGGCGACTAGCGGCGGCGGTTCTTCGAGGCCGGCCGGCGCCCGGCCAGCAGCCCCTCGACCGCGCCGCACAGCGCACCGCTGCAGATCGGCTTCCCCACCCAGTCATCGAACTCCAGGGCGCCAGGCGGCTGCTCCGGCGTCCCGGGCTCGGCCGCGGTCAGCGCCACCACCGGCAGCCCGGGGTCCATCTCGCGCAGCCGTTTTAGAACCTGGTCGCCGCCCATCCGGGGCAGCGACAGGTCGAGCAGCACCAGATCGGGGGTTTCGGGCCCGATCGCGGCCAGCGCCTCCTCGCCGCTCGAGTACTCCCGGATCTCGTAGGCCCCGCCCAGCAGCGCCTTCACCAGCAGCCGGATGTCGGCGTGGTCCTCGATGAGCGCGATGCGCGGTCGCGCGTCGGGGGCCGCCTCCGTCGCCGGCCGGGCCGGCGCCGTGCCCGCCGCAGCCTCGGCGACCTCGCCGGGAGGCTGGACGACCATCTCGTCGAGCGTCCGCTCGAGCTCCGCCAGCAGGTCGGGCCAGCGGTCGCTCACCGAGTCGCGCCGGCCGGCCACCGCCAGCCCTTCCAGCTCGCCGGCCAGCCCCGCGAGCTGCCGCGCTCCCAGCGCCGCGCTGCTGGAGCGCAGCGAATGCAGCGCCTTCTCGAGCGCCACCGCGTCGGTCCCGGCCAGCGCCCGCTCGACCGCCGCCCGCCGCCGCGGCGCCATCGCCCGGAAGGTCTCGAACAGCCGCCCCAGCAGCGCGTCGCCCCCCGTATTGCGGAGCTGCCGAAGAACCACCGGATCGAGGACCATGATCGCCGAGTCTACCGGGCCGGCGCCTGTCGAGCCCCGCCCCGGCCGGCTCCTGCTCGGCCTGTGAGGACTGACCTTCACGGCTGTGGACCGGGCTAACATCACGCGTCGGGCTCTCGTCTTCTCAAGCTCCTACCTGTGCTTCAATGCCTCACTTCGTAGTCGACGCCCTGTTTGCTGCCGCGGTTGCGCTCCTCGCGTGGGTGCTGTGGCGACGATCCACCGAGGGGCGGCGAGTAGAGGGGCAACTAGAGGCGGCCGAGGCGGCGAGGCGGGAGCACGGGCGGCTGCTGCTCGCGGTGAGCCATGAGATAAGGACGCCGCTGACCGCGGTGATCGGGTTCGCCGACCTGCTGCGGCAGGACCCGGGGACCGGGGGCGAGCCCGGCCTCTACCCGGCTCGCATCCTGGACAACGGTCGCCAGCTCCTCGCGTACGCCGACGGCCTGGCGCAGCTCGGCCGGCTCGAGGCCGAGCCACCGCCCCTGACGCCCGAGCCGGTCCAGCTGGACCGACTGCTCCGGCAGCTGACCGCGGAGCTGGCGCCTGCACCCGGGCCAGGCGGGGCCGGGGCGGCGACGACCAGCGAGCCGCCGGTCCGGCTCGAGCTGCCGCCCGACCCGAGGCCGCTGGTCACCGATCGGCGCTACCTGGAAGTAGCTCTCCGCCTCCTCCTCTCCGCCGCGCTCGCCAATCGTGATCGAGCACCGGCGCGCGCCCGCCTGCTCCTCGACCCCGGCGGGCGCCCGCAAACCCTCGAGATCCTCGACACCGACCTGGAAGGTGGCGAACAGCGGCTGCTCGCGGGGCTCGACCTACCCGGCTCCGCGCCCCCGCCCACCGGGGCCGACGAACCGGAGTCAGGAGCCGCCGAAGCTCCGTCGACGCCCGGACCGCTGAGCCTGACCGTCGCGCGGACCCTCTGCGAGCACCTGGGCTTCCGGCTCCGGATCGAAGCCGAACGCCCCGGTGGCGCCGCCCTGAGGCTCGAGTTCCAACCGGAGCCGAGCGGCGGCCGCTAGCGGCTACATGCTCTGCAGCATCTCGCGGGCGACCGGCGCCTCGGGGTCCTCGGGGGCCAGCTCCAGGAACTTCTGGAGCCGGGCCTTGGCACCGGCGGTGTCGCCGGCGTTGAGCAGGCAGAGGGCCAGGTAGTAATGGGCCTTGGGGTGGTCGGGGCTGACGCCGAGGACGCGCTCGAAGATGGCCCGCGCCTCGGCGACCTCGCCGCGGTTGAAGAACTCGACGCCGTAGTCGAGGAACGGTCCGCCGACGAAGGCGGAGTCGCCGGCCGACATCCGCTCGAAGGCGTCATCGGCCTGGTCGGGCTGCCCGCTGAGACGCCGCGCGAGATAGAGGATGGCCCAGGTCTCGGTCTTGTCCGGCTCCAGCGTGGTTGCCCGCTCCGCCGCCCCGGCGGCGTCGGCGTGGCGGCCGTCGTTGAGATAGAGGCTGGCCAGCGCGGCATGGGCCGGGGCGAGGTCGGGGTCCATGGCCGCCGCCTCCTCGAAGCGGGCGATGGCCGCGGCGGTCTTCTCGGCCCGCAGCAGATCGACGCCGGCGTTGAACACCCGGCGGGCGGTGGCGGCGCCGGGGTCGAGCTCGATCAGCCGCGCCAACGCGGTGGCCTCGCGCTCCTTGTTGCCAAGGGCGCGGTGGGCCTCGTACTGCACCCGGAGGCCGGTGATCTCGTCGGGGTTGATCGCCGCCAGCTGGTCGGCGGCCGAGGCCGCCTCTTCGTGCCGGCCGAGCCGCAGGAAGGCCAGCGACAGGCCGGTCCACACCTCGGGCAGCTCGGGGGCCAGCTCGGCCGCCTGCTCGAACCTGGCGAGCGCGGTCTCGAGGTCGTCCGCGTCGTAGGCCTGCAGACCCTCGTTGTAGATCCGCGCCACCTTGTTGGAGGCGTCGATCGCGGCGGCCGGGGCCTCGGCGACCGGCTCCTCGGCGGCGTCGCCGGCGAGCAGGGTCCAGGTCTTGCGGACCGTGCCGCCGATCTCGAGCTCGAGCTGCTCCTGGACCGGCTGGTAGCCCTCCTTCTGGAGGCGGATGAAGTAGGGCCGGGTGGCGTCGACCAGCATCAGCGCGAACTGACCCTTCTTGTCGGTCTTCTTGTCGTACTGCAGCTCCACCTCCGCCGAGCGCACCATGACCAGCACGTCCCGGATCGGTTTGCCGTCGGCGTCCACTACGGTGCCGGAGATCCGGCACTCGGTGCCCGCCGCCAGCGGGCCCGCCGCCAGGGCCAGCAGAACGCTCAGGAGTCCGCGTGAGATCGAGGTCGTGCGCATCGGGTTCCCTCCCTGCCTGTCGGGCCCATTGTAGTCCGCGGCGCTACTCGGCCGCCGCCAGCCGTAGGGCGAGGGCGCGCACCCGCGGGCTGTCGGCATCGATGGCCGCGGCCCGCTCGAGCCAGCCGCGGGCGCGCCGCGGCTGGCCGCTGGCCAGCGCCCACATGCCGAGCGCGGCGCGAGGCTCCGGCAGCAGGCGGCCCAGCTTGAGAGCCCGGCGATAGTAGGCCCGGGCCTCCTCCAGCCGCTCGGCCTGGAGGCTGGCGTCGCCCAGGCTCAAGTAGGTGAACGGATTGCGGTTGTCGCGCCGGTCCAGCAGCTTGAGGATCTGCTGCGCGACGTCGTGCTCGCCGCGCAGCCACATCAGGGCGCTCAGGTTCTGATAGGCGGGCAGGTGGTCGGCGTCGGCCTCCACCGCCCGCCGGTAGGCCGCCTCGGCGCCGGCCGTGTCGCCGCTGCGCCGCCGCACGACGCCCAGATTGACCCAGGCGTCGGCCAGGTCGGGCACCAGCTCGACGGCGGTCTCGGACCAGCGCCGCGCCTCGTCGTAGCGCTCGGCGCGCAGCAGCTCGGCCCCGCGGTTGGAGTAGTACAGCCCCAGCGCCTCGACGTCGGAGAGCCGCGAGGCCTGGCGGTAGTCGGCCTCGGGGATGATCCCGAACTCCAGGATCCGCCGCTGGCGGCCGGTCCCGTAGCCGGCGGTGACGTGACCCGAGATCAGCACCAGGTCCCCCTCGCGCCGGTACTCCTGGATGCGGTTGAAGCCCAGGTAGTAGGTGTCGAGCCCGAGCTCGCGGGTGAGTCCCACGAACAGATGGGTGAAGGCCAGACAGTTGGCCCGCCGGTTGTCGAACACCTCCTCGGCGGTGCCGGTGTGGCCGTCCTCGTAGACCAGGCCCAGGCCGTCGTCGGCGACCAGCGCCTCCAGCAGCCGGTCGAGCTTCTCCTCGTCGCCGCCACGCCTGGGGACCGCCGCGTGCAGCCAGTCCAGCATCTCGGCGCTGAGGCGCTCGGGGAAGACGATTGTGGACGGATCGACCCCCCGCTCCCGCAGCTCGCTCTCCAGCTCGAGGCGCCAGGCCGGCCGCTGTACCGGGTTCCCCGAGGTGGGCGGTCCTGCGGTGGGCGCCCCCGCCGGCGCCACCAGGGGCAGCACGACGAGGGCAGCGGCCACCACCCGCGGGCGCCTCATCCCGGCGGCGCTACTCCCTCCCGGCGGTCGCCGCCGTCCGGCCGTGGCGCGGGCTACCAGCCACAGGTCTGGCCCCGGTTCTGTTCGGCCAGCCACTCGGCGAGTGGCGCGAAGTAGTCGAGGATGGCGGTGGCGTCCATCTGGCGCTGTCCGCCGAGCGCCGCGAGCGCGTCGGGCCAGGGACGGCTCGATCCCATCTCCAGCATTCGGATCAGCTTCTCGCCCGCCGCGGCGCTGCCGTAGATCGAGCAGCGGTGCAGCGGTCCCTGGTAGCCGGCGGCCTCACAGAGCGCGCGGTGGAACTGGAACTGGAGCACGTGGGCCAGGAAGTAGCGGGTGTAGGGGGTGTTGGCCGGCACGTGGTACTTGGCCCCGGGGTCGAACTGCTCCTCGGTCCGGGCCACCGGCGGGGCGATCCCCTGGTAGGCGCGCCGCAGCTCCCACCACCCGGCGTTGTAGGCGTCCTCCGGGATCTCGCCCGAGAAGACCCCCCAGCGCCAGCGGTCCACCACCAGCCCGAAGGGCAGGAAGGCGACCCTGTCGAGGGCGGTGCGCAGCAGCAGCCCGAGGTCCTTGGCCGGATCGGGCTCGCTCTCCAGCAGCCCGACCTGCACCAGGTAGCCCGGGGTCACCGACAGCGCCACGGTGTCGCCCACCGCCTCGTGGAAGCCGTCGTTGGCGCTCTCGCGGAACAGCGGCGGCTGGACGTTGTACGCCCGCTGGTAGAAGTTGTGCCCCAGCTCGTGGTGGACGGTTTGGAAGTCCTCGGCGTTGATCTCGATGCACATCTTGATCCGCACGTCGTCGACGTGGTCGATGTTCCAGGCGCTGGCGTGGCAGACCACGTCGCGGCCGACCGGCTGCTCGAAGAGCGAACGCTCCCAGAAGGTCGCCGGCAGCGGCTCGAAGCCCAGCGAGGTGAAGAAGCGCTCGCCGTAGCGCACCATCTCCTGCGGCGTCACCCCCTCGGTGCGCAGCCGGTTGGTGAGGTCGAATCCCGGATCGGCGTCGGCCGGCGCCAGCTGCGGGTAGAGGTTGGCCCACGACTGGGCCCACATGTTGCCCAACAGGTGGGCCGGGATCGGGCCCTCGGCAGGCGCCACCTCGGGGCCGTAGAACTCGCTCAGCCGGCGGCGCACGTAGCAGTGGAGGGCGTCGTAGAGCGGCCGCACCTGGCCCCACAGCCGGTCCACCTCGGCCAGGAACTCCTCCGGCGGCATGTCGTACTTGGAGCGCCACAGCGCCCCCAGGTCGGCGAAGCCCAGCTCGCGCGCCCCCTTGTTGGCCAGCTCGGCGAAGCGCCGGTATTCGGCGCGCAGCGGCGGCGAGACGGTCCGCCAGCCGACCCAGGCGTCGAGCAGCGCGGCCGGGTCGCGGCTCTCGGCCATCAACCGGCTGAGCTGCCCGAGGTCGCGGCAGTCGTCCTCGGCCCGGCAGTAGCGTCCCCGGCCGTAGGCGCTCTCCATGCCGGCGGCGATGCGAGTCAGCTCGGCGCGCTCGGCGGCGTCGCTGGGAGCCGGCAGGGTCAGCGACAGCTTGAGCATCGCCAGCTTGCGGGCCAGCTCGGCGGGCAGCTTGAGCCCGTCGAAGCGGGTGGCCTGCTGGGCCGCCTCGACGGTGGCTGCGATCAGCCGCTCGTAGGCGCGCGCCGCCAGCAGCTCGGTGTCGCCGGTGATGTAGGTCGACTGCACCCAGCCGGCGCGCTCGGACTCGACCGCCAGCTCCAGCAGATGGGCCTCGACCGCCTCCATGAACTCCTGGGCTTCGGCCGCCGTCGGTGGCGAGGCAGAATCGGTCGCGGTCGCCGGCGATGCCCAGCCGGCGGCCACCACGGCCGCAGCGGCCAGCACCGGCGGCCACCGGACGAGCTTCCACAAGGGCTCCGAGAATCGTCGCATCGCGTGCGTCCCTCGCTCGAGATCAGAAGAGATAAATAGCAGAAGCGGGGTAAGACGCCGGCCGCGGCTCCGGCGGCCGGCCCGACGATCCTAACAGTCCGTGGGCGCCGGCAAGGCCGTCCTTTGGCGAGCCGGCCAGGCCGGACACGCGTATCTCTGGAGGGACCGCCACGGACCCTGGTGCGGTCCCCCGGTGGTAGGCTGCCTTACTTCGCGACGAGCCATCGTCCTCACCCTCCTTCCCAGCCCCATGCCCCGAAGGCCATTCTCGCTCCGGCTGTCTCGCAGACCTGGGCTGACCGCTGGGCTCCTTCTTCCCGCCCTGGCGCTGGCCACCGCCGCGGCCGCCGCGCCGCCGCGGATCGAGCGCGCCCGGCTGGCGGCGGCGGCGGACCGCACGGCCTATGAGGCCGGCAGCACGGTGCGGCTGGCGGCCAAGCTGGCGATCGACGCCGGCTGGCACACCAACAGCAACCGCCCGACCTACGACTACCTGATCCCGACCAGCGCCGAGTTCGGGCTGCCGGCGGGCTGGCCGGTGGCCGAGGTCGACTATCCGCCGGGCGAGATGAAGCGCTTCTCGTTCGCCGAGGACGCTCTCTCGGTCTACGAGGGCGAGGTGGTGATCCTGGCCACGACCCGTGTCCCGGCGACCGCCGTCGAGGGGGAGCTGCCGGCGCGGGTGAGCGTCACCTACCAGGCCTGCGACGACCGTTCGTGCCTGCCGCCGGTGACCACCGGCGCCGAGCTGGCGCTGCGGATCGGTACCGGGGGCGTCGCCATCGGCGACCCGGCGTTCGCGGCGCGGCGGCCGGTGGCCGCGGCCGGCGCCACGGGGCTGGGGCTGATGCTGCTGGTGGCGGCGATCGGCGGCCTGCTGCTCAACGCCATGCCCTGCGTGCTGCCGGTGCTCTCGCTCAAGGTCTTCGGGCTGGTCAAGAGCGCCGGTCAGGGACGCTCGCAGGTGGCCGGCGGCGCGCTGGCCACCGCGGCCGGCATCCTGCTCTCGTTCTGGGGTCTGGCGCTGGCGGCGGTGCTGGCCAAGGCCGCCGGGCGGGCGGTGGGCTGGGGGATCCAGTTCCAGCAGCCCGGCTTCGTCGCCTTCCTGACGGTGGTGGTGGTGCTCTTCTGCCTCAACCTGTGGGGACTCTTCGAGATCCCGCTGCCGGGCCGGTTGGCCAACCTGGGCGGCTCGGGCCCCCGCGAGGGGCTGCCTGGGCATCTGTTCTCGGGCCTCTTCGCCACCCTGATGGCCACCCCCTGCTCGGCCCCCTTCCTGGGCACCGCGGTGGGCTTCGCCCTCGGCCAGCAGGCGACGGCGATCTTCGCCATCTTCACCGCCGTGGCGCTCGGGATGGCCTCGCCCTACCTGCTGCTGGCCGCCTTCCCCGGCACCGCCCGGCTGCTGCCCAGGCCCGGACCCTGGATGGAGACCTTCAAGACGGTGATGGGCTTCCTGCTGGCCGGGGCGGCGGTCTGGCTGCTCTACGTGCTGGCCGGCCAGGTGAGCGCCGAGCGGGTGGCCTTCGTCGAGCTGGCGCTGCTTGCCCTGGCGCTCCTGGTCTGGCTGCGCCGGCGGGCGACCGCCGGCTGGCTGCGCCCCGCCGCCGGGCTGGCCGCGGCCGCGGTGGCGGTGCTGGTGATCGGTCTGGCGGCCGCCGGCAAGGGGGAAGCGGAGACCCGGGTCGGCGGCGCCGGCGGCTCCGGGCTCCTGGCGTGGACCGTCTTCGACCGCGCCGAGGCCGAGCAGCTGGCGGCCGAGGGCCGGCTGGTCTTCGTCGACGTCACCGCCGACTGGTGCTTCACCTGCAAGGTCAACGAGCGCCTGGTCCTCGAGACCCCGGAGATCGCCGCCGCCTTCGAGCAGCACGGCGTGGTGGCCATGAAGGCCGACTGGACCAACCGCGACGAGATCATCGGCGACTTCCTGGCCGACCACGGCCGCTACGGGGTGCCCTTCTACCTCCTCTACCGGCCCAACGCCGCCCCCCACCTGTTCTCCGAGGTCCTCACCAAGAACGCCGTCCTCACCGCCCTCCGCGACGCCGCCGCCTCCCGCCCCGACCGCCTCACCGAGCTGCGCGGGCCGGCGGCGGACTAGCCCCCCGCCCGTCGGCGGTCGCGGCTCGCCGGCGCAGCAGCGAGCCGGTGAGAAGTGCAGGCTAGACTGCCGCGATGGATCTGGTGCTGGTGGTGGCGGGGGTGGGGGTGCTCTACCTGGGGGGCGAGGGGCTGGTGCGGGGGGCGGCGGCGGTGGGGCGGCGGTTCGGACTGAGTCCGCTGTTCATCGGGCTGACCATCGTATCCTGCGGCACCTCGAGCCCGGAGCTGGCGGCGAGCCTGGCGGCGGTGCTGCGGGGGGCGCCGGGCATCGCCATCGGCAACGTGGTGGGGTCCAACATCGCCAACCTGGGGCTGGTGCTGGGGCTGACCGCCGCCATCTGGCCGCTGGCGGCGGCGTCGCGCTACCTGCGGCGCGACCTGGCGGTGATGCTGGTAGTGAGCCTCTGGGCCTTCTGGCTGGTGCGCGACGACCGGGTCGGGCGGCTCGAGGGGCTGGCGCTGCTGGCCGCCATGGCGCTCTACCTGGTGATCCTGCTGCGCGAGCGGGAGGCGAAGGTGGTCGCCGCCGAGTACGAGTCGGCGGTGGCCGGGCCGCCCGGCGGCATCTGGGCGAGCCTGGCGCTGGTGGCGGTCGGGATCGTCTTGCTGGTGGCGGGGGCGCGGCTGCTGGTCGGCGGCGCGGTGGGCATCGCCCGCACCCTGGGGGTGAGCGAGCGGGTGATCGGGCTCACCGCGGTGGCCTTCGGCACCAGCCTGCCCGAGCTGGCGAGCAGCGTGGTGGCGGCGATCCGCCACGAGAGCGACATCGTGCTGGGCAACCTGGTGGGCTCCAACATCTTCAACCTGCTCTTCATCCTCGGGGCCACCGCCGTGGTCCAACCGGTGACCGTCCCCTGGCTCGAGCTGCGGCCCGACCTGCTGGTGATGCTGGGCGTCAGCCTGGTGGTGGCGCTGCTGCTGGCCATCCGCCGCCGCCTCACCCGCCCCGAGGGCGCGGTGCTGATCGTCGCCTACGGCCTCTACGTGGCGTCGCTCTTCCGCTGAGCGCGGACCTCGGCGCGGAGCTTGCGGAAGCGCTCGAGGCGCTCGGCCAGGCGGCGCTCGAAGCCGCGGCCGCGGGGCCGGTAGAAGCGGGTGCCGGCCAGCGACTCGGGCAGGCAGTCGAGACCGCCGACGCCCTCTTCGGTGGAGTGGGCGTAGACGTAGCCGCGGCCGTAGCCCAGCTCCTTCATCAGCCGGGTCGGGGCGTTGCGCAGCGGCGGCGGCACCGGCTCGGCGGGGCGCTCCTCGACCGCGTGGCGGGCGGCGCCCCAGGCCTCGTAGACCGCGTTGCTCTTGGGCGCCAGCGCCAGGTCGAGCACCGCCTGGGCGAGGGCCAGCTCGCCCTCGGGCGAGCCCAGCCGGTGATAGGCGTCCCAGGCCGCGAGCGTCCGCGGCAGCGCCTGGGGGTCGGCGAGACCGACGTCCTCGCTGGCGAAGCGGACCAGCCGCCGGGCCACGTAGAGCGGCTCCTCACCCGCGGCCAGCATCCGCGCCAACCAGTAGAGGGCGGCGTCGGGGTCGCTCTCGCGGAGCGACTTGTGGAGCGCCGAGATCAGGTTGAAGTGCTCCTCGCCCGACTTGTCGTAGAGCAGCACCTTGCGCTGCGACAGGGCGGCGACCCGCGCGGCCTCGACCTCGCTGGCGCCGCGGCCCGCGGCGTCGCGGACCGCCAGCTCGAGCAGGTTGAGGGCGCGGCGGGCGTCCCCCGAGGCCAGCTGGGCGATCGACGCCAGCGCCTCGCCGGCGACCGCGACGCCGAGCCCGGCCAGACCGCGCTCGCGGTCGGCGAGGGCGCGCTCCATCACCTCCACGAGCTCCTCGACGGTCAGCGCCTCGAGCACCACCACCCGGCAGCGCGACAGCAGGGCGGCGTTGAGCTCGAACGAGGGGTTCTGGGTGGTGGCGCCGATCAGCACGATGTCCCCGCGCTCGACGAAAGGCAGGAAGGCGTCCTGCTGGGCACGGTTGAAGCGATGGATCTCGTCGACGAAGAGCAGCGTCGTGCGCGCCCCGGCGCGGCCCGCCAGCGCCGCCTCGCCCATCACCTGCTTGACCTCCTTGATCCCCGAGACCACGGCGCTGAACGGCACGAAGCGGCACGAGGTCTCGCCGGCGAGGATGTGGGCGAGGGTGGTCTTGCCCGAGCCCGGCGGTCCCCAGAAGATGAGCGACGGCAGCCGGCCCTCGGCGAGGGCGCGGCGCAGGAAACCGTCGGGGCCGACCACCGCGCGCTGGCCGACCACCTCGTCGAGGGTTCGCGGCCGCACCCGGTCGGCGAGCGGCGCAGCGTCGCGGGCGGCGCCCGGCGCGGCCAGCTGATCGTCGAAAAGGGTGCGGCTCAAGCCGCTTCCCCGGCCGCCTCGATCGCCCGCACCACCGCCTCGGTGAAGGCGGTGGTGGTGGCGCTGCCCCCCAGGTCGCGGGTCAGCACGCCGTCGGCGGCCACCTTCTCGATCGCCCTGCCGACCCGCCCCGCCTCGGCCTCCAGCCCCAGGTACTCGAGCATCAGCGACGCCGAGCGCATCAGGGCGATGGGGTTGGCCAGGTTGCGGCCGGCGATGTCGGGCGCGCTGCCGTGGACCGCCTCGAAGACCGCCACCTCCTCGCCGAGGTTGGCGCCCGCCACCACCCCCAGGCCGCCGACCAGCCCGGCGCACAGGTCGGAGACGATGTCCCCGTAGAGGTTCTCGAGCAGGAGCACGTCCCAGGCCTCCGGTCGCACCACCAGCTGCATGCACATGTTGTCGACGATCCGGTCGTCGGCCTCGATCTCCGGATAGCCGGCGGCGACCCGGCGGAAGCAGTCCAGGAACAGCCCGTCCGAGAGCTTCATGATGTTGGCCTTGTGGACGGCGGTGACGCGCCGGCGGCCGTGCCGGCGGGCGTAGCCGAAGGCGAACTCGGCGATCCGGGTCGAGGCCCGAGCGGTGATGATCTTGAGACTCTCCATCACTCCGGGCACCACCTCGTGCTCGAGCCCGCTGTAGAGGCCCTCGGTGTTCTCGCGCACCACCACCAGGTCGACGTCGGCGAAGCGGCTGGGGATGGCCGGCAGCGAGTAGACCGGCCGCAGGTTGGCGTAGAGGTCGAGCCGCTTGCGGAGCTGGACGTTGACCGACTGGAAGCCCTTGCCGACCGGCGTGGTCACCGGCCCCTTGAGGGCGACCCCGGTGCGGCGGATCGACTCCAGCACCTCCTCGGGCAGCGGATCGCCGTGGAGGGCCAGCGCCTCGCTGCCGGCCACCTGCGTCTCCCACTCGAGGTCGGCGCCGGCCGCCTCGACCACCCGGACGGTTGCGGCGGCGACCTCGGGGCCGATGCCGTCGCCGGGGATGAGGATGACCTTGTGCGCCATCTCAATCGGCGGCCGGCCGCCTCGCCAGTGCCCCCCACTCCACCAGACCGTCGCCGGTGAAGACCTCGCCGAGCGCCCGCACCCGGGCCCCCTTGTCGAAGTCGAAGCAGAGGTCTTCCGGGTCGAGCCTATCCCGTGCTCCGCGGTCCTGCCAGAGCACCACCACGCGCTCGCCGGCGCGCAGCAGGTCGCCGGGAGAGACGCCGGCGGCGCCCCACGGGTGCCCGACCACCAGCTCGAGCGACCGCCAGGGCAGCTCCTCGAAGGCGCGGCCCTCGCGGGTCAGGATCTCCTTGAGCACGGTCAGCCGCGAGAAGGCGACGAGCTGCCGGGACCAGGCCACCAGGGTGGGGCCGACGGTCTCGCCCACCGCCTGCGCCAGGCCCACCGCCTCGATCTGGGTGAGGCCAAAGACCCGAGACGGCTCGGCCAGCGGACCGGGGAGCGACGCCGCCACGCCGGAAACGGCCCTGGAGCCGGCGGATGGCCCCCCGCCGAGCACCTCCGCCGCGCCCGGCGAGCCGATCCGCAGCCGCGGCCGGATGGCGCTCTCGGGGCCAAAGAACTCGAGTCGCACGTGATAGCGCTGGGTGCCGAAGCGCGCCTCCTCCATCCCCGGCGGTCGCGGCTGACGCGCCCAGCCGCTGGGCTCCAGCCGGCCGGGGATCGACCACGCCCGCGGCCAGTCGGAGCGGTACTGCTCGACGAAGCGGAACTCCTCGAGACCCGGCCCCGCCGCCAGCTCCAGATAGGGCCTGAAGCCCTCGACCGTGAACCAGAGGACCCGGAGGTCGCCGGACCCCGTCCAGGGCCGGATCGCCTCGGCCGGCACCGCCCGCCCGGCCAGCCGCAGGGCCGGCGCCTCGGTGTAGTAGACCGGACCCCGGCGGCCGCGCGCCTCGAGGACGGCGTGGAGGGTGAAGGGGACGCCGGCGGCGAGCCGCAGGAGACCGTCCTCGGCCACCCCCGCACCGTCCGGCTCGATCGCCACCCAGGCGGCGACCGGCTCCGGGGCCAGCTCCTCGCGCACCTCGCCCCAGAACAGGGCGCCGAGCGCCACCGCCAGCACCAGGCCGGCGGCCAGCAGCAGCGTGCGCCGGCGGGACATCGGGGGCCTAGGACTCCTAACTGTGCCCCAGCTCCTCGAGCTTGGCCACCACGTCGCGGTAGTTGGAGTTGACGCCGTAGATCTCGACGAAGCGGAGGCGCGCCTGCTCCTTGTCCCCCAGCACCAGATAGAGATCGCCCAGCTCGTACATCAGACCCAGGGTCTCCTCCTCGGTGATCGAGGGCACCTCGAGCCCCCGCTCGTACCACTTGATGGCCAGCTCGGGAAAGCCCTTGTCGAGAAAGCTGGCGGCGAGCAGCGAGCAGCAGTCGACCAGGTAGCGAGGGTCCTTGGCGGCGAGCTGGAACTCGCCGATCGCCTCGTCGACCAGACCCATCTCGCGGTAGGCGATGCCCAGGTTGTAGTGGGTGTCGTAGTCCTCGGCCGACAGCGTCTCGGCCATCCCCTTCTTGAAGCCCTCGACGATCTCCTCGATCGATTGCTCCTCCTGGGGCGGACCCAGCTCGGCGCCCAGCCGCTCCTCCTCGCGCTGCAGCTCGGCCTCGAGCTCGCTGGCGAGGTCGATGAACTCCTCCTCGGCGTCGAACAGCGCCGCCTCGCCGGCCGCCGGTGCGGCGGCGGCCGCTTCGTCCAGCCAACTGGTGTCCAGCTCACCGGCCGCCGGCGGCGCGGGGGCGTCGGAAACCAGGGGCTCGAGCGCGACCGGCGGCTCGGCGACCTCGGCTGGCTCCGGCTCCGCCGCTTCGGCCGCCGCCGGCTCGGGGGCCACCATCCGGCCGCCTACCACCCGGAAGCCCTCGCCCAGGAGCTGGTCGCGCACCTGCTCCCAGACCTCGGGCTTGCCGAGGTCGACCGCCAGGCGCGCCACCCGGTCGGCGAGCGCCGCGGCCCGGCCGGGGTCGCGGGTCTCCAGATGGAGGGTGATCAGCCGCCGGTGGGTGTCGAGCCGCCGCGGGTCGAGGGCCAAGGCCTCCTCGAGACGCTCCACCGCCTTGGGCTCGAGACCGTAGCGGGCCAGCACCTCGGCCTCGGCCAGCAGCTCGTCCAGCCGCTCCCGCTCGCCGGCGTCGAGCTCCCCGGGCCGCAGGCCGGGCTCGACCTCCGCCACCGGCTCGGCGAGGAGAGCCTCGGTCTCCTCGACCGCCTGCCCGAAACTCTCCAGACCGTCGAGGTCGATCTCGAACTCCTCGGGCTCGGCCACCGGCCGGCGAGCTCCGGTCGTCGCCTCGGCGGGGCCCTCGACCCGGCCGGCGGAGGGCTCCGCCACCGCCTCTTCCTCCACGACCGGCGGCGCCGCCGACTCCCCATCGGCACCGGTCTCCTCGGCGGTGGCCTCCTCGGCGGCGGCCGCTTCGGTCAGGCCCAGTAGCTCCGGCGACAGCGCGACCTCGTCTTCGGGTTCCTCTTCGGGCGCCGGCTCCGGCTCCAGCGCCGCCGCCCCCGGCTCCTCGAACAGCTCGCCGGCCGTGGGTCCCAGCAGGCCCAGCTCGGCGTCCAGCCGGCGGGCCTCGGGGTTGAGGTCGACCGCCGCCGCCAGCAGCTCGCGCGCCTCCTGCCGGAGACCCGCCTGCCGGATCTCGCCCACCGCCCGGCGCACGAACTCGAGGTCGCCGGCGTCGGTCTCGAGCGCCCGTTGATAGACGCGGGCGGCCTCCTCGGCCCGCCCGTGGCTCAGCATCAGGGAGGCGACCGAGCCGTACTCGCTGAGCGCCTCGGCCGGCCGGCCCAGGCGGCCCAGCAGGTCGGCCAGGCGCCAGCTGTGCGACGGGTTGTCGGGCTCGAGCTCGGCCAGCTTGCGATAGATGCCGGCGGCGGACTTCAGGTCCTCGTGCTTGAGGTGGTAGTCGGCGACCACCTGATACTGGGTGCGGGCTTCGCTGATCAGGCCCTGCCGCCGGTAGAGGTCGGCCAGCGACTCGTAGACCTCGAACTGGGTGGGATCGAGGCGGATGATCTTCTTGTAGATGGCGATCGCCTTGACGAAAAAGCCCTCGCGGCCGAAGTGCCGCGCCGCCTGCTTGAAGAGCCCGATCGCCTCGTCCGGGCGGTCGAGGCGGGCGTAGAGGTCGCCGACCCGGTTGAGGGTGCTGGTGTCGTTGGGATGGTCCTGGAGCACCTTGCGGTACTCGGCGATGGCGGCCTGCAGCCGGCCGCGGCCGACCAGCCGCTCGGCGCTGCGAATGGCCTTCTGGCGCTGGCGGCTCACCGCCGGCCGTCCTCGAGGCGGGGCACCACCGAGCCGAAGGTCAGGCGGTGCTGCGGACAGGGGCCGTACCGGGCCAGCGCCCGCCGGTGCTCCTCGGCGGCATAGCCCTTGTGGCGCGCGAAGCCGTAATGCGGGTAGCTGCCGTCCATCTCCACCATCTGCCGGTCGCGCTCCTCCTTGGCCAGGATTGAGGCGCAGGCCACCGCGTAGCTGATGCAGTCCCCCCGGACCAGCGGCAGGCAGGGTGCGCCCAGCCCGGGCAGCGGGACGGCGTCCACCAGCACGAGGGCAGGTCGGGTCCGCAGCGCGGCGACGGCCTCCCGCATCACCTTGCGGGTAGCCGCCAGGATGTTGATGCGGTCGATGGTAGCCGGCGACGCCGCCGCCACCGACCAGGCGACGGCGGTGGCGCGGATGCGTGCGGCCAGCCGCGCCCGCACCTCGGGCGCCAGGGCCTTGCTGTCGTCGACCCCCGGCAGCGGGCGCTGCGGGTCGGGGATCACCGCCGCCGCCACCACCGGCCCGGCCAGACAACCGCGCCCGGCCTCGTCCACGCCGGCCAGCGGCGCGAAGCCGGCCAGCCGCAGCCGCTCCTCGAGATCCCCCAGCAGACCGAGCCGGTAGAGCTCGGCTCCCAGCTGCTGGATCGTCGCCACGGCGCTGCCCTCCTCGCCTGCCACCCCTGCCCCCGGGGACCGCCCGCGACCGGAGCTCCTCTCCTCGGCCGGCGGGCTCCCGGGCAGCCTACCGCCGGTACGGACTTAAGGATTCCGCCCGGAAGCCTGGGTTGAGGGACGGTCCTCGCGCCGCTCTTCGATCCGGGCCGCCTTGCCGCGCAGGTTGCGCAGATAGTACAGCTTGGCCCGCCGCACGCGCCCGCGGCGCACCACCTCCAGGCGGTCCAGGACCGGGGAGTGCAGCGGAAAGACCCGCTCGACCCCGACCCCTCCCGAGACCTTGCGCACGGTGAAGGACTCGTTGGTCCCGCTCCCCCGCCGCGCGATCACCACCCCCTGAAACACCTGAATCCGCTCCTTGCCGCCCTCGGACACCTTGACGTGCACCTTGAGCGTGTCGCCGGCCCGGAAATCGGGCAGGTCGGAGCGGAGATACTCCTTCTCAACGTCTTGCAGCTTGTTCATCTTCGGTTTCCTTCGACGCCCCGCCGGGGGGGCTCGGGTTGGACAAGCCCCTATTATGGGCGCCAGCGGCCCGCTCTGACAACCCGGGGCTCCCTTCCCGCGCCCCGGCGGCCCGCCGGCCGAGCCAGCGCCGCTCCTCGGCGGTGAGCTCCGCGTCCGGCAGCAGCTCGGGCCGCTTGCGGGCGGTGGCGGCCAGGGCCTGTCGCCGGCGCCAGGCGGCGATCGCCGCGTGGTCGCCGGAGAGCAGGACCTCCGGCACTTCCAGCCCCTCGACCCTGCGCGGCCGCGTGTAGTGCGGATGGTCCAGCAGCCCGCTCCGGAAACTGTCCTCCTCCACCGAGCCGGCACAGCCGACCACCCCCGGCAACTGCCGCGAGACGGCCTCGATCAGCACCATCGCCGGCACCTCGCCCCCCGACAGCACGTAGTCGCCGATCGACAGCTCCTCGTCCACCACCAGCTCCTTGACCCGCTCGTCCACCCCCTCGTAGCGCCCGCAGAGCAGCATCAGCCGCGACCGGGCCGCCAGCTCGCGCACCTTCGAGTCGGTCAGCCGCTCGCCCTGCGGGGACAACAGGATGCGCCATGGCCGCTCCCCTACGGACAGCGTGCGGACCGCCCGCAGCCACGGCGGCGCGCTCATCACCATGCCGCCGCCGCCGCCGTAGGGCTCGTCGTCGACCGAGCGGTGACGGCCGGTGGCGAACCGGCGCAGGTCGTGGACGGCGACTTCGAGCCGTCCCGCGGCCACCGCCCGGCCGATCAGCGTGCTGGAGAGGAAGGGCTCGAACAGACCCGGGAAGATGGTTATGACCGCGATGTGCACGTCTCGACCAGTCCCGCCGGCAGCTCGAGGTCGATCCGCCTGCCGGCGACGTCGACCCGCCGCAGGTAGGCGCCGACGAACGGCACCAGCAGCCGCCGCTCGCCGTCGTCGACCTCCAGCAGCAGGCCGCCGCCGTCCTCGATCAGCGCCGTCACCCGGCCCAGCTCGCCGGACCCCAGATCCCGGCAGCTGCAGCCCTCGAGCTCGAAGTAGTAGTAGCTGCCCGCCGGCGCCGGCGGCACCCGCTCCCGCGGCACCTCGAAGCGGGCGCCGCGCAGGGCCTCGGCCTCGTCGCGACCGGCGCAGCCGGCCAGGCGGACGAGGACGCCGCCGCCGTGCGGCCGCGAAGCGGCGACCGTCACCGGGCGGCGATCGCCGCTCGCCCCGACCAGCTCCAGCTCGCTTCCCGGCGCCAGCCGCTCGGGGACGTCGCTCTCCAGCTCGACCACCACCTCGCCAGCCAGACCGTGGGGGCGCCGCACCCGGGCCACCGTCACGGTGGCCGGCAGCTCCCCCGGACTAGTCCTCGAGGATCTCGAGGTCATACAGCTCGCCGGCCCGGGCCCCGCGGGCGTCCAGGAGCGAGCGCAGGGCGCGGGCGGTCCGCCCCTGACGGCCGATCACCTTGCCGAGGTCGTCTGGCGCCACCCGCAGCTCGAGGAGCTGCCCGTCGCGGACCGGGATCTCGTGGACCTCGACCGCCTCCGGCTCGTCGACCATCAGCCGGACCAGCCGCGCCAGTGACTCGGCGACGCTGGCCACGGTCAGCCGGCGGCGGGCGGTTGCCGCCGCAGCAGCTTGCGGACCGAGGGCGACAGCTGGGCGCCGTTGCCCACCCAGTAGTCGACGCGCTCGGCGTCGATCTCGAGCCCCCCTTCGGCGGCCCGCGGATCGTAGTGGCCGATCTCTTCGAGGGCCGACGCCGTCGGCGTCTGGCGCCCGTCCGAGACCACCACCCGGTAGAACGGCCGGTTGCGCGACCCCATCCGGCGGAGCCTGATCTTCAACATCTTCTCGCTACCCCCTGGACTTCTCGTGTCTGCTGGACAGTGAATCTGCTCGGGAAGGACGCCCACCCACCGCCGGGGGCCGGCGCTCGACAAACGCCTCAGTTTAGCAGCAACGGCCACCGCTGGATACCCTCCCCCGGGTCCCCGGGCCCGCCGGTCGCTATCGCAGCCCCATCTACCGCAACCCCATCGCGCGGCGCAGCCAGCGGCCCTTGACGCCCTTGAGCATGCGCCGCATCTCGCGGTACTGCTTGAGCAGCCGGTTGATCTCCTGGACCGACACTCCGGAGCCGCGGGCGATGCGGCGCTTGCGGCTGCCATTGAGCACCGCCGGACGGCGGCGCTCGCCCGGCGTCATCGAGTCGAGGATCGCCTCGACCCGCTTGAGCCGCCCCTCGTCGACCGCGTCGGCGTCCAGCGCCGCCAGCGGGCCGGCCTTGGGCAGCAGCTCCAGCACCTGCCCCAGCGGCCCCAGCCGCCGCATCTGGCGAAGCTGGTCGCGCAGGTCCTCGAGGCTGAACTCGCGGCGCGCGATGCGCTCGGCCAGCCGCTCGGTCTCGGCCGCGTCCAGCCCGGCCTCGGCGCGCTCGATCAGCGACAGGACGTCGCCCATCCCCAGGATGCGCGAGGCCAGCCGCTCGGGATGGAACAGCTCCAGGTCCTCGGGCCGCTCGCCCACCCCCAGGAAGCGGATCGGCACCTTGGCCACCGCCCGGATGGACAGCGCCGCCCCGCCGCGGGCGTCGCCGTCGAGCTTGGTGAGGATGACCCCGGTGAGCGCCAGGGCGGCGGCAAAGGCCTCGGCGCTGCGCACCGCGTCCTGGCCGGTCATGGCGTCGGCCACGAACAGGATCTCGGCCGGCTCGAGCCTCTTCGCCAGCGCCCGGATCTCCTCCATCAGCGGCTCGTCGACGTGGAGCCGGCCCGCGGTGTCGACCAGCAGCACGTCGTGGCCACGCTCGCGGGCGGTCTTGAACGCCCGGTCGGCGAGCTCCATCAGCCCCTCGCCGGCCGCCGGCTCGAGCACCGGCACGTCGACCCCGGCCCCCACCTGGACCAGCTGCTCGACGGCCGCCGCACGCTGCAGGTCGGCGGCCACCAGCAGCGGGTGCTGGCCGCGACCGCGCAGCCGCCGCCCCAGCTTGCCGGCGGTGGTGGTCTTGCCCGAGCCCTGGAGCCCGGTGAGCAGGACCACCGCCGGCCGCCCGTCGAGCTTGAGCTCGCCGCCGGCCTCGCCCAGCAGCTCGGTCAGCTCGTCGCGGACGATCCGCACGACCTGCTGGGCCGGCGTCAGGCTCTCCAGCACTTCGCTGTCGAGCGCCCGCTCGCGGAGCCGGGCGACGAACGCCTTGACCACCCGGAAGTGGACGTCGGCCTCGAGCAGCGCCAGCCGGATCTCGCGCAGCGCCTCCTGGAGCACCGCCTCGGAGACCCGCCCTTCGCCCTTCAGACGGCGAAAGACGCCCTGGAGCTTGCCCTGCAGACCTTCGAACATGACGAGAGTGGAAGAAACGGCGCCGGTGGGGGGGAGACTCTAGCAGAGGGTCGCGAGGGTGGACTCGCGACGGTCGTCGCGCCCCCCCCACCCGCGGCCGCCTGGGGCCGGGGGGTACCCTGCGCTCCACTCCCCCTCCCCGGCCAACACGTTCCGCTCCGGGTACCCCCCGGCCTGGGCGGCGGCCTCCCGCCCGAAGCTGGCGGATCTGCGCACCGGTGGAGGGGTCGTGGCCTGCTGTTGTTTCCACCCGTGGCCGGCAGGGGGAGAAACGTTGATTCGGTCCATCCGGGCGGGGGTCTGCGGCGGGTGGGTCTCCCACCGGAGACGGCGACCAGCCCCGCATCGCGAGGCCCCAAATCAGGCGCAGCCCGAATGGGTCGAGCCCGCCAGCGACCACCTCCGCAACCACCAGTACCACGGGCCCGTCAGCGGCCGTTGGCGGCTGATGCGGGCCAAAAAAACCGGCTCCGGGGGAGACCCACCCGCCCCCGGGGGCACGCCGACCGCCGCGATGCCCACCAGGCGAGAGTGCGCGCCTACTCGCCTGGCTGTGGAGTCCTGGGCAGCCGGAAGCGGGCGAGGTAGGCGGGGAGGACGGTGATGGCGACCAGCGCGGTGGTGACGGCGCCGAGGATGGCGACGCGGCCCATCGACTGGAGACCGGGGTAGTGGGAGAAGGAGAGCGAGCCGAAGCCGACGATGGTGGAGAGGGCGGCCAGCACGATCGCCTTGCCGGTCTCGGCGAGGCCGGCGGCGCGGGCGGCGGGGTCGGCGGCGGCTCGCTCGCGGTAGCGGTGGATCATGTGGACGCCGTAGTCCACCCCGATGCCGATGATCATGGTGGTGACGAAGATGTTCATGAAGTTCATCGGCCAGCCGAGAAGCGCCAGCGCCCCCAGCATCCAGATGATGCCCATCGTCAGCGGCGCCAGCGACAGCAGGGTGTCGTCGAGGCGGCGGTAGTCGAGCCACAGCAGGGCGGCGACGAGGACGAAGCCGAGGACCGCGGCGACGACGGCGTCCTCGAGGACGCGGCGGCGCAGGAACTTGGAGACCACGTTGGCGCCGGTGAGGACCGCGTGGGGGCCCAGCTCGGCGGCCAGCCGCTCGACCTCGGGGGGCGGCTCGCGGCGCCAGCGCATCGCCGGGGGGTAGAGGAAGACGGCGCTCTGCCAGCCCCCCGGAGAGCGGGCGAGATAGCGGTCGAGCAGGGCGCGGGTCTGCGGGCTCGAGGCGTAGTCGTCGGGACCCACCGGCCGCTGGCGCTCGATCGCCTGGGTCAGCAGGTCGAGACCGGGCAGGAACGGGTCGAGCCGCAGACCCTCGGCCGCCGCCGCTTCGGCAAAGGTGGAGCGTATGCGATCGGGGTCGAGCTCGGCGACGCGCGCCCGGGACAGCCACTCGAGGGCGGCGCGCTGCCGGGCGGGCGGCGGGATCAGGGTGGTGACCGCGTCGGCGGCGACGAGCACCCCGGAGGCGACCAGGGCGCGGGCGCCTTCGGCAGCGCGATGGGCGCCCTCCACCACCTCGTCGACGGTGTCGCCACCGACCACCAGCATCATCTGGTCGAAGCCCGAGGCGAAGCGCTCGGCCACCTCGTCGCGCACCGTCACCCCGGGGTTGCCGGCCGGGCGCATGGCCTGCACGCTGTCGACGAACTCGAGCCGCGGCAGCGCCGCGACGGCGGCCGCCGAGACCACCAGGCTGGCCAGCAGCACCCACGTCGGGCGGGCCAGCGCCAGGCGGATCAGCCGCGCGCTGCCCAGCCCGTGGAGGACCAGCCGCGGCGCGCGGTCGCGGCGCCGGTGATGGTCCTCGCTCCAGGCCAGCATCGCCGGCAGCAGCAGCAGCACCGCCAGCATGCAGAACAGGATGCCGGTGCCGGTCAGGAAGCCCATCTGCCTGAGACCGGTGAAGTCGGTCACCCCGAAGGAGTAGAAGGTCGCGGCGCTGGTGACGCCACCGACCACCACCGCCCGCCCGGAGGAGCCGCTCATCCGCGCCAGGGCGGTCTCCAGCCCGGCACCGCCGCGGCGCTCCTCGACGTAGCGGCCGTAGGAGACGATCACGAAGTCGATCCCCAGACCGATGAGCAGCGCCGCGACGCCGCTGGTGGCGGCGCTCAGCGAGCCGTAGACCACGGCCGAGAAGCCGAAGGTCAGGGCCAGGCCGCTGCACAGCGGCACGAAGGCGTAGAGCAGCAGACCGAAGCGCCGGAAGGCGAGCAGGAACAGGGCGAGCACGCCGGCCATCGAGGTCAGCACGTTGGTGATGGCGTCGCGGCGGATCAGCTCCTCGTCGCCGACCGCGATCACGTAGCGGCCGCCCAGCGCCACCTCGGGGGCCGGACCGGCGTCCGGACCGGCGATCTCGGGCCAGGCTGTGCGGACCTCCTCGATCAGCGCCGCGGTCTCGGCGCTCAACCGCTTGGCGAAGTCGACGTTCTGCGGCGGCGCGGTGGGCTGCGCCAGCAGCAGCAGCATACGGCGGTCGGTGGAGAGCAGGTAGCCGGTGGTCCAGTCGACCGACAGTCCGGCGCGGGCACCGGTGAAACGTTCGAGGAAGACCTCGGCCAGTCCGACCGGGTCGAGCCGCAGGACGCTCTTCAGGGCCACCGACTGCGGGGTCTCGACCAGGCGCCGCAGCTCGCGCACCCGCCGGCGCAGCCCCTCGTCGCTCAGCCGTTCGACCACCGCCGCCCTGGCGCCCTCGTCCAGGAACAACATCGACCTCGGCAGGAAGGCCTCGAGCAGCCCTTCGATCTCGGCCAGCCGGTACTCGACCTCGTCGATCAGCAGGCTGCGATCGAGCCCGGCGCCCAGCCGGTCGGCCAGGCTCAGGTAGGGGTCGAGGACGGCCCCCTCGGGGATCCGCACCGCGACGATCAGGTAGTCGGCGCTCCCGAACCGGTCCAGCGCCTCCCGGAAGGCCTGGACCTCGGGCGCCCGCCGCGGCAGCAGGTTGAGGACGTCGGTGTCGAAGCGCAGCCGGCTGGCCAGCGTCACCGCGCCGGCCAGGACCAGGCCGGTGAGCAGGAAGATGGCGCGGTACCGGTGGCGGGCGCCGCGCGCCAGCCGCTGCAGCAGCGCCCGGTCGGCGGTCGGCGGGCTGGGACTAGGTTCCACCGGCGGCGCTCGCTCCGTCGCCCCGCAGGATCCCCGGCATGTAGCGGGCGAAGTACTCGACCCCCGAGTACAGGCTGGCCAGCATCGCCACCCACAGCATCAGCGGCGCCAGGCGCTCGAACTCGCCGAGCTGGTTGTAGATGATCAGCAGCGCGATGGCGACGATCTGCGAGACGGTCTTGAGCTTGGCCGAGAAGATGGCGGCCAGCACCAGGTTCTGCGAGGCGGCCAGGCTGCGCAGCGAGGAGACGGCGAACTCGCGGGCAATGATCACCACCACCATCCAGGCCGGAGCCAGTCCCAGCTCGACCAGCGAGATGAAGGCGGCCGAGGTGAGGATCTTGTCGGCCGCCGGGTCGAGCAGCTTGCCCAAGCGGGTGACCTTCCCGAGCCGCCGGGCGATGAAGCCATCGAGGAAATCGGTCAGCGAGGCGAGCAGGAACACCCCCAGCCCGACGAACTCCTTGCCCTCGAACTTGGTCAGCAGCACCGCCACCAGCAGCGGTACCAGCAGGATCCGGAAGAGCGACAGCAGATTGGGAGCGTTGAGGAGGGCTCGATACCTGGGAATGGCTACCCCCTGCCGGTCGGTTGCCGCCGGCAACGGCGCAGGGCTCAGGGTGCGGCGGGCGGCCGCGTGCTGAGCCGCAGGTGGCCGCCGGCGTCACGCCACAGGTGGGTCGGCCGCCCCAGCCGCCCGCTGCCGGCGGCAAGCCGCAGGTCGGGGTCGGATCGGTAGAGCCGCAGCACGTTCTCGACGTAGCCCAGCGTCTCGCGGTAGGGCGGGATGCCGTCGAAGCGGTAGACCGCCGCGGGGCCGGCGTTGTAGCCGGCCAGGGCGAGCTCGAGCCGGCCGCCGAACTCGTCCAGCATCTGCCGCAGATAGGCGGTGCCGCCGGCGATGTTCTGCTCCGGATCGTAGGGGTCGGTCACCGCCAGGGCGCGGGCGGTCTCCGGCATGAGCTGCATCAGCCCCATGGCGCCGCGCGGCGACACCGCCCAGGGCCGGTAGCCGGACTCCACCTGGATCACCGCCTGGACCAGCCGCGGGTCGAGGTGGCGCTGGCGGGCGTGCGCCGCGATCAGGGGCTCCAGCCGCTGCGGCGCCGGCCGCGGGCGGAGGGCGGCGCGGCCCGGCTCGTTGAAGAGCAGCCGGCTGCCGTCCGGCAATCGGACGAGCCTGACCTCCTGCGCCCCGCTGGGAGCCGGGGCCAGCACGGCCAGAAGCGCGGCCAGCGCGGTCGCCACGGCGAGCCCCTTTCGCAAAGGCGCCATAGCTTCTCAGTCTAGCAGCGGGCGACGCCCGGCGCTGTGACGTTTCACTCGCCCCATTCCTCGCCGGCCTCCTCCAGCAGCCGGCGGATCACCGGCGGCGAGAAGCCCTTGCGGTCCAGATGGCGGGCCAGCGCCGCCGCGCCGGCCGCCCGCCGCTGCCGCCAGCGTCCGGCCAGCTGCCGGGCCAGCTCCAGCTCCTCCTCCGGCGACAGGGCGTCGAGCGCGCGCGCGACCGCCGCCGGCGGGGCCCCCCGCCGCTCCAGCTCGCGGCGCACCCGGCGCCGGCCGTATCCCTTGCGTCGCAGCGCCCCGGTGACCAGCTCGACCGCCGCCCGCTCGTCGTCCAGGTAGCCCAGCTCGCGCAGCCGGCCGCAGGCGTCGGCGATCTCCTCGCCGTCGAAGCCGCGCGCCGCCAGCTTGGCGGCGAGCTGCTGCTCGAAGTGGGGCCGCCGCGCCAGCAGCTCGAGGGCCTTGGCGTAGCAGTCGGGCATCGGCGGCAGCGGCCGCGCCTCGCCGTTGGGCGCGGACCGCGGGTGGGGACCTGCAGTCGGTGGCTGTCGAGCGCTAGTGGCCCGTAACACCCAAATCGGCTAGTCGATCTCGAACGAGGGCTCCCCACTGAGGATCTCGCTCTCGTCGCCCATCTCCAGCGAGGACTCCATCTGTTCGCGGGCGATGTCGGCGGTGAACTGGACGCCCTGCACCTTGAGCTTGAACTCGTCCGGGTTGGACGAGCGGCGCAGCGCCTCCTCCAGCGTGATCAGGCCGCCCTTGTAGAGCTGGTAGAGCGACTGGTCGAAGGTCTGCATGCCGTACTGGCTGGTGCCGAGGGCGATCTGCTCGCGGATGTACTTGGTCTTTTCCTTGTTCTCGATGCAGTCGCGGATGTAGGGGGTGGTGATCATCACCTCGACCGCCGGCACCCGACCGGTGCCGTCGGCCCGCGACACCAGTCGCATGGCGATGGCGCCACGCAGGACCGCCGACAGCTGGATGCGGATCTGCTTCTGCTGGTGGGGCGGAAAGACCGCGATGATCCGGTTGACCGTCTCGGTGGCGTCCAGGGTGTGGAGGGTCGAGAACACCAGGTGGCCGGTCTCGGCCGCCAGCAGCGCCGTCTCGATGGTCTCGAAGTCGCGCATCTCGCCGACCAGGATGACGTCGGGGTCCTGGCGCAGCGCCGAGCGCATGGCCGGCGCGAAGGCCCGGGTGTCGACGTCCACCTCGCGCTGGTTGACGATCGACTTCTTGTCGCGGTGCAGAAACTCGATGGGGTCCTCGATGGTGATGATGTGCTCCGAGCGGTGGGCGTTGATGTGGTCGATCATCGCCGCCAGGGTGGTCGATTTTCCGGAGCCGGTGGTGCCGGTGACCAGCACCAACCCGCGCCGCTCGAGGCCGATCCGCTCCAGCACCTTGGGCAGCATCAGCTCGCGGATCGACAGGATGCGGGCCGGGATCACGCGCAGCACCAGACCCACCGAGCCGCGCTGCTGGAAGACGTTGCAGCGGAAGCGGCCCAGCCCGGGCACCGAGTAGGCGATGTCGATCTCGAACTCCTCCTTGAAGCGCTGCTTCTGACGGGCGTTCATCATCGAGAACGCCATCGCCACGGTGTCCTCCTGCATCAGCCGCTTGAAGTCGCTGAGCGGGTGCAGGTCGCCGTCCACCCGCACCACCGGGTAGGAGCCGACCTTGAGGTGGAGGTCGGAGGCCTTGCGCTCGAGCGCCACTTTGAGCAGGTCGTTGATGTTCATGGCTTCTCTCCGGTCTGGAACGCGTGTCGAGGCGGCGCGGAGGAGCGGCGCAAACCCGGCGGTGAAACTCGGTCCAGCCTAGCCGCCGGCCCCGGGGGTGTCAACGGAAGGGGTCACCGGCGCTGAGCAGGAGGGTGGCGGCGGCGAGGGCGGCGGTCTCGACGCGCAGGGTGCGCTCGCCGAGGCCCGCGGGGCGGCAGTCGAGGGCCGCGAGCCGGCGGCGCTCGGCGCCGGTCCAGCCGCCCTCGGGACCGACCAGGACGGCGGTCGCGCCCGGGGCCAGCCGGGGTGGCGGGGCGGCCGCGCCGGTGTCCAGGAGCCAGCGGGCGGGAAGCGGCGCCAGCAGGCTCTCAAGCTCGGCCCACGGGTGGACGCCGGTAACGGCGGGGGTGCGGGCCCGGTGGCACTGCTCGACCGCCGCGGCGGCGATGCGCCGGAGGCGCGACAGGGTGGCGCTCCCGTAGCGGCGGGGGGCACGCCCGGTGGCGACGAAGCGGACCGCGGCGACGCCCAGCTCGGTGGCCTTCTCGACCAGCCAGGCGGCGCGCGGCGCGCGCGGCGGCGCCACCAGCAGCTCGACCCGCGCCGCCGGCTCGCCGCTGGGGGCCGGCTCGGCGATCCGCAGCACGGCCTGCCGGGCCGTCACCTGCTCCACCAGCCCCCAGTGCGCCGTGCCCTCGCCGTCGACCAGCCGCAGGCGCTCGCCGGTGGCCAGCCGGCGGGCCCGGAACAGGTGACGGTACGGGGCGCCGTCGAGGCGCTTCTCGCCGCCGGGCGTCAGCGGCGGCGGCACCAGCACGGTGATCACGCCGCCTCCACGACGGCAAGAACGGCCGCCCACTCGCCGGCCTCGCGCCAGCGCCGGCAGTGGAAACCGTGGCGCTCCAGGCGGCGGGCCCCGCTCTCGCGCTCGGCACCGAGCAGGCCCGAGAAGATCGCGATGCCCCGCGGCCGCAGCATGAAGCGGAGTCCGGTTAGGTCGTCCCCCAGCTCGACCGGGCGAACGTTGACCAGGGCCAGGTCGAAGACCGGAAGCGGTCGGAGCGCGGCCAGCGAGCCGGCGGCCAGGTTCGGCCACAGCCGGTTGAGGCGCCGGTTCTGGCCCGCGGTCAGGACGGCGGCAGGATCGACGTCGATCCCCAGTACCCTCCCCGCGCCAGCCAGGAGGGCCGCGAAGGCCAGGATGCCGCTGCCGGTGCCTACGTCCAGTACTCGCTTCCCGACCAGCCCCAGCTCGTCGACCAGTTCGTCCAGCAGCTCGATGGTCAGCCGCGTGGACTCGTGGCTCCCGGTGCCAAACGCGGTCCGCGCCGGCAGCCGCAGCAAGCGCCGGCCCTGGCGCCGCGCCTCCTCCTCGAGCCCATCGACCTCGACCCGGGCGTCCTCGAACCCGGCCGCCCGGAGCCGCGTGGCGCCGTCAGCGTCGGCGCTCGCCGCGGCCTGGACCCCCGTTGCCTCGCGCCGCCCCGACTCGCAGGCCCTCGGCTCACCTGGCTCCGGCTCACCCGGCTCCGGCTCACCTGGATCGACCAGCAGTCTGCGCCCGACGGCGAGCGGCCGCGCCGACCGCCGGTAGGCCGCCATCCAGTCGCGGTCGGGCTGCCGGGAGACCACCGCCGCAGCGGCCGCGGCGCCCACCACCTCCCGCAGTCGGTAGCGCCAATCGCCGGGCGGCGGACGCCGGAAGTAGGCGGCGGCCTCGAGGCCACCGCCGGCCACCGGTTGCAGCTCGACGCCGGTCGTGCCCCAGGCCCACAGCTCGGCCACCAGGGCGTCCTCGGCGGCTTCGGGAACGCTCAGGCGCAGGCAGTAGTGATGGCCGGCGGCGCCCATGGTGAGCTGGTGGCCCGAGCGATCCCGCTAGCCGAACAGGTCGCGCACCCGGTCGAGCACCCGCCGCTCGCCGCGGACCTCGCTGCCCTCGATCTCGGCCAGCTGCCGGACCAGATCCAGGTGCTCGTCGCTGAGCTGGCGCGGATGGGGCACGGCGACCAGGACGCGGACCACGTGGTCGCCCCGGCCACGGCCGTCCAGGCGCTCCACCCCCTTGCCCCGCAGCCGGAACTCGCGGCCGTGGGGGGTGCCGGCCGGCACCTCCAGGGCGGCCTCGCCGTGGAGGGTCCGGACCTCGAGCGAGGCCCCCAGCACCGCCTGCGGGTAGGTGATCTCGACCTCGCTCAGGACGTTCTCGCCCTGGCGCGCGAACTCGCGGTGGGGCTCGACGAGGATGTCGACGTAGAGGTCACCGACCGGTCCGCCGCGCTGGCCGTGCTCCCCTTCACCGGCCAGGCGCAGCCGGGTGCCGGTGTCGACGCCCGGCGGGATGCGTACCTCGAGCGAGCGCTTGCGCTCGACCCGGCCGCTGCCGGCGCAGGTCTCGCACGGGTCGGTGATCACCCGGCCCTCGCCGTGGCACTGCGGGCAGGTGCGGGCAACGGTGAAAAAGCCCTGGCTGAAGCGGATCTGGCCGTGACCGCCGCAGGCCGAGCAGCTCGCCGGCGGCCCGCCGCCGGCGCTGCCCGAGCCGGAGCAGGACTCGCAGGATTCGAGGCGCGGGATCTCCAGGTCCTTGGCGACGCCAAAAGCCGCCTCCTCCAGGGTCAGGCCCAGCCGGTACCTGAGGTCGGCGCCGGGCCGGCCGCCGCCCGGCCGGCGCCGGCCGCCGAAGACGTCGCCAAAGCCGAAGCCGAAGAAGTCGCCCAGGATGTCGGCGAAGTCGCCGAAGGTGTCGGCGTCGAAGCCGCGGAAGCCGCCGGCCCCCACTCCCTGGTGGCCAAAGCGGTCGTAGCGCGACCGCTTGTCGGGGTCGGAGAGCACCGCGTAGGCCTCGGCCGCCTCCTTGAACCGCTCCTCGGCCTGCTTGTCGTCGGGGTTGCGGTCGGGGTGATGGTTGACCGCCAGCTTGCGGTAGGCCGACTTGATCTCCTTGGCGGAGGCCGTGCGAGGGACCCCCAGGACCTCGTAGTAGTCCCGCTTCGCGGCCATGTCTAACCGCCGCCGCCGCCGTCGTCGATGCTTTCGAGCATCAGCTCGGAGAGCTGGCGCGAGATGCTGTTGAGATCGAACATGGCCGCCTCGAGGTCGGCGCGGTCGTCGGCGGCCAGCGCCATGCGCGACTTGAGCAGGGTGTCGCGGACCCGCTTGCGCTCGGGGCCGCCGAGCATCTCCTGGAACTGCTCGAAAACCCGCTCGTTGGTGTAGATCAACCCCTCGAGCCGGTTCTTGAGGCGCCGCATCTCGCGCCGCTGCTGATCGGCGTGCGAGTGCTCCTCGGCCTCCTCGACCAGGCGGTCGATCTCGTCCTTGGTCAGCCCGCCGGCCGGATTGATCTGCACGCTCTGCGACTTGTTGGTGGCCACGTCGCGGGCCGAGACGCTGACGATGCCGTTGGAGTCGATGGCGAAGGTGACCTCGATCTGCGGCACCCCGCGCGGCGCCGGCGGCACCCCCACCAGCTCGAAACGGCCCAGCGACTTGTTCTCGCCGGCGATCTCGCGCTCGCCCTGCAGGACGTGGATCTCCACCGTGTCCTGGTTGTCGACCACGGTGGTGAAGATCTGGGTGGCCTTGGTGGGGATGGTCGAGTTGCGCTCGATCAGCTTGGTGAACAGTCCGCCGTGGGTCTCGACGCCGAGCGACAGCGGGGTGACGTCGAGCAGCACGATGTCCTTGATGTCCCCCTTGAGGATGCCGCCCTGGATGGCGGCGCCGATGGCCACCACCTCGTCGGGGTTGATCTCGCGGTTGGGCGGCCGGCCGAAGATCCGCTCGACGGTCGCCAGCACCATCGGGGTGCGGGTCTGCCCGCCGACCACCAGCACCTCGTCGATCTGGTCGGGGCGCACCTCGGCCGAGTCCATGGCCTCGCAGCAGGGTCCCTCGGTGCGCAGCACCAGGTCCTCGACCAGACCCTCGAACTCGCGGCGGGTCAGCGTCCGCGACAGGTGCCGGGGGCCGCTTTCGTCGGCCGAGATGAACGGCAGGTTGATCGGCGCCTCCTCGGCCGCCGACAGCTCGCACTTGGCGCGCTCGGCGGCCTCCTTGAGCCGCTGCAGAGCCATGCGGTCGGTGCGCAGATCGATCCCGGCCTCGCTCTCGAAATCCTTGATCAGGGCGTCCATGATGCGCTGGTCGAAGTCCTCGCCGCCGAGGTAGGTGTCGCCGGAGGTGGCCAGCACCTCGAAGACGCCCTGCGCCAACCGCAGGATCGAGATGTCGAAGGTGCCACCGCCCAGGTCGTAGACCGCGATCGTCTTCTGCCCCTCTTCGCGGTTGATGCCGTAGGCCAGGGCCGCGGCGGTCGGCTCGTTGATGATGCGTAGCACCTCGAGCCCGGCGATCTTCCCCGAGTCGCGGGTCGCCTGACGCTGCGAGTCGTTGAAGTAGGCCGGCACCGTGATGATCGCCTCGCGCACCTCCTCGCCCAGCACCTCCTCGGCAAATCCCCTGATCTCGCGCAGGATGAAGGCCGACATCTCCTCGGGGCTGTACTGGCGGTCGCGGACCTGGATGGTGACGTCGCCGTTGGGCGCCTCGACCAGCGGGAACGGCAGCACCTCGCGCGCCCTCTGCACCTCCGGGTCGCCGAACTTGCGTCCGATCAGGCGCTTGACCGCGAAGACCGTGTTCTGTGGATTGGTGATCGCCTGTCGCTTGGCGATCTGACCGACCAGCCGGTCGCCCTCTTCGGTGAAGGCGACGATCGAGGCGGTGGTGCGGCTGCCCTCGCGGTTGGAGAGCACCCGCGGCGCCACCACGTCCACCACCGCCGCGCAGCTGTTGGTGGTCCCCAGGTCGATGCCGAGTAGCTTGCTCACCGCACCGCCGGGCTGTTGAACACCCCGGCCCCCTCGGCCGCGCTCACTCCGGACGCGGCTCGGCCTCCGCCGGCTCGGCGTCCCGGCCGGCCTCCGGCGGCATGGCCACCCTCACCGTCGCCGGACGCAGCAGGCGGTCGTGCATGGTGTACCCGGCCAGCAGCTCCTCGCGGACCGTCGGCGCCTCGACGCTGGGGTCCTCGAGACGGGAAACCGCCTCGTGGGTGCTGGGGTCGAAACGCTCGCCCGCCGCCGGCACCCGCCGGACGCCGAAGCCGCGCAACAGGTCCTCGAGCTGGCGGCGGATCAGCTCGACGCCGCGCTTGAGCTCCTCGGCCGGCCCCTCGGAGGCCAGCGCCCGCTCCAGGTTGTCGACCACCGGCAGGAACTCGCGGACCACCTCGAAGGCGGCGTAGCGCCGCTCGTCCCGCCGCTCGCGCTCCACCCGCTTGCGGTAGTTCTCGAAGTCGGCGAAGGTGCGGACCGAGCGGTCCCGCAGCTCCTGGATCTCCTGCAGCAGGTGCGCGATCTGCTGGTCGTCGGCCTCGTCGGCCGCACCCGGCTCGGGGGCCGCCACCGCCTCCTCGCCGCCGCCGGTCGGCCCGTTGCCGCCGTCGGCGCGCTCGACCGCCTCCAGGGCCTCGCGCATCGCCGCCTCGATGTCGTCGGCGGCCTCGGCGTCGAGCTCGATCTCATCCGATTCGGCCACGCCGCGGCCCCGTCCCCGCTTTTCGTCGCTCATCGACCGCTCATTCCCGGTCCGGGGCCTGGTCGAGGGCCTGGCCCAGCTTTTCGCCCAGATAGCTCACCAGCGGCACCACCTTCTGATAGTCCATGCGCGACGGTCCGAAGATGCCGAGGCTGCCGAGCGGCCGGTCGCCGCGCCCGTAGGTGGTGGCGACCAGCGAGAAGTCGAGGTCCGAGGTCAGGTCGCTCTCCTCGCCGATGATCACCCGCACCCCCGGGCCGTCGATCAACTGGGTGAGAAAACGCACCACGCGCGCCTTGTCGGCGAAGGTGCCCAGCAGCTTGCGCACCCTCTCGACGTCGGACAGCTCGGGCTGCGAGAGCAGCAGCTCGGTGCCCTCGAGAAGCAGCTCGGGCGCCTCCTCGGTGCCCAGCGCCTGCTGGGCCAGCGAGATGGCGTTGGCCAGCAGCAGGTCCATCTGGGCCCGCTCCTCGGCCATCAGCCGCAGCAGCTCGTCGCGGATCTGGCGCAGGGTCAGCCCGGCGAAGGAGTCGGTCAGGTAGTTGGAGATCTCGAGCAGCTCCTCGCGACCCAGCGGCCGCCGGGTCTCGATCACCCGGTTGTCGACGAAACCGCTCGCCGAAACCACCACGCACAGCACCCGGTTGCCGGTCAGCGGCAGGAAGTGGACGGTCTTGAGAACCGTGTCGCCGACCGAAGGGGTGAGGACGAACCCGATCTGATGGGACAGCTCGGTCAGCAGGTGGGTGGCCGAGCTCATCAGGTCCTCGGCCGCCGGCGACTCGCCCAGGTTCTCCTTGATGTAGCGGCGCTCGCGCGCCGGCACCAGCCGGGTCGACATCAGCGAGTCGACGTAGAGGTGGTAGCCGGCGGCCGTCGGCACCCGCCCGGCCGAGGTGTGCGGCTGCGCCAGGTAGCCCAGGTCCTCGAGGTCGGCCATGACGTTGCGGATGCTGGCCGCCGACAGGCCGAGCCGCCCCTGCTTGGCCACCGACCGCGAGCTGACCGGCTCGCTGGTCAGGATGAAGGTGCGGATCACGTCCTTGAGGATCTCGCGATCCCTGGCCTCGAGAGTTCGCTCGCTGGGAGGACGGCTCATCGCTATGGCGGATCCTGTCTGGGGTGGCGGCTGAGCGCTACGTAAGCCTGACCCGTGCGGAGGGTCCCGGCGCCGGGTCGCCCGCCGCTGGCGACGGCTATTGTAACCCAGGGCCAGGGCCGCCGCGGGGCCCCGGCGAACGCTCCCTCGCCCCCTGGAAAACGGCCGCCGGGAGCCCGCGGTGGTAGTATCCGGGACCTCTGCGGGAGGCTGCAGGCCAGTGGCGTCCTTCAACTACAGCACCATGCAGATGACCGTCAAGGTCGTCTACTACGGCCCCGGCCTGTGCGGGAAGACCACCAACCTGCAGTACATCTACGACCACACCACCAAGCGCTCGCGCGGCGAGATGGTCTCGCTCGAGACCCAGACCGACCGCACCCTGTTCTTCGACCTGCTGCCCCTCGAGGTCGGCACCATCGCGGGCTTCAACACCCGCATCCAGCTCTACACGGTGCCCGGCCAGGTGTTCTACAACACCACCCGCAAGCTGGTGCTCAAGGGGGTCGACGGGGTGGTGTTCGTGGCCGATTCGCAGCGCGCCATGGCGCCGGCCAACCGCGAGTCGCTGTCCAATCTGGAGGCCAACCTCGCCGAGCTGGGGATCCTCATCGGCTCGATCCCGCTGGTCTTCCAATACAACAAGCGCGACCTCGCCGACATCACTCCGGTCGACGAGATGGAAAGCCGGCTCAACCGCTCGGGAGCGCCGGCCATCGAGGCCTCGGCGATCGATGGCCGCGGGGTGTTCGAGACCCTGCGGGCGATCTCCCGCCAGACGCTGCTGGCACTCAAGAAGCAGCTCGAAGACGGCATCTCGCGCGCCGGCCGCCAACCGGCGGTGGCCGCCGCGACGGCACCGGCGGCGGCGCCCGCGCCCCCGGCGGCCAGCCCGGCGGTGGCGACGACCTCCGACAACGGCGGCCGGTCGCCGCGGCGCAGTCTGCTGCTCAATCTCAGGCGGGCGGACTTCGAGCGTGCCCGCCGGCTGTTCGTCAACCTGAGGGTCGAGGACGGCGATCAACAGATCGTCCACGAGGTGCGCAACGTCCGCGTGGAGCTCGAACCGCCGCCGACCCCTCAGGAGGAGCTGCTCCAGCTACGCATCCAGCTGCGCTCCGAGGAGTAGCATGAAATGTCCCTACTGCGGCGAGACCGAAGACCGGGTGGTCGACTCCCGTGAGAGCCGCAACGCGCACACCATCCGGCGGCGCCGCGAATGCCTGGCCTGCAACCGGCGCTTCACCTCCTACGAGCGGATCGAGGAGATCCCCTACCTGGTCGTCAAGCGCGACGGCAGCCGCGTCGAGTTCGATCGCAAGAAGCTGCTGATCGGTATTCACAAGGCATGTGAAAAGCGCCCGGTGCCGGCCAAGCAGCTCGACGAGATCGTCGACGAGGTCGAGCAGCTGCTGCACGAGCGCGAGGAGCGCGAGATCACCAGCCAGGAGATCGGTGCCCACGTCATGGAGCGGCTGCGCGAGCTGGACCAGGTGGCCTACGTCCGCTTCGCGTCGGTGTATCGCAAGTTCGAAGACCTCGACGCCTTCATGGAGGAGCTCCGGAACCTGCTCAGGCAGCGGTCCTGAGCCATCCTGCCCGGCCGTCTCTCGCCTCCGATGAGCCTCGGCGCGGAGGACCGCCTGCTGGCGGCGCTGCGCCGGCGGCTGCGGCGGCGGGGCGAGGACCTGCTGGGGGACGACGCCGCGCTGCTCCCCGACCCGCGGCGGTGGGCGGTGAGCGTCGACCACCAGGTGGCCGGCGTGCACTTCCCGCCCGGTCTCGACCCGGCCGTGGTCGGTCGCCGGCTGTTGGCGGTCGGCCTCTCCGATCTGGCCGCCAGCGGCGCGCGCCCGGCCTACGCCTTCCTGGCCCTCGCCCTGCCGCCGGAGTTCTCGGCCCGGCGGCTCTTCGACGGACTGCTGGCCGCCTGCCGACGCCACGGAGTGATCCTCGCCGGCGGCGACCTGGCGCGCTCGCCGCGGCTGGTCGCCAGCCTCACCGTCATGGGCAAACGGCCCGGCGGCGGCCGCTGGCTGCGGCGCGGCGACGCCCGGCCCGGGGACCGGCTGTGGGTCGGCGGCACCCTCGGCGAGTCGGCCGCCGGCCGCTTGCTGCTGGCGGCCGGGGCGCGGCTCACCGGCCGGCGCGTCGATCTCGAGGCCGTTGCAGGACTCGCCCCCGGCCTGGGGCCGGCGGCGCGCAGGGCGGTCCGCCGCCATCTCTCGCCGCGACCGCAGCTCGAGCTCGGGCTCGTCCTGGGGCGGCGGCGGCGGGCGGCGGCGATCGACGTCTCGGACGGTCTGGCCCTCGATCTCCACCGGCTGTGCCGGGCGAGTGGCGTCGGGGCGGTCGTCGAGGCCGAGGCGCTGCCGACGGCGCCGCGCCACCGTGAGCTGTCGAGCGCGCTGGCGCAGGATCCCCTCGACCTCGCGGTGGCGGGTGGCGAAGACTACGTCCTGCTCTTCTGCCTGCCCGCCGGTGCCCGGCCGCCGGACGGGTTCGGCTGCCGGGCGATCGGCCGGGTGAGAGGCGGATCGGCCGTCGAGCTGGAAGGCTCGGGCGGCCGGCGGCCGCTGCCGCCGGACGGGTGGGACCATCTGGAGCTCGCGCTCCGCTGAGCCCGGCGCCGACCGCCGGTGACGCACGAGCGCCCCGCCCGCCGGGGCGGACGGGG
>JBFGCA010000041.1:0-36145 GCA_041567315.1 Thermoanaerobaculia bacterium | reverse complement strand
CTAGCTGCCAGCCGGCGGCGGCGGCGCCATGCCCGCCGTCTTGCGCGCGGTCTTGGTCTTGCGCGCCGTCTTGCGAGCAGTCTTCTTGGCGGCCTTCTTCTTCGTAGCCTTCTTCTTGGTGGCCTTCTTCCTGGCCTTGCGCTTGGCCGGCTTCCTCTTGGCCGCCTTGCGCTTGGTGGCCTTCTTCTTGGTGGCCTTCTTCTTGGCCGGCTTGCGCTTGGTAGCCTTCTTCTTGGTGGCCTTCTTCTTGGCCGCCGTCTTCTTGGCCGTCTTCTTCATCGCCATCTCCTCTGCCTCCCGCCCCTCCTTATGGGGGCAGCCGAACGTTTAGTGACCGGAGGCAACCAGGGCGTCCGCCGGGGCCCGCACTGGACCCTCGCCGGCCGTCCGGTAAGAAAGTGCCCCGGCACACGGACTAGCTACACCCGCTCGTCGAACCACAGTTCAGACACTTGTAGCAGGTGCCGTTGCGGACCATGATCGACCCGCACTCCTGGCAACTGGGCGCATCCTGCTGGTAGAGAAAGGCCGTCCGGCCGTCCACCGCCGGCGCCTCGCCGGTCGCCGCCGGCTGCGGCGCGCCGTTGTCTTCGCGCAGCACCACGCCGGCCGACAGCTGCTGCTCACGGCTCATGAACTTGGAGGCCAGCCAGCGGAAGATGTAGTCCATGATCGACTTGGCGATCGGGATCTCGGGGTTGTTGGTGAAGCCGGCCGGCTCGAACCGGGTGTGGGTGAACTTGTCCACCAGCGTCTGGAGGGGTACGCCGTACTGTAGCGCGATCGACACCGCCGTGGCGAAGGCGTCCATCAACCCCGAGATCGTGGAGCCCTCCTTGGCCATCACCAGGAAGATCTCGCCCGGCTGGCCGTCCTCGTACAGACCGACGGTGATGTAGCCCTCGTGGCCGCTGATCGAGAACTTGTGGGTCACCGCCTGCCGCTCGTCGGGCAGCTTGCGGCGCGCCGGCTGCGCCCGCCCTTCGGAAGTCGCCGCGGGCCGCTGCTGCTGGCGGGTCGACAGCGGCTGGCTGCGCTTGCAGCCGTCGCGGTAGATCGCCACCGCCTTGAGCCCCAGCCGCCAGCCCTCGAGGTAGGCCTCCTCGATCTCCTCGGTGGTCGCCTCCTCCGGCATGTTGATCGTCTTGCTGATGGCGCCGGAGACGAAAGGCTGGACCGCGGCCAGCATCTTCAGGTGCCCGGAATAGTGGATCGAGCGGCTGCCGTTGGCCGGCTTGAAGGCGCAGTCGAAGACCGGCAGGTGTTCGCTCTCGAGACCGGGTGCTCCCTCGATGGTGTCGTGGTCATCGACGTAGCGGACGATATCCCGGATCGCCGGCGCTGGGTAACCCAGCCGCCGGAGCGTCACCGGCACCGTCTGGTTGACGATCTTGAACAGGCCGCCACCGACCAGCTTCTTGTACTTGACCAGCGCGATGTCGGGCTCGATGCCGGTGGTGTCGCAGTCCATCATGAAGGCGATGGTGCCGGTGGGGGCGATGACCGAGATCTGGCTGTTGCGCAGCCCGGCGCCCTCACCGCGCTCGACGACCTCGTCCCAGGACTGCCGGGCCACCTGCAGCAGCTCCAGCGGCACGTGGGCGGCGTCCAGCCGCTTGAGGGCGTCGCGGTGCTTGCGCATCACCTCCAGCATCGGCCGGCGGTTGGTCTCGAAGCCGGCGAACGGCCCCAGCGCCTCGGCGATCCGCGCCGACTGGGCGTAGGCGGCGCCCGACATCAGGGCGGTCACCGCGCCGGCGTAGTCGCGGCCGCTGTCCGAGTCGTAGGGCAGACCACGGGCCATCAACAGCGCCCCCAGGTTGGCGAAGCCGATGCCCAGCGGCCGGTAGTCCCGCGAGTTGCGGGCGATCGCCGGGGTCGGATAGCTGGCGTTGTCGACGATGATCTCCTGGGCGGTGATCGCCACCTCGCAGGCGTGCCGGAAGCCGGCCACGTCGAAGCGCTCGCCTTCGGCGTCGTAGAACTTGAGCAGGTTCATCGACGCCAGGTTGCAGGCCGTGTCGTCGAGGAACATGTACTCCGAGCACGGGTTGCTGGCCCGGATCGGCGCCGTCTCGGCACAGGTGTGCCAGGCGTTGATGGTGGTGTCGAACTGCATCCCGGGGTCACCGCAAGCCCAGGCGGACTCGGCGATCTTGCGCAGCAGCCAGCGCGCGCGGTAGGTCTCCACCGGCCGGCCGTCGGTCACCGCCCGGGTGGTCCACTCGCCGTCCTCGACCACCGCCTGCATGAACTCGTCGGTGACCCGCACCGAGTGGTTGGCGTTCTGGTAGAAGACCGAGTCGTAGGCGCCCCCGGGGACGTTGAAGCCGCCGTCGTAGCCGGCCTCGATCAGCGCCCACGCCTTGCGCTCCTCGCTGAGCTTGCAGTCGATGAACTCGACGATGTCCGGGTGGGCGGTGTCGAGGATGACCATCTTGGCGGCGCGGCGGGTCTTGCCGCCGCTCTTGATCACCCCGGCGAAGGCGTCGTAGCCGCGCATGAAGGAGACCGGTCCGGAGGCGGTGCCGCCGCCGGCCAGCCCCTCCCGCGACGAGCGCAGCGCCGACAGGTTCGAGCCGGTGCCGGAGCCGAACTTGAACAGCATGCCCTCGGTCTTGGCCAGCTCCAGGATCGAGGGCATGGTGTCCTCTACCGAGTTGATGAAGCAGGCCGAGCACTGGGGCTTGGGCTCGATGCCGACGTTGAACCAGACCGGCGAGTTGAAGCAGGCCATCTGATGGAGCAGCAGGTGGGTGAGCTCGACGTGGAAGGCGTCGCCGTCCCCGGCGGTGGCGAAATAGCCGCCCTCGCGTCCCCAGGCGGTGATGACGTCCACCACCCGCCCGATCATCTGGCGGACGCTCGACTCCCGCTCGGGCGTGCCGAGCTGGCCCCGGAAGTACTTGCTGACCACCACGTTGGTGGCGGTCTGCGACCAGAAGACCGGGACCTCGACGCCGGCCTGCTCGAAGACGACCTCGCCCTTCTCGCTGGCGATGCGCGCGTCGCGGGTCTCCCACTCCACCGCCTCGTAGGGATCGATCCCGGGGCGCGAGAAGCGCCGCACGAAACGTAGACCGCGGGCGGCGTCACCCGGCCGCTCGGTGCGGCGGGCCGTGCGCGAGCTCTCTTTCACTTCGGCGGCGACTCTATCGCGAGCGGCGGCGCGGTGCTCGTGGACGGCGCTGGGTTCCGACATCAGAGGACTGCGTGCGATGAAGTCAGCTCGGTGGGCGGCGGGTGTCGGATCGGCTCGGCGACTCGGGTGGTCCTCCGGGGCGTGCCATGCGGCTGAAGTGAAGAGACGCGAGGCGGAAACGGCAGCGTCCGGAGCGGGCGGTCGCGGGCGGTGCACCCGTTGTCCTTCGTACCGCGTTTCCCGCTCGTCCCGACTCGTCCCCCCAAGCTCGTGGCCCGTCTCGGATTCGTCGAGCTTGCACGATATCTCGGGTAGTTGTCAAGAGGACGCACAACATCTTGTGGTCGTTCGTCGCGGGTGTGGTGAAGACACCACCCCCTCGTCACGACGGCAGCGGCACGGCCAGGAGCTAGCAGCCCGTGGTGGAAGTCGGTCGGGTCGGCTGGCGAGCGCGGCGGGGCCGGATGCCAGGCGACGCGACGCAGGCAAGGCCGGACCATTGTCGAGGAGCGGCAACGCCGCAGACGGCGCCGCCCCGCCGCCAGACGGGCGGGCGGATTTCCACCACGGGCTGCTAGCCGTCGTCGCCGAGCGCCGCCTCTTCGACCTCCGGCTCGGCGGCGCGCACGGCGGCGAGCTTCTGCTCGATCTCGTCGACGGTGGACGCATCGAGCAGCAAGAGCGCCTCGCGGTCGGCGCTGCGCGCTGGATGGCGGTTCGCCTGCGCGTCGTAGAGCAGCAGCCGCTCGCTGCCGGCGTCGCCCGACAGCTCGAGCTCGAGCCGCGGCACGCCCGGCTCGCCGGCCGCGTCCGGGTCGGTAACCGCTTCCGCCCGGGCGTCGGCCACGGCGTAGAGCAGGTCGCTGGCCGCCGCGTAGGGGATGGTCGCACCGTCGCGCTTCCAATCCGCCCCGTCGCGCTCGAGGACCAGCTCGCCGGCGGCGTCTTTCGCCTGCAGGCGGTCGATCTGGTAGGTCTCGAGCGACGCCCAGTCGAGCGAGCGCCACTCGCTGGCGTCGCGGGCCAGCCAGTCGCCGAGCTCGGTCTCGACCTCGACGAGCTGCCCGCCGGTCCTGGCGTAGCGGCGGCCGCCGCTCTCGGCAACCTCCGCACCCAGCTCCAGGCGGAAGGGCTGCGGCCGGCCGCGGAGCACCACCTCGACGGTCCCGGCCGCAGGCTCGAGACCCAGCTCGGTCGCCGGCGGCGGCTCGTCGACGAAGCCGGCGGCGCGCAGCCCGGTCACCTCGTCCAGCAGGCCCTCGACCTTCTCGCGGTCGGCGCGGTCGGCAAGCGGCGCTTCGATCCAGAAGCCCCCGCCGCGGCGGGCCAGCAGCAGCCGGCGGTCGCCGGCGGCCAGCGTCAGGCGCTCGACGTCGGCCTCGTCGCCGGGGAACAGGTCGCGGCTGCGCCACTCGCCGGGCTCTTTCGAGAGGTCGGTCCACACCGCGGCGGCCACCACGTAGGCCTCGGCGCCGGCACTTCCGGCAGCGGCACCTCCGGCGCCGGGCCCGCCGAGGGCGACCACCATCGAGCTCGACGCCGGCACCTCGCTGCCCACCAGCAGCTCCTGCTCGCCACCGCGGGTGACCAGCCGCACCCGGGCACGCGGTGGATCGAGACCCAGGCCGGCCGGCGCCGGTTCGTCGAGGGTGCGTTTCTTCTCGAGGGCGAGCAGCGCGTCGAGCAGCCGGTCGACGGCGGCGCCGTCGGCGCGCGCGGCGAGCGGAGCGACCAGACGCCACTCGGACTCGCCGGTGCCGTCCTCTGGGCCGTCCTCGAGACCGCCTTCGCCCTCACCCTCGCCCGCTGCGGCGGCCTCGCCCGCCGCCGCCACCCGCTCGAGCCGCACGGTGTGCTCGCCGATCTCCACCACCAGGGCTTCGACCTCGTCGGCTTCGAGACGCAGCACCCGGCGCGCCAGCTCCGCCCGCTCCTCCGACGAGGGCAGGTCGCGCTCATAGACGAGAACGAAGGCCAGCAGCCCGGCCACCAGCGCGAACAGCACCAGCAGGGTCCGCGGCCGCACCGCTCACCTCCGGCGGCGCCAGTAGACGGCGAGCCCGGCCAGCACCGCCGCCCCCGGCAGCACCACCAGCACCAGCCAGCTGACCCGCGACAGCTGGCTGGCGGTGAGGGTGAGCCGCATCTGCTCGGGCTGCTTGGCGGGGATCGCCACCAGGCTCTCGCGCTCGACCAGCCAGTTGAGAGCGTTGGCCAGCAGGGTGGCGTTGGGCAGGCTCTGCATCTGACCGTTGGAGGCGAACTCCGAGTCGCCGATCACCACCATCCGCAGGTTGGCGCGCCGGGCCGGCGCCGGCGCGTCGCCGGCGGCCTCGCCCTCGGTCTCCGCCTCGCCCTCGCTCGAGGCCTCCCACTCGCTCTCCTCGTCGGCCTCCTCTTCGAGCTCGCCGGTGTCGATCGCGCTCACCACCACCGCCAGCGACACCGGCCCCTCGACGTCGGCCTCGCCCTTCTCCACCTGCTCCGTCAGGTTGGCGAGGTCGGTCTCGCCCCAACCCTCGGCGCTGGTACGCATCAGCTCCTCGACCTCGAGGTCGTCGGGGGCCTCGCCGGCGCGCACCGAGCGGGCCAGCGGCACGATCACCGGCAGCTGCGCCTGGCTCAGCGGACGGGTGATGACGTGGCTCCCGTAGCTGTTGACGAAGATGGTCTCGGCGCCGAAGAACGGCAGCGGGTTGGCCGGATCGACCACCACGTCGTCGCCCACCTCGACGCCGTACTCGGCCAGCAGCGGCTCGAGCCCGGTCCTCGCCATCCCGCCGCCGCCCGGCGCCAGCGTCGGGTCGAGCAGCACCAGCAGGCGGCCGCCGGCGTCGAGATAGGCGCGCAGCAGCAGGATCTCCGGCTCCACGAAGCTCGAGGTGGGGCCGGCGACGACCACCAGGTCGGTGCCGGGGGGGACCGCTGGCTGGCCCAGCGAGGCCCAGCTCTCGAACTCGAAGTTGTCCTTGCCGAGGATCTCGCGGGCGGCCGACAGGCCGTGGGCCGAGAAGTCGTCGAGGCCCCGCTCGCCGTGGCCGGTGGTGAAGAGGATTTTCGGCTTTCGCTGCTCGCGCAGCTCGAGCACCGTGCCGGTGAAGACCTGCTCGCCCTTGAAGCCGGTCATCCGCGGGCCTTCGCCGAACTGGTAGCCGCTGTAGTCGTAGTCGGCAAGGTCGGTGACGTCCACCACCCGGCGGGCCTCGCCGTCGTCGAACACCACCACGCTGAGCTGGGCGAGCTCGTATTTCTCGACCAGGCTCTGTGCCTCGGCCAGGTTCTTCTCGGGGTCCACCACCCGCACCGAGATCCGGGGCGAGGCCGCCTCGTAGCGCGACAGCAGCTCGACCACCGGGTCGTACAGCTCGTCGACCGGGCTCAGGAACACCGACACCTCGACCTCACCGTCGAGCTCGGCAAGCACGTTGAGGCTCTTCTCGGACAGCGTGTAGAGCCGGCTGCGGGTCCAGTCGAGCCGCTGGTGGTACTTCCAGCCGAAGTAGTTGACGATCAGGAACAGGGCGGCGGCCAGCAGGATGCCGGCCCCCAGCGTCGACGAGGCGACCAGCCGCCGCCGTCTGGACGAAGGATCGGCCATTCGACCTACCTCCACTTCCTCTGCTCCAGCGCTCGCGCCGCCAGGAACAGGAACAGCACCGTCGCCGACAGGTAGTAGACCAGCCGCCGGGTGTCGACGATGCCCTTGCCGAACTCCTCCATGTGCTGCCAGAGGTTGAGATAGGAGAACGCCTGGCGCAGCGTCTCGTCGTTGAACAGCTGCTCGAGCAGGCCGAAGGTGAAGAGCGGCACCAGCAGGGCGAAGGTGAGGACCGCCGCCACCAGCTGGCTGCGGGTCAGCGCCGAGGCCAGCACGCCCACCGCCAGGAACAGGGCGCCGATGCCGAAGACGCCCAGGTAGCCGGCCGCGACCGGCCCCCAGTCCACCTCGCCGTAGACCGCCAGCACGCCGGCGTAGACCAGGGTGGGCAGCCACAGGAACACGTAGAACAGCAGCGCCGCCAGATATTTGCCCACCACCACCCCGTCCTCGGTGACCGGCGCGGTCATCAGCACCTCGATGGTGCCGCTGCGGCGCTCCTCGCTGAGCAGCCGCATGGTGAGCACCGGCGCCACGAACAGCAGCACCAGCCAGAAGTAGAGGGTCTGGCCGAAGAACAGCTCGAGCGGGGCGCCGATCTGCACCCCCGGGCGGTTGAGATAGCTGACGATGAGCCAGAAGACCAGACCGTTGATGACGAGCATCAGGGCCGCCACCACGTAGGCCAGCGGCGAGAAGAAGTAGGCGCGGAGCTCGCGCACCAGGTTGGGCAGCACCCCGCTCACGACGCCGCCTCCGCGCCGCCGGGCGGCTCGGTGGTGGTCAGGCGCACGAAGATGTCCTCGAGCGAGGCGCGGCGCCGGGTCAGCTCGAGGAGCACCCAGCCGCGCTCGACCGCGCAGCGGAAGATCTCCTCGCGCGGGTCGCTGGCCTGCTCGCACTCCAGGCGGAAGCGGCTCTCCTCCACCTCCGGACCGCCGGCCGCCGCGCGCTCCACCGACAGCACGCCGGCGAGGCCGCCGAGGGTCTCGGCGGCGCCCGCGGCCTCGCCCTTGAGCCCCACCTCGAGCACGGCGTTGCCGGTCCAGCTCTCGCGGAGCTCCTGCGGGGTGCCCTCGGCGACGATGCGGCCGCCGTCGATGATGATCACCCGATCGCAGATCAGCTCCACCTCGGGCAGGATGTGGGTCGACAGCAGCAGCGTCTGGCGGTGCCCCAGCTCGCGGATCAGCTCGCGGATGGCGACGATCTGCTTGGGGTCGAGACCGATCGTCGGCTCGTCCAGCACCAGCACGGAGGGCTCGTGGAGGATGGCTGCGGCCAGCCCCACCCGCTGGCGATAGCCCTTGGACAGGGTGCCGATGATCTGGTCGCGGACCGACTCCAGGAAGCAGCTCTCGACGACCTCGGCCAGCCGCCGCCGGGCCTCGACCCGCGACATCCCCTCCAACCCCGCCCGGTAGCGCAGGTACTCGGCGACCCGCATCTCGGGGTAGAGGGCGACGTTCTCGGGCAGGTAGCCGACCTGCCGCCGCGCCGCCAGGCCATCGGTCGCCAGGTCGTGTCCGGCCACCCGCACCCGCCCGCCGGAGGGGGGCAGGAAGCCGGTGATCATCCGGATGGTGGTGGTCTTGCCGGCGCCGTTGGGGCCCAGCATGCCGACGATCTCGTTCTCGTTGACGGTGAAGGAGATGCCGTCGACGGCGGTGAAGTCGCCGTAGGTGCGGCTCAGCTCGTGGGCTTCGATCATCGTGGACGGTCCCCTGACGCTGCCGCTTCAGCGCGCGGTCCGGTCGCGCGCGAAGCAAGAGCGGTGCCGGTGATCCTACCGCCGCGGAGCGCAGTTGAAGAGTTCGTGGCGAGAGCCGGCCGGGGCGGGGCACGCCTGGGCACGCAGCGGGCCTGTCAGAACTTCACGGGGGAAGCCCGCTGCTCCTATCCGCCGAGCGCTGGACGGCGCTGGAGCTTCGAGGGCCTGCGCAAGCGCTCGGCTCCAGGTCCCTGTCGCACCCCGCCCCGGCCGGCTCCACGACGGTCCGTGAGCGACCCACCGTGCAAGGGCGTGAGAAACCCCCGGTACAAGGGGATGATTGCGAAGTTGGCGGTCGGCGGGCGTCAGGATGGCGGGGTGGTGGCGTCAGGTTGGAGGCAGTCGAGGAGGCGGGGGGTGACTTCGAGGATCGAGGTGAGGCCGGCGAAGCGGGGGGCGAGGGGGCCGACTGCCAGCAGCGGGACGGGGTTGCGGGTGTGGCCGCGGGTGCCGGCGTCCTCGACGTTGCCGTGGTCGCTGGTCAGGACCACGGTCAGAGGGTCGACGTGGCCCGCGTCGATGGCGGCCAGCACGCCCTCGAGCAGTCCGTCGAGACGGGCGAGCGCCATGGCCGGGTTCACCCCCCAGCGGCGGTGGCCGGCGAGGTCGGTGAGAAAGGTCTCGTAGACGGTGAGCCGGTGGCCGGCGGCGATCGCCGCCAGGTGCCGGCCGGCGGTGGCGGCGGCGATCGGCCGCAGCCGGTGACCGCTACGCGCCGCGAAGAGGTCGCGGGTGACGTCCCAGGTCACCGCCCGGCCGCGGCGCAGGTGGCTCAGCTCGCGCAGCTCGAGCGCCGCCGACTCCGCCGCCCAGGTGGTGACCGAGGGCGCCCGCCGGCCGCTGCGGAAGTCGGCGAGATAGGCGGCGCTGTAGGCGTTGGCGAAGGTGGTCGCCGCCCCGAGCCCGGTGGCGCGGCGCAGCAGGCCGTGCTCCTCGACCACCCGGCGCAGGCGCGGTCCCGGCAGCGCGGTAATGTGCCGGCCCATCAGCCGCGACGCGTTGACGCCGGTGAAGAGCGCCGTCTGGCCGGTGGCGCTCTGCGGCAGACCGTCGACGCCGAGACAGGCGTCGAGCGCCTCGAGCACCACGCCGCCGGCGGTCCGACCCGGCCGTTCGCGGGTCAGCGGTCCGCCCAGCAGCCGCCTAAGGGTCGGCGTCGGCTCGACGCTCAGCGGGTTGCCGGGGCCGGCCGGTGCGAGGCCCACGCCGTCCACGAAGAGCAGCAGCAGGCGGTGGTAGTCTGCCTTCATGCCGGGCTCAGGGGACCGCGCCTCGTCGATCAAGTCGGCCTACGAGCTGGCTCTCGAGCAACTCGAGCAGCGGGGCATCGAGCGCCCGCGCGAGGAGTCGCTGGACGAGGCGGCGCGCGAGAGCATCGCCGATCTTCGCCGCCGCGCCAAGGCCAAGCTGGCCGAGCTCGAGATCCTGCATCGCGACCGGCTGCGTGGCCTCGCCGATCCGGTCGAGCGCGACAAGGCCGACCAGGAGTACGTGGCCGAGCGCCGCCGCATAGAGGAGGACCGCGACCGCAAGATCGAGGCGGTGCGGACGAGCGGGTGATCCGGGCTCACGCCTGCGGGAAGGTCTCGGTGTAGAGCCGGGTGGCCTCGCTGCTGCCGCAGACGTAGACCGCGTCGCCGGCCTCGAAGCGGAACTCGGGGCCGAATTCGACCACCAGCTCGTCGCTCCGCTCCACCGCCACCACCGAGCAGCCGGTGCGCTGGCGGACGTCGAGGTCGGCCGGGTGCCGGCCGTCGAGACCGCGCGCCGACACCCTGAGCAGCTTGAGCTGGGCGTCGATCTCGATGGCCTCCTCGCCCAGCAGCCGGCGCGCCAGGAGCTGGCCCGAGACCTGGCTGATCGACAGCGCAAACTCGGCGCCGGCGCGGTGGATCCGCTCCACGTTCTCCGCCCGGTTGACCCGCGCGATCACCGGCACCTCGGGGGCCAGGTCTTTGACGATCACCGCCGCGAACATGGTGACGCTATCGGCGTCGACGGCAAGGATCACCCCCTGGGCCGAGCCCACCTCGGCCCGCTTGAGGACCGCCGGATCCAGGACGTCGCCGACCACGTGGACCCCCGGCGACTGCTGCCGGTCGATCACCCTCACCTCCTCGCCGGCGTCCTCCAGGATCTGCACCACCTTGCGGCCGACCTCGCCGAAGCCGCCGACCACGAACGGCCCGCGCTGCCGGAGCGGCGTCGCCTCGGTGCACACCTGCGCGAACCGCTCCAGGCTCTCCTCACTGCCGACCAGCACCAGGATACCGTTGGGCTCGAGTCTCATTTCGGCGGTGGGCGGGGTGAGCAGGCGGCCGCCCACCCACTGGCCGATCACCGTCACCCCGGTGCGGGCGCCAAGCCCCACCTCGGCCAGGGTCTTGCCGGCCAGGGTGCTGTCGCGGGTCACCAGCACCTCGCGCAGCCGCAGCCGCCGGCCGAGCTGCTGGTGGCCGGCGACCGACGGGCTGACCCGGCGGCTGGCCCGCGCCGCCAGCGCCGCGCCCAGGATGTGGCGCGGGGTGTAGGTGGCGGTGGCGCCGGCCAGCTGGATCGGCCGCCGGTGGAAGGGCTCTTCGACCAGGGCCAGCGCTTCGCCACGGTAGCCCATCTGGCGCGCCGCCAGGATCAGCGCCGCGTCCTCGTCATCGGCGGCGTTGGCGATCAGGCTGCGGGCCTGGAGCAGACGCGCCCGATCCAGCACCCCTTCGTCCACGGTCCCGAAGACCACCCGGTGGCCGCCCTCGACGAGCTTGCGGGCCCGGCCGTCGTCCGCCTCCACCACCAGGGTCTCGACCCCGGCGTGCTCCAGCTCGTCGATCAGCGTCTCGACGGCCGGGCCGTACTGGAAGATCACCACGTGGTCCTCGAGCGGCGGCGCCTCCTTGGGCAGACGGACCTCGAAGCGCTCCTCGAGGAAGGGGATCAGATAGATCGGAAAGACCAGGAAGATGAGGAAGACGCCGAGGAACTGGACGATGACCACGAAGACCACCATCCAGGGGTTGCTCCAGCGGGCGTCGGCGCCGTAGCCGGTGGTGGAGATGGTCTCGGCCGCCCACTCGAGGGCGCCCCAGAAGGTCCGGGGATCGCCCTCGAGCCGGGCCATCCCCACCATGTAGGCCAGCGCCGACAGCACCACCAGCACCGGCAGCGCCCCGATCAGCGCCAGCAGCCGCCGCTGCGACCTCAGCATCCTGCGAGAATACCCAATCCGAGTATGCTGTCCGACCGGTGGGCGTACGGCTGGACAAGTGGCTCCAGGTGGCGCGGGTCTACCGCACCCGCAGCCAGGCCACCCGCGCCTGCGTCGCCGGCCGGGTGCGGGTCAACGGGCTGGCCGCCAAGGCCCATCGGCAGCTCGCCCTCGACGACCGCGTCGAGGTGGCGATCGGCGACTGGACCCGCCTGCTGGTGGTCCGCGAGCTGCGCGACCGGCCGCTGCCCAAGGCCGAGGCGGCGCGCCTTTTCGAGGACTTGAGCCCACCCCGGCCCCGGCTCGACCCCTTCGAGCGCCTGCTGCGCAGCCGCCCGGTCGCCCGTCTCCGCGGCGCCGGCCGCCCCACCAAGAAGGAGCGTCGCGAACTCGATCGCCTCCGCGAGCGCTAGCCGCTAACCCCCGAACAGCCGCAGCTGGGCCACGTCGCCGGCGACCAGGTTGTGGGCACCGAGGCCGAGGAGGCGGACGCTGCGGCGGCCGGCTTCGGTGCGGCGCAGCAGGACGCCGGCCAGCTCGGCGAGCAGCGCCGGATCGGCCGAGGGGCCGCCCAAAGTGCGCGAGCGGGTGACGGTGGTGAAGTCGCCGTAGCGCACCTTGATCGTCACCGTGCAGGCGCTCAAGCCGCGCTTGGCCAGGCCGCGGCCCACCCGCTCGGCGAGCGAGGCGAGCTGCTCGTCCATCTCCTCGAGCCGCTCCAGGTCCTCGGCGTACGTGCGCTCGGCGCTCAGGCTCTTGCGCTCGCGGTCAAGGCGGACCGGGCGCTCGTCGAGACCGCGGGCGTAGCGATAGAGGCCGCCGCCGTGGCGGCCGAAAAGGCGCTCCAGGCGATCGAGCGGCAGCGCCCGCAGCTCGGCGACGGTGGCGACGCCGGCCGCCCGCAGCTGGCGCTCGGTGGCCGGCCCCACCCCCGGCAGGCTGCGCACCGGCAGCGGGTCGAGGAAGGCCTGCACCCGCCGCGGCGGCACCACGGTCAGGCCGTCCGGCTTGCCGTAGTCGGAGGCGATCTTGGCCACCAGCCGGTTGCCGGCCACCCCGACGCTCACCGTCAGGCCGCGCTCCTCGCGCACCCGGCGGCGGATCTCGCGGGCCACCCCGGTGGCGCTCCCCCAGGGCGCGAGATGATCGCTGACGTCGAGATAGGCCTCGTCGATCGACACCGGCTGGACCACCGGGGTGAACCGCTCGAAGATGGCGAAGATGGCGTGCGACTCGCGCCGGTAGCGGGCGAAGTCGGGCTTGAGGAAGACCGCCTGCGGGCACAGCCGCACGGCGCGCGCCGCCGGGGTGGCCGAGCGGACGCCGAACCGCCGCGCTTCGTAGCTGGCCGCCGCCACCACCCCGCGCCCCTCGGGGCTGCCGCCGATCACCACCGGCTTGCCGCGCAGCGCCGGGTCGTCGCGCATGTGGACCGCGGCGTAGAAGCAGTCCATGTCGCAGTGGAGGATGCGCCGTGCCTCGCGATCCCGTCCCACGCGACGATGCTACTGCCGCAAGATGGCAGACTCCTCGCCGGAGGTGACCCGATGACCGACCTTCTCGCCCCGGGCGGCTGGCCGCTGGCCGGCGCCCTGCTGATCTTCGCCGCCCGCGTGACCGACGTCTCGCTGGGGACGATGCGGATCGTCTTCGTCGCCCGCGGTCTGCGCCGCCTGGCGCCGCTGGTCGGCTTCGTCGAGATGACCGTCTGGCTGATCGCCATCAGCCAGCTGGTCCAGCACCTCGACCGGCCGCTCAACTACCTGGCCTACGCCGGCGGCTACGCCACCGGCACCTGGCTCGGGCTGCTGCTCGAAGCGCGGCTGGCGCTGGGGGTGGTGGCGGTGCAGATCATCAGCGGCAACGACGTCGGCAACCTGGCCGAGAGGCTGGCGGGCGACCGCTTCGGGATCACCACGGTGGCCGCCCGCGGGCTGACCGGCCGCGTGCGGCTGCTCTACAGCGTCATCCGCCGGCGCGAGCTGGCCCACCTGCTGGAGACCGTGCGCACCCTCGAGCCCGAGGCCTTCGTCTCGGTCTCCGACGTGCGGCTGGCCCGCGAGGGCTACTTCGCGCCGCCGCCCCTCGGCCGGCGGCGGCTGCTCGACCTGCTGCGCAAGAAATAGGGGGAACCTACCCGGCCCGCCGCCGGAGCTGGCCGCAGGCGGCGTCGCCGTCGAGACCGCGGCTCTCGCGGAGGTGGGCGTTGGCGCCGAGCCGGCGCAGCCGGTGGAGGAACCCGGTCGCCCGGCGGCGGCCGGGACGCTCGAAGGGAAGCTCGGGCACCGGGTTGTAGAGCATCAGGTTGACGTGGGCGCCGAGATCGCGGGCGATCGCCGCCAGCGAACGGGCGTCGTCGGGGCGGTCGTTGACCCCGGCCAGCAGACAGTACTCGAGGGTCACCTCGCGGCCGGTCCGCTCCCGGTAGGCCCGGCAGGCGGGCAGCAGACGGCCGAGCGAGATGCCGCCCGCCCACGGGATCAGCTCGCCGCGCAGCGGATCGTCCGGGGCGTGCAGGCTGAGCGCCAGGGTGATCTGGAGTCCCTCGCCGGCCAGCCGCTCGATCTGCTTGGGGAGCCCCACCGTCGACACCGTGATCCGGCGCTGGGCGATCCCCGGGCCCCACGGGGCGTTGAGCCGCCGCACCGCCTCGACGGTCACCCGGTAGTTGGCGAGCGGCTCGCCCATCCCCATGAACACCACGTGGCTCAGCCGCTCGCCGCGCTCGCCGAGCAGGCGCGCCACCCTGAGCGCCTGCTCCAGCACCTCGCCCACCGTCAGATCGCGGAGCGAGCCGCCGATGCCGCTGGCGCAGAACCGGCAGCCGACGTCGCAGCCCACCTGGGTGCTGAGGCAGACGGTGCGCCGGCCGCCGGCCGGGATCATCACCGTCTCGGTGGCCGCGCCGTCGGGCCAGGCCACGAGCAGCTTGACGGTGCCGTCGGCGCTCGCCCGCCGCTCGGCCTCGCGACCGGCGAGGATCGCGAACTCCCCGGCCAGCCGCTCGCGGAGCGCCGCCGGCAGGTCGCTCATCGCCTCGAACTCGGCGGCGCCCGACCCCCACACCCAGCGCCACACCTGGCGCGCCCGGTAGCCGGGCTCCCCCGCCGCCGCCATCCAGGCTTCGAGCGCGGCGAGGTCCAGCTCGAGGAGTGGCCGCCGCCCCGGCCGGGACCGCCCCTCCACGCTACTCCTGGATGCCGCCTTCGGTCTGGGCGCGGGCGTCGAGCACCCGCTCCAGCTCGTCTTCGGGCAGCACCTTCTTGTCGCGCGCCAGCTGGCGGACGGTGCGGCCGGTCTTGTAGGCCTCCTTGGCGATCTCGGCGGCACGGTCGTAGCCGATCTTGGGGGCCAGGGCGGTGACCATGGCCAGCGACTGTTCGACCAGCTCGGCGGCCCGCTCGCGGTTGGCGACCAGGCCGTCGACGCAGCGCTCGGCCAGCAGGGCGGCGGCGGCGGCCAGTATCTCGGTCGACTGCAGCAGGTTGTAGGCGATCACCGGCATCATCACGTTGAGCTCGAAGTTGCCCGACAGACCGCCGAGGGCGATGGTGACGTCGTTGCCGATCACCTGGGCCGAGACCATCAGCACCGACTCGGGGATCACCGGGTTGACCTTGCCGGGCATGATCGAGCTGCCGGGCTGCAGGCTGGGAAGCGAGATCTCGCCCAGCCCGCAGCGCGGCCCCGAGCCCAGCCAGCGCAGGTCGTTGGCGATCTTGGTCAGCGACACCGCCACCGTCTTGAGCGCCCCCGAGGTCTCGACCGCGGCGTCCTTGGCGGCCAGCGCCTCGAAGCGGTCGCGGGCCGGCGTGAACGGATGCCCGGTCGACTCGGCGAGCCGGGCGATCACCCGGTCGGCGAACCCCGCCGGCGCGTTGAGACCGGTGCCGACGGCGGTGCCGCCGAGGGCCAGCTCGGCGAGCCGCGGCTTGACCGCCGCCAGCCGCTCGAGCCCGTTGCGCACCTGGCGGGCGTAGCCGCCGAACTCCTGCCCGAGCCGCACCGGCACCGCGTCCTGGAGATGGGTGCGCCCGATCTTGACCACGTCGTCGAACTCGGCGGCCTTGGCCTCGAGCGCCGCCGCCAGCTTCTCCAGGGCCGGCTCCAGCTCCTCGGCCAGCGCCCCGTAGGCGGCGACGTGGATGGCGGTCGGGATGACGTCGTTCGAGGACTGCGAGGCGTTGACGTGGTCGTTGGGATGGACCGGCTTCTTGGAGCCCATCTCGCCGCCGAGCAGCTCGATCGCCCGGTTGGCGATCACCTCGTTGGCGTTCATGTTGGTCGAGGTGCCGGAGCCGGTCTGGAAGACGTCGAGCGGGAAGTGGTCGTCGAGCCGTCCGGCGGCCACCTCGTCGGCCACCCGCCGGATGGCGTCGGCGAGCTCGGGCGCGACGATCCCCAGCTCCTGGTTGACCGCCGCCGCCTCGCCCTTGATCCGCCCCAGGGCGGCGATGAAGCGGCGCGGGAAGGTCAGACCGCTGACCGGGAAGTTGCGGCGGGCGCGCTCGGTCTGGGCGCCGTAGTAGGCGCCGGCCGGGACCTCGACCTCGCCCAGGCTGTCGCGTTCGATGCGGGTCTCTGACATGTCGCAGGCTCCTTTCGCGGCCCGCCCTGGCGCTGTGCGGCTAGCCGGCGGGCCCTTCTCGAATCCCAACCGTGGCGGCGCGCTCCGCGGCCGGCCCCGCCGCCCGGCCGCCCCCGGCCGCCAGCTGTTGCAGCGAGGCCACCTCCAGGGTCCGCGCGCTGAGCGCCGCGATCCCGTCGGCCGCGGCGAGCGCGCCGGAGAGGGTGGTGATGCAGGGGATGCCGCGCTGGAGCGAGGTCTGGCGGATCACCGCGTCGTCCTCGCGCGACTCGCGGCCCAGCGGGGTGTTGACCACCAGGTCGACCTCGCCGCTGATCAGGCGGTCGACCACGTGCGGGCGGCCCTCGTGGAGCTTGGGCACGGTCTCGACGGCGAGCCCCTCGGCCGCCAGCCGCGCGGCGGTGCCGGCGGTGGCGGTCAGCGCGAAGCCCAGCCCGGCCAGCCGCCGGGCCACCGGCACCAGCGCCCGCTTGTCGCGGTCGTGGACCGACAGGAAGACGGTGCCGCTCGTCGGCAGCCGGTTGCCGGCGGCGATCCAGGCCTTGGCGAAGGCCTCGCCGAAGCCGGCGCCGATCCCCATCACCTCGCCGGTGGAGCGCATCTCCGGACCCAGCACCGGGTCGCTCCCGGGCAGCCGTCGGAACGGGAAGACCGGCGCCTTGACGAAGACGCCGGGGACCTCGGGCTCGGTGGTGAACTCCAGCTCGTCGAGGGTGGCGCCGGCCATCAGCTGCGCGGCGTAGCGCACCAGCGGCCGGCCGACCGCCTTGGCGATGAAGGGCACGGTCCGCGAGGCCCGCGGGTTGACCTCGAGCACGTAGACCTCGCCGTCGCGGAGCGCGAACTGGACGTTCATCAGCCCCACCACGCCCAACCGCAGCGCCAGCCGGCGGGCGATCTCGCGCATCTCGTCGAGCGCCTCGCGCCCCACCTTCTGCGGCGGCAGCACCGCCGCCGAGTCGCCGGAGTGGATGCCGGCCTCCTCGATGTGCTGGAGGATGCCGGCGACCACCGCCCGGCGGCCGTCGGCCAGCAGGTCGAGGTCCACCTCGTAGGCGTCGTCCAGGAAGCGGTCGAGCAGGATGGGCTGGCCGGGGGAGACCACCGCCGCCTGCCGCAGGTAGCCGGCCAGGGTGCGCTCGTCGTAGCAGATCGCCATCGCCCGGCCGCCCAGCACGTAGCTGGGCCGCACCAGCAGCGGCAGCCCGATGCGCCGCGCCACCTCGAGGCCCTCCGCCGGCGAGCGGGCGATGCCGCTCTCGGGCTGGCGGATGCCCTCGGCGGCGAGCAGCGCCCCGAAGCGCTCGCGGTCCTCGGCCAGATCGATGGCCTCGGCGGGCGTCCCCCAGACGGCGAGCCCGGCCGCCGCCAGCCCGCGCGCCAGCTTGAGCGGGGTCTGGCCGCCGAACTGGAGGACCACCCCGGCCGGCCGCTCGCGCTCGGCCACCGCCAGCACGTGCTCCAGGGTCAGGGGCTCGAAGTAGAGCCGGTCGGAGGTGTCGTAGTCGGTCGACACCGTCTCCGGGTTGCAGTTGACCATGACCGTCGCGTAGCCCGCCGCGGACAGCGCGTAGGCGGCGTGCACGCAGCAGTAGTCGAACTCGATCCCCTGGCCGATGCGGTTGGGCCCGGAGCCCAGGATCAGCACCCGCGGCCGCCCCCCCGGCTCGCTCTCGTCCTCGCTGCCCCAGGTCGAATAGAGATAGGGGGTGACCGCCGGGAACTCGGCGGCGCAGGTGTCGACCCGCTTGTAGACCGGCTCGAGGCCGCGGCGCCGCCGCTCGGCCGCCACCTCCTCGCCGCCGGTGGCCAGCAGCTCGCCGAGCCGCGCGTCGGTCAGCCCGCTGGCCTTGGCGCGGCGCAGCAGCTCGGTGGGGATCGAGGCGACGTCCCAGCAGGCCAGCTCCAGCTCGAGCTCGACGATCGCCCGGATCTCGCGCAGGAACCAGGGGTCGACGTGGCTGGCGGCCGCCACCTCCTCGACCGACCAGCCCTGACGCAGCGCCGCGAAGATGGCGAACAGCCGCTCCCAGTTGGGCACCGCCAGCCGACGGCGCAGCCTGACCGGGTCGGCCAGCCGCGCCTCGCGGGCGCTGACGCTGCCGTCCAGCTCGAGCGAGGCGAGCCCCTTCATCAGCGCCTCGCCGAAGCTGCCGCCGATCGCCATCACCTCGCCCACCGACTTCATCGAGGTGCCCAGCACCGGCGCCGTCTCGGGGAACTTCTCGAACGCCCAGCGCGGGATCTTGACCACCGTGTAGTCGAGCGACGGCTCGAAGGCCGCCCAGGTCTCGCCGGTGACGTCGTTGGGAATCTCGTCCAGGGTGTAGCCCACCGCCAGCAGCGCCGCCACCTTGGCGATCGGGAAACCGGTGGCCTTGGAGGCCAGCGCCGAGCTGCGCGACACCCGCGGGTTCATCTCGATGACCACCCGCTCGCCGCTCGCCGGGTCGACCGCAAACTGGATGTTGGAGCCGCCGGTGGCCACCCCCACCCGGCGGATGACGGCAAAGGCGTCGTCGCGCATTGCCTGGTATTCGCGGTCGGACAGGGTCTGCTGCGGGGCGACGGTGATCGAGTCGCCGGTGTGGACGCCCATGGCGTCGAAGTTCTCGACCGAGCAGACGACGATGGCGTTGTCCAGCCGGTCGCGGACCACCTCCAGCTCGTACTCCTTCCAGCCCAGGACCGACTGCTCGAGCAGCACCCGACGCGCCGGACTGGCGTCGAGGGCGCGCTCGACCAGCTCACCCAGCTCGTCGCGGTTGAAGGCAGTGCCGCCCCCCTCGCCGCCGAGCGTGAAGCTGGGGCGGATGATCAGCGGGTAGCCCAGCTCGGCGGCGATCCGGCGCGCCTCGGCCAGGCTGCCGGCGTAGCCGCTCAGCGGCACCCGCAGCCCGATCTCCTCCATCGCCTGCTTGAAGAGCTGCCGGTCCTCACCCAGCCGCAGGGCCTCGATGCCGGCCCCCAGCACCTCGACCCCCAGCGCCGCGAGCACCCCCGCCTCCTCCAGCGCCAGGGTGAGGTTGAGACCGGTCTGGCCGCCCACCGTGGGCAGCACGGCGTCCGGCCGCTCGCGGCGCAGGATGCGCTCGACGATCTCCGGCACCAGCGGCTCGACGTAGGTGGCGTCGGAGTACTCGGGGTCGGTCATGATGGTCGCCGGGTTGGAGTTGACCAGCACCACCCGGTAGCCCTCGCCCCTGAGCGCCCGGCAGGCCTGGGTCCCCGAGTAGTCGAACTCGCAGGCCTGACCGATGACGATCGGCCCCGAGCCGAGCACCAGGATGCTCTCCAGATCGCGCCGTCCGGGCATTCCCCACCAGTGTATGCGGCGCCTCGCCGCCCGCACCACCCCCGCGGGTGGCCGGCCTCCCGGCCCACCACCACCCGCGGGCGGGGCCGGTGGGCCACCTGTCGGCGGCCGCGTCCCACCCCCAGGGCAGTGGCGGCGGCGGCGCGCCCCGGGCATGCTCACCGTCATGCTGCCGCCGAGCGCTCCGGCCCTTTCCACCGGCCCGGCATGAGCTTCGTCAACGAAGCCGGATGGGACCGGCTGGCCCGGCTGGTGGTCGGGCTGGTCATGGTCTATCTCGGCTGGTTCGCCATGGACGGCCTGTGGGGCGCGGCCTTCAAGGTCTTCGCCCTGATCCCGCTGGTCACCGCCGCGGTCGGCTGGGACCCCTTCTACGCCGTCTTCGGAGTCGCCACCCGGCGTCCCCGGCGGCCGCGCGGCTCCTGACCGGCGCCCTGACCGGCGCCCTGACCGGCGGCCGTACAATCGGTGCCGAGAACCGGTCGCGGCCCGGCCGCGACCTCTCCCGCCGATGAACCTCAGCCGGCTCAAGTGGGGCTTCCTGCTCACCCTGGTGGTGCTCTTCGGCTTCGTCGAGTTCGGCCGCTACCAGCTCGCCCCCTACCTCAACACCCTCTCGGGCCGGGTGCTGATGGACCTGGTCATCCTGGTGGGGAGCGTCTTCTTCTTCGGCGTCGTCTTCGAGCTGATCTCGCGGCTCCAGCACCGCCTCGAGCGCCAGAACCGCGAGCTGCTGGCGCTCAACCGCGCCGCCCTCGACATCTACGGGCAGATCTCGCTCGACACCGTGCTCCAGAAGGTGGTGGACCAGGCCTCGCAACTGGTCGACGCCCGCTACGGCGCGGTGGCGGTCTACGACGAGAACGGCCAGATCCGCCAGTTCGCGTTCACCGGTCTCGGTGAGGAGGCGCGCGGCCGGATCGGCGCCCCGCCGGTGGGCCGGGGGCTGCTGGGAGTGGTGCTCAAGGAGGGCCAGCGGCTGCGCATCGCCGACCTCGCCTCCGATCCGCGGTCGAGCGGCTTCCCGGAAAACCACCCCGAGATGCACTCGCTGCTGGCGGTCCCCATCGCCTGCAAGAGCCAGTTCCGGGGCAACCTCTACGTCAGCGAGAAACAGCGGGCGGGCGAGTTCTCGGAGGAGGACGAAGAGACCCTGGCCCGCTTCGCCACCGCCGCCGCCATCGCCATCGACAACGCCGACCTCAATCAGCGGCTGCGCGACCTGGCGGTGGCCCAGGAGCGGGTGCGGATCGCCCGCGAGCTCCACGACGGGATGGCCCAGGTGCTGGCCTACGTCAACACCAAGGCACAGGCCGTCGAGGGCTTCCTGGAGCGCGGCCGCAGCGCCGAGGCCCGCCGCCAGCTCGGGCAGCTGGCGGCCGCCGCCCGCGAGGTGCTGGCCGACGCCCGCGAGGGGATCCTGGCGCTGCGCACCCCGGCCGGGCCCGACAAGCCGCTGGCCGAGGCGCTGGGCGAGTACATCGGCAGCTGGCAGAACCAGAGCGGCATCGACTGCCGGCTCGAGATCCGCGACGAGGTCCAGCTGCCGCCCACCATCGAGCTGCAGCTGCTGCGCATCATCCAGGAGGCGCTGTCCAACGCCCGCAAGCACTCCGGGGCGCGCTCGGTGCGGGTGCGGCTGTCGCGCAACGACGACCGGCTGGCCGCCGAGGTGGTCGACGACGGCACCGGCTTCGACCCCCGAATCCGCGCCCGCTCCGACTTCCCGCGCTTTGGCCTGGCGATCATGCGCGAGCGGGCGGAGAGCGTCGGCGGCTCGCTCCAGCTCGACAGCTCGCCAGGCGGCGGCACCAGGGTTAAGATAGAGATCCCGATTGGAACCCCGACCGCCCCGACGGGCGCCTGAGCCCGGGAGCCGACACGACATGCGAATCCTCGTTGCCGACGATCACGCCCTCTTCCGCGACAGCCTGCGCAGCCTGCTGGAGTCCCACGACTTCGAGGTGGTGGGCGAGGCCAGCAACGGCCAGGAGGCGATCACGCTGAGCTGGGAGCTCAAGCCCGACGTGGTGTTGATGGACCTGATGATGCCCGAGCTCGACGGCCTGGAGGCCACCAAGCAGCTGGCCGCCGAGCTGCCCGACGTCAAGGTGGTGATCCTCACCGCCGCCGACGACGACTCCAAGCTGTTCGAGGCCATCAAGTCGGGCGCCAAGGGCTACCTGCTCAAGGACCTCGAGTCCAGCCAGTTCTTCGCGCTGCTCGAGGGCGTCAAGCGCGGCGAGCCCGCCCTCACCCCGGCGGTGGCGCGCAAGCTGCTCGACGAGTTCGCGCGGCCCAAGAAGCCGACCCGCGAGCCGTTCGATCCCGACGCCCTGACCGACCGCGAGCAGGAGGTGCTGGAGCTTATGGTCCAGGGGGTGACCTCCAACCGCCAGCTCGCCAAGCGGCTCGGGGTCAGCGAGAACACCGTCAAGTTCCACGTCCGCAACATCCTCGACAAGCTGCACCTGCACAACCGCGCCCAAGTGGTGGCCTACGCACTGAGGAACCGGATCGTGGAGACCCCGGCCGGCGGCGACGGTTGATCGCGCCGCCGCCGCGGGCAGCGAACGGAGACCGCCGACGATGAAGATTCGCCGCATCCTCTACCCCACCGACTTCTCGGCCGCCGCGGGGCAGGCCCTGGGCCATGCCCTGTTCCTGGCCGAGCAGTTCGAGGCCGAGCTCCACATGCTCCACGCCGTGGTGCTCCACGACTACGACCCGCAGGACCCCGAGCAGACCTTTCCCGAGCCCTCGGCGATCCTCAAGCAGCTGTTCGAGATCGCCGACTCGGAGATGGCCAAGCTGGCCGCCCACGGCAAATCCAAGACCTTCACCGTCAAGGAGGCCAAGGTGCGGGGCTTTTCGGCCCCGGACGTGATCATCGACTACGCGGCCGAGCACGACGCCGACCTGGTGGTGATGGGCACCCACGGCCGGCGGGGGCCGGCGCGGCTGCTGCTGGGGAGCGTCGCCGCCGAGGTGGTGCGGCGCGCCCCCTGCCCGGTGCTGACCCTGCGCCAGCAGGAGAAGCCGCGCTCCGGCGAGGCGCTCGACCGGCTGCTGGTGCCGATCGACTTCTCCGAGCACTCGCGGACCGCGCTGGCCCACGCCAAACACCTGGCGGCGCTCTACGGCGCCGCCCTGCAACTGCTGCACTGCGTGGAGGAGCCGGCCTATCCCTACTTCTACGCCCCGATCGGCGGGCTGGCGGTGGCCGACCACTTCGCCGAGCTCGAGCGGAAGTCGCTCGAGGCGCTCGCCAAGCTGGCCGCCGAGACCCCCGGTCCGGAGGTGGCCAGCGAGAACTTCGTGGCCCACGGGCGCGCCTCGGCCGAGATCGTGCGCTTCGCCGGCGAGCACGACAGCGACATGGTCGTCATCGCCACCCACGGGCTGACCGGGCTGGAGCGGATGTTCCTGGGCAGCACCGCCGAGGAGGTGGTGCGCGGCGCCACGGTGCCGGTCTTCACCGTCCGGCCGTTCGGCAAGTCGCTGGTCGACTAGTGGACTGTAACGTCCGAATCGGGAGTGGATGGCGCCGCGGATCGTCGCTGGGGGCCAGGCGCTCCGACGCAGGCGTAGCGGGGACTACGGCGAGGAGGAGCAACGCCGCCCCCGGCGGCGAGACCCAGCCAGGCGCTCCCGATTTGGGCGTTACAGTCCACTAGACGCGGGTCAGCGCCTCCCGGCAGCGGGCCACCGCCTGGCCGAACTCGAGCGGGGTTTCGGCAGTGAACGAGACCCCGGCCGTCAGGGCCCGTCCTCCTCGTCCGGCTGGTCGGCCAGCAGCTGCAGCAGGTCGGAGGTGCTGATGATGCCCACCGGCCGCTGATCGCGGACCACCAGCAGCCGGTGGAGGTGGGAGTCGAGCATGGTGCGGGCGACGTGCGGCACCTCCACCTCCTCGTCGACGGCAAACACCGAGGGCGTCATGATGTCCCGCACCAGCAGCTGCTCGTCGCCGTTGTCGAAGTGCAGCTCTTCGAGCTCCTCGGCGTCGACGCTCTCCTCCCAGCCGCGGGCGAAGAAGGCGTGCGCCCGGGCGTCGATCACCCGGTCGCCACCGAGCGAGGCGGCGCGCACGATGTCGGTCAGCGACACCACGCCCACCAGCCGGCCGGTCGAATCCTCGACCGGTGCCCCGGAGATCTCCTGATCGGTCAGCACCGTGGCCAGCTCCTTGACGGTGAGGTCCTCGGCCACGGTGATGACCTCGGGGTTCATCACGTCCCTGGCGACCAGGCGCTTGTGCATGCTTGCGGCCTCCTCTGACACGCCGTTCAGCCTATCTCAAGCTCCCACCCGGCGGTCGTCGCCGGCCGGCAGCTCGGCGCTCCGCACCCGCTCGATCACCTCCTCGACCAGCGACCGGGCCTGTTCGAGGTCGCGGTCGAGAAGCGCCTCGCCGACCTCGAATCGGGCGTCCTTGCAGCTCTCCGGTGTGCCGAAGACCACACAGTGCGCGCACCGCTCACCGTCCCGCCCGGCCACCTCACGCGCCTTTTCGCAAAGGTCGCAGACGGCGTTCAGCTCGGCGAGAAGCTCGACCGGATCGCCGGTGCCGATGCCATCGCGGATCCGCCGCCACTTCTCGAAGGTCCGTTCTCTCGCCTGCTGCCAGTCCATGACCGCCTCCTCTCAGGCCGCCGCCGACCGGTCGGGCACGAACCAGACCGGGCTGCGGCTGCCGTGCAGCACGCCCAGGGTGGTGGTCCCGAACAACAGGCGGCGCAGCATGCCGCTACGATGGGCGGCCATCACCACGCACAGCGCCCCGATCTCGCCGGCGACGCGGACGATGGCCTCCACCGCGGCCCCGGTCTCGACTCGCACCTCGGTGCGACCGGCCAGGTCCTCCGGCACCAGCCTCGCCAGCCGCTCGCGGGCCTCCTCCAGCTCGCGCCGGCCGCCGTGCGGCGCCCGCACCGCGTGGAGCAGGACCAGCCCGTGGGGCATCGACGGCGCCAGGTCGAAGACGAAGTCGAGCAGCGCCCGCGAGCGGGGGGTGAAGTCGACCGGCACCAGGAACGGCGCGCGGCCGGGGTCGAGCCGCGGCTCGGCGTCGAACACCGTCTCCGGAACGTAGGCCTCGCCGATGGTCAGCACCGAGCAGGGGGCCTGGAGCACGATCCGCTCGGTGAGCGACTCGTGGTCGCCGCTGGTCGGGCCGTGGGTGCCCATGACGATCAGGTCGGCCGGCAGCTCGCGCGCCGCCAGCAGCAGCGCGGCGTCGATCGGCCCGCGGCTCAGCCGCGCCTCGTAGCGGACCCCCTCCGGGATGGCGGCGCACAGCTTGTCGAGCTCGGCCGGCACCGCGGCCTCTTTCTCGGCCTCCTCCCGCTCGTGGTCCTCGGACCACATCCAGGAGACCGACAGGAACCCCGGCGGCCGCGCCGACCGGTTGTGGAGCAGCACCAGGCGCGAGCCGATCCGCTTGCACATCTCGACCGCCATCCGCACGTTGCGCTGCGAGATGGGGGTGAAGTCCACCGGACAGAGCACGCTACGGACTTCGATCACGAGGCCCCCTCGCGGCCGCTCGCCGCCGGCGCCCCGACCCGCTTCTCCGGCCCCGCCCTCCCCGCCTCCTCGGGCACCCCGATCTGGTCGAGCGCATGATCGAGGTCGGCGATCAGGTCGTCGGGGTGCTCGATCCCCACCGACAGCCGGACCAGCGCCGGACCGATGCCGATCGCCGCCTGCTCCTCGGGACTGACGTCGGCGTGGGTCATGGTGGCCGGGTGCTCGACCAGCGACTCGGTGCCGCCCAGGCTCACCGCCAGCTTGATCAGCTTGACCGCGTTGAGGAACCGGAAGGCCTCGGCCTCGCCCGCCTCCGCCAGCTCGAAGGCCACCATCGCCCCCGGCCCGCTGCACTGCTGCTCGTAGATCGCCCGCTGCCGCCGGTCGGCGATCAGCCCCGGGAAGTGGACCTTGGCCACCCGCGGGTGGCGGGACAGCCAGCGGGCGATGCGCTCGGCGTTCTTGCGGGCACAGGTGATCCGCAGCTTGGCGGTCTCCAGCGAGCGCATCAGCAGCCAGGCCGAGTGCGGGTCGAGGATGGTGCCGAGGATGGTGCGGAACAGCTTCAGCCAGTCGACGATCTCGGCCGACGCCAGCGCCACGCCGGCCACCAGGTCGCTGTGCCCGCCCAGGTACTTGGTGGCCGAGTAGATCACCAGGTCGGCGCCGTGGCGCAGCGGCTGCTGGTAGAGCGGGCCCAGGAAGGTGTTGTCGACCGCGGTCAGGGCGTCGTGGGCGCGGGCCACCCGCGCCATGCCGGCGATGTCGGTCAGCACCATGGTGGGGTTGGCCGGGGTCTCCAGGAAGATCAGCCGGCAGGGCGTGCCGGCGGCGGCCAGCTCGCGGCACAGCTCGTCGACCACCGCCGGGTCGGCGCCGGCCGGGAACTCGCGGGTGACGATCCCCAGCTCCGGGAGCACGCTCTCGAACAGGTAGTCGGTGCCGCCGTAGACCGGCCGCGAGAAGACCAGCGAGTGGCCGATCGGCAGCAGCGCCAGGACCGAGGTGGAGATCGCCGCCATTCCCGACGAGAAGACGGCGCTGGTTTCGGCGCCGTCCCACAGGTTGAGCCGGTGCTCCAGGATGTCGAGATCGGGGTTGTTGAGCCGGCTGTAGATCAGCCCCATCGGCCGTTGCGGGTCCTTCTCCTTGAGCCCGTAGGCCCACTGGAAGAACTCCTTGCCCTCCTCCGCGGTGCGGAAGACGAAGGTCGAGGTCTGGAAGACCGGCGGCTTGATCGCCCCCTCCGACCACTCGGGGACGTAGCCGTGGCTCATCATCAGCGACTCGGGCCGCATGCCCCCCAGTCGGTCGTCGAGTCGCGGCGGAGGCGGATTACGGCGGCGTCTCATGGCGTCCCTCCCCGACCGGCCTCCAAGCCGGCGGGCGCACCCATCTTGAGCAGCGGCCGCCCCGCCCGCCAGAGGCGGACGGGTGGCCCGCCACCCACCCCCGCGGGTGGTGGCCGCGGGGGGCGGAGCCGGCCGGACGCCGCCCGGCCGGCTACCGGACGCTACGAGCCGCCTTCGCCGCCGCCCTCGGCGCTACCACCGCCGCCGCCGAGGTGAAGGATCATCCACACCGAGTCGCGGTGCCGGGCGACGTCGTGGGCGGCGTAGAGCTTCTCGACGACCTCCGGGGTCAACGCCTTGGTGATCTCCTCGTGGTAGCGGTCGATCGCCCCCAGCGAGGTCATCAGCAGGTAGGAGGTATGGGTCCAGCCGTCGCCGGTGTGGAGGCTGGGGGTGTGCAGCCCGAAGCCGGCCAGCAGCCCCTCGGCGATCAGCTTCTGGCCGACCGGCGGGACCAGCGACTTGTAGAGATCGGTGAGCGCCCCCTCCTGGCCCGGATGGGCGAAGAACTCGCCGACGTAGACGTACCGGGGCCGCGCCCCGCCCGAGCCCGACCAGGACAGGTCCTCGGCGACGATGTCCGAGTGCGAGCCGGGGGCGAAGATCTTCTCGGCCCGGGCCTCAAGCGCGTCGCGCTCCTCCGCGCTGCGGCTCCGCAGTACTTGCCCGAAGGCGGCCACCCACTTGTCGACCGCCTTCCAGTCCGCGAGCACCACCCACTGCACGAAGTTGTAGCCGTCGTCGGGCCGGTGGCTCACCCGGGTGCCCAGCCCCCAGCCGAAGATCGTGCCGTCGGCCATCAGCCCGTCGTAGAACTCGCGGTCCTCGAGGGTGAAGGCCACCGCCTCCTCGACCATCCCCGTGTTCACCTTGCTGAAGGCCAGCCAGGTGAGCCCCTTCTGCTGGGCCACCGCCGGCCCGACCGCCAGCGCCAGTAGAAGGACGAACAGAACCCCACACCGATGCCTCATATCGGAACCTCCTCCCTTGCCGCGGGCCGCCCGCGCCGGGCGGCCTGGTTGAGATGGCCCTCGGATTGTAGTCGAACGGCGCCGCCCGGGCCTCCGGCCGGGCGGACTGGGAGCGGCCGGCTGCCGCGATCGCCAGTCAGCGGTCCGCCGAGAACCGGGCCAGGAGGTGGGCGCGGTCGACGCCGGCGGCCGCCTCGGAGCGCAGGTAGAGCGTGCGGTCTCGATCCGCGAACAGGATCTCGTACTCGGCGGCTATGCGGGCCTCTCGCCCGAAGTCGGCGAGCTCCTTCCAGTAGCCATGGGTCCAGATGAGATCCGGCCTTCTCTCGACGACGTAGTCGAAGAACCGAGCTTGATTCTCCTGCCGCAGGGTCCTGGCGATACGGCGGTCGATGAGACCTCCGAGATCCACGACGGTGAATCGGTCCTCCCACAGCGCACCTCCGATGTCCGGCAGCAAGACCGTCGCCCCGCGGGCGCCGGGGAGGAGTCTGCCGACCGCGTCCAGACGGGTCGCCAGCTCTCTGACGGACTGCAAAGGCACCGGCGGCGCCCGCCTGAAGGCCGGGGTGTGCCTTGCGGAGTAGCCCAGGGCGAGGGTCAGGAGGACGGCGCTCACGACGCCCAGGAGCAGCTTCGACCTCCTCGCCGGGACCAGAAGTGCAAGAGGTCCGACGAGCAGCAGCGGCGTGGCAAGACGCCCTTCCGGCATCCAATCGGTGGGGAGGATCTCGAGCGCCAGATAGGAGATGCCGAGCGCCAACCAGAGGCAGAGAGCTCCCGAGCTGCGGCCCTCCCCATCGCCGGGCCACCCCAGCCTGGAGGCGAGCCGATCGAGAGACATGAACCCACCAAGCAAGAGCACGGCTCCAAACAGTCCCACCGCCAGTCCGATCGGGGCACTCCAACGTACGGACGCCAGCAGGACGACCCACAGGAGGTTGGTGAAGCCCTCCACTGCCTCGGCGCCGGGCTGGGCCACGAGCCCGTGGCCGGTCGCCAGGTTGCGGGCGTAGGCATAGGAGATGCCCGCATCGTCCATCTCCCAGCCGGCAAAGCAGCTACCGTGACCGACGAACACCGAGAACGGCAGCAGTGTGGCGACGGCGAGCCGGGCCCAACTCGAGCTTGTGGCGACCGAGCCGTCAGCCATCGCGGGCACGGACGTCCGTCGCTACGGGTTCCCCGAGCGACGGCGGCCGGCGATAGACCCTGAGCATGCTCGGAGGTGGGTAGGGCGGCCGCCGCGGTCGGTCCCGGTTGAACGGCAGCGTCTCCCAGCGCAGGAAGTACTCGGCCTGGCGGTCGTAGATCAGTTCCCTTACTTCCATGCCCGGAAACCGCGACTCCACGACCCTCAGACGCCGGCGCCACTCCGGTTCCTGGAGCGTGGCGACGGGCCGCAGGGTCTCTTCGTCGAGAATCCAGATGCCTCGCCCGTACTCCACGTGGCTGAACGCCTGGGTCAGGCGCCCTTCCTCGTCGAGCGCGACCGGCTGGACGGCGATCAACCAGGGTCCGGCTCCGCTGTGATCAAGATCCCAGCGATAGCTCCAGGAGCTCGTCTGCCTGATCCTCCACTCCCCGGCCTCGCGGCGAGCGTTGAACCACTGACTGTATCCGTCGGGGCCGTACTTGCAGTAGCTGACGATCGGGCGACCACGGTCATCCCACCCGACCCCGAATGCGATCCCCACCAGACCCCTCCCCGCTTGCACCGGATCGACGACGACCCCCGGCGATCCTGGCCTCAAAGGCAGCGTCAGCTTCTGGCCTTCGACGTTTTCCCAGTGCACCAGGTCGGCACTGCGCGCATAGGACAGATCGTGATTGGTGTCACCCGAAGGTGTATCCCGCCACATCCACACGAGGTGGAAATAGCCGTCCGGGCCGACGACGGGCCCGCTCAAGTAGGCGCTCATCTCTCCCTGACCATCAAACAGCGGACCCGACAGAAGTCGGGACCAGGTTCCGGTGTCGGCGGCATAGCGGTTGAGAACCCTGATCCCTGCCCCGCTACTTCCGTGCCGATACTGGAAATACAGTTCGTCGCGATGGCCCTTGAGAAATTGTGGGTAGGAGACTCGCCGCTCCAGGGTGCCTACCATCCGCGACCGCTGGAACCCGAGGATGTCGTGCGGCTTGCTCGAGCGAAAATAGACCAGCTTCTCGTTGTGCATGTTGCCGCTGACGTGGAGATAGCCGCGGCTGTCGACCTCGAGCACGACGCCGTTGTGGCTGTCCCACTTCAGTCTGCTCGCGAGCACCGCGAACCGCCAGTCGGCGGAGTCGAGCCGCCGCTGGGCCACCGTCATGCGACGATCGGCGTCATAGTAGGCGACGTACTGGAAACCATCGGTGGTGAGAATCGAAAACCCGGCCGGATGGCCGGCCCAGACCGGCGCTACGTCGACGACTGCCGGCAGCTTGTCGGCGGTGGTCGCAGCGTGAGCCGGCGCCAGCGCCCAGACGCTCAAGAAGAGGGCGCCGCCGATCGCGCCCGATAGAGAGGAAACGAGGCTCGGCATTCGCCTACTGATACCGGAAGGTGCGCGCGCCGGCGATGCCGAGGGCGAGGGCGGCGAGCAGCAGGGCGGCGAGGTGGGGGAGGGCGACCGGCGGTGGGTAGCCGAAGTTGACCAGCTTGTGCATGGCGCCCATCGCCCAGCCGGTGGGGAGCACGGTGGCGAGGCGCTGCATCCAGTCGGGGGCGACCTCGATCGGCCACCAGCAGCCGCCGAGGGCGGCCAGCACCATGGTCGAGAGCACCCCGACGCCGGCGGTCTGGGCCTCGGTGCGGGCGGCGTTGCCGAGGAAGATGGCCAGCGAGGCGTTGAAGGCGGCCCAGCCCAGCAGGAGGGCGAAGACCATCGGCAGGCTCTCGCCCCAGTCCATCCCGAAGAGCAGGCTGCCCAGCGCCATGGCGAAGGCCAGCTGGACGACGGCCAGGGCCATCCGCGCCCCCCATTTGCCGAGCACCACCGAGCCGGCCGAGATCGGGGTCGAGGCCAGCCGGCGGAGCAGGCCCTGCTCGCGCTCGACGACCAGCAGGATGGCGCCGCTGGTGAGCAGCACCAGCATGGTGAACATCACCATGGTGCCGGGGATGGCCTGGGCGAAGCCGGAGGGCGGCTCCTCGCGGCGGCCGGCCGGCTCGACTTCGAGGGCGAGGGCCCGCGGCATGGCGGCCAGGCGGGCGAAGCCCTCGGGACCGGGCCCGCCCTCCTCGACCGTGAGGACCACCAGGTCGGCGAGCACGGTGTAGACGGCGCGGGCCACCCGCACCCGGTCGAAGTCGGCCGCCGGGCCCTCGCCGCGCCGGTGGAAGGTGAGCTCGGCCGGGTGGCCGGCGAGCACCGCGGCGGTCGAGCTCGCGTAACCCGCGGGCGGCGGCGCCACCACCAGCCGGCGCCGGTACTCGGCCAGCTCCTCGGCGGTCGCCGGCCGCTCGACCCGGAAGTTCTCCTGCTCCAGGCGGCGGACGATCTCGTCGACCAGGAAGCCGGCTTCGACGGGGGCCTCGAGCGCCAGCGGGTCGGGCCGCTCCTCGGAGCCGGCCGGGTCGGCCAAGCCGCCGGTCACCGTGCCGATGAAGTAGAAGAACAGCGGCGGCATCAGGAACACCCAGAGGATCGTTTCGCGCTGCCGGAGCAGGAAGGCGACGTCCTTGCGGGCGATGAAGGCGGCGTCGGCGAACAGGCTCATCAGCTCATGAGGTGGCGAAGCCGCCGCGCATGCGGCGCAGCGAGAGCAGGAAGGCGAGCGCCGCCGGCGCTCCGATGCCGGCCGCCGCGGCCAGGAAGGCGGCCGGCTGCGGGTCGCCGAACAGCAGGTCCTTGAGCCGCACCAGGGCCAGCCCGTTGGGCGTCCAGCGGCCCACCGCCTGCATCCACTCGGGCATCGCCTCGAAGGGGAAGAAGGAGCCGCCGATCATGATCAGCGGGAAGATCACCAGCGTCCCCAGCAGGTTGGCGCCGCGGCGGGTGGTCGCCAGCAGCTGGAGGAGGAGGAACAGGCTGTAGAGCGCGGCGCCGGCGAAGGTGCACCAGACGAGCGCCGCCGGCGCCCGCGACCCGTCGAGGCCGAAAAAGCCCAGCCCGACCGCCAGCCCCACCGCAGTGGTGCAGGCCACCAGCAGCGCCCCGGCGGCCAGCTTGCCGCCCAGGAACGAGGCCACCGTCTGGGGCGCGGTCAGGGTGCGGCGCAGCGTCCCCTTCTCCTTCTCCTCCCAGACGTCGGCGCTCATCCCCTGGACGATGAACAGGATCGACATGAACAGGATCCCCGGCAGGAACAGTTTGCCGAAGCCGAAGTCCGGCTGCTCCTCGACCTCTGCGGGCAGCTCGAGCTGGAGCAGCGGCGGATTAAGGGCCGCGGCCAGCTGCTGGAAGCGCCCGCCGATCTCGACGCTCAGCGACGCCAGCGCCGCGTTGTCGAGATCCCCTTCCTGGAGGATGGCCCGGAGCTGGTCGCCGAACACGCGCTGGAGGTAGAAGGCCGCCTCGATCGCCACCTCCAGCCCCTGCTCGAGGATCTTGGGCAGGATCTGCTGGGCCGGATTGGTGACCAGCCGCAGCCGGGTCGGGGTCTCGGCGAGCAGCGCCTCCTGGAAGCCCTCCGGGATGACCAGCAGCGCGGTGCCGTCGCCGTCGTCGATCCGCGCCCGCCCCTCCTCGAGTTCGACCTGCTCGATCGCCAGCAGCTCCTCCAGCGGCCCCTGACCCGCCACCCCGACCAGCAGCCCGCTGGCCGCGCTCTGGTCCAGATCCGCCACCAGCACCCTCGCCCGGGGCACCCCGCCACCGCCCCCCGTGAAGAGCAGCCCCAGCATCCCGCCGATGGCGATCGGGATGCCGATCCAGATGACGAGGCTCACCGGGTCGGCGCGGCGCCGCTTGAGGTCCTTGGCCGCCGCGGTCAGGATGAAGCGCATCGCCCCCGCCACCTCACTCGCGCAGCTCGCGCCCGGTCAGCTTGATGAACAGCGACTCCAGGCTGGGCTGGGTGAGGGTGGTCTCCTGGACCTCGCAGCCGGCGGCGGCGAGGGCGGCGAAGACCGCCGGCAGCCTGCGGGTCGCGCCCTCGACGGCCAGCGCCAGCGCCTCGGCGCCGGCGCTCAGGACCTCGACTCCGTCGACGCCGCCGAGCGTCCGCCGCGCCGCCTCGGTGTCGAACCGGCCCGCCAGCCGCAGCAGATCGCGCTCGCCCATCAGCCCGCGCAGCTCCTCCAGGGTGCCCATCGCCAGCAGCCTGCCGTGGTCGATGATCGCCAGCCGGTCGCACAGCTCCTCCGCCTCCTCCATGTAGTGGGTCGTGTAGAGCACGCAGGTGCCCGCTCGCGCCTGCTCGCGCACCAGGTCGAGCAGCCGCACCCGGCTCTGCGGGTCGACCCCCACCGTCGGCTCGTCGAGCAGCAGCACCCGAGGCAGGTGGACGACCCCGCACCCGAAGTTGAGCCGCCGCTTCATGCCGCCGCTGAACTTCTTGACCGGCTCGCGGGCGCGATCGAGCAGCCCGATCAGCTCCAGGGTCTCCGAGACCCGGCGGCCGAGCTCGGCCCCCCGCAGCCCATAGGCGGCGCCCCAGTAGGCCAGGTTGTCGGTGGCGCTGAGCTCCTCGTAGAGCGCCAGCTCCTGGGGCACCACCCCGAGCTTCGCCCGGGCGGCCCGCGCCTCGCGCACCACGTCGTGCCCCTGCACCCTGACCCGCCCGGCGGTGGGCTTGAGCAGGCCCGAGATGCAGCCGATGGTGGTGGTCTTGCCGGCGCCGTTGGGACCCAGCAGCCCGAAGATGGCCCCCGGCTCGGCGGTGAGCTCGACGCCGTCGACGGCGACCAGATCGCCGTACTGCTTGCGCAGCTGGAGGACCTCGATCACGGCTGGGGCGGGGAGGATAGCAGGCGCCGGCCCACTCGCGGGGAGGGCGCCGCCGCCTACCCCTCGGGGTGTAGGGTGAGTCGGACGGCCGGTGCTATCAAAACGGCGACCAGGGGGGTCAGCAGACGATGAAGCGGCGCCAGATCACGATCGACGGCAACGAAGCGGCGGCCTCGGTGGCCTACCGCACCAACGAGGTGGTGGCCATCTACCCCATCACCCCGGCCTCGCCGATGGGCGAGCTGGCCGACGCCTGGGCGGCCGAAGGGCGGCCCAACGTCTGGGGGGACGTCCCCGAGGTGGTCGAGATGCAGTCCGAGGGCGGCGCTGCCGGCACCGTCCACGGGGCGCTCCAGGCCGGCGCCCTGACCACCACCTTCACCGCCTCGCAGGGGCTGCTGCTCAAGATCCCCAACCTCTACAAGATCGCCGGCGAGCTGACCGCCTTTTCCATGCACGTCGCCGCCCGCACGTTGGCCACCCACGCGCTGTCGATCTTCTGCGACCACTCGGACGTGATGGCGGCGCGCCAGACCGGGCTGGCGCTGCTGGCCTCGGGCTCGGTGCAGGAGGTCCACGACTTCGCGGCGGTCGTCCAGGCGGCCACCCTGGCCTCGCGGATCCCCTTCCTCCACTTTTTCGACGGCTTCCGCACCTCGCACGAGGTGGCCAAGATCGAGGAGCTGACCGACCGCGATCTGCTGTCGCTGCTCGACGAGGAGCGGGTGCGCGAGCACCGGCGCCGGGCGCTCACCCCCGACCGGCCCGTGCTCCGCGGCACCGCCCAGAACCCCGACGCCTTCTTCCAGGCCCGCGAGGCCTCGAACCCCTTCTATCTGGAGTGTCCGGCGGTGGTCGAGCGCACCTTCGAGCGCTTCGCCGGGCTGACCGGCCGCCGCTACCGGCTGTTCGACTACCACGGCCATCCCGCGGCCGAGCGGGTGCTGGTGCTGATGGGCTCGGGCGCCGAGACCGTTCACGAGACCGTCGATCACCTGCTGGAGCGCGGCGAGAAGGTGGGGGTCTTGCGGGTGCGGCTCTACCGGCCCTTCGCGGCCGAGGCCTTCCTCGCCGCCCTGCCGCCGACCGTGGAGGCGCTGGGCGTCCTCGACCGCACCAAGGAGCCGGGGGCGATCGGCGAGCCGCTCTACCTCGACGTGGTGGCGGCGCTGGCCGAGGCCCGCCAGGAGGGCGGCGGTCTCGCCGCCGACCCCCGGGTGGTGGGCGGGCGCTACGGCCTCTCCTCCAAGGAGTTCGACCCCGCCTGCGTGCAGGCGGTCTTCAGCGAGCTGGCGGCCGAGCGGCCCCGCAACCACTTCACCGTGGGGATCGTCGACGACCTCACCCACACCTCGCTCGAGCTCGGCCCGCCGCTCGACATCGAGCCGCCGGGCCGGGTCAGGGCGGTGTTCTACGGACTGGGCTCGGACGGCACGGTGAGCGCCAACAAGAACTCGATCAAGATCATCGGCGAGCAGACCGACAACCAGGCCCAGGGCTACTTCGTCTACGACTCCAAGAAGGCCGGGGCGGTGACCGTCTCCCACCTGCGGTTCGGGCCCGAGCCGATCCGCTCGGCCTACCTGGTGCGCGGCGCCGGCTTCGTGGCCTGCCACCAGTTCCACCTGCTCGAGAAGCTCGAGATGCTGGAGACCGCCGCCCCGGGGGCCACCTTCCTGCTCAACGCCGCCTACGCCGCCGACGAGGTCTGGGACCACCTGCCGCGCGAGGCACAGCAGGCGATCCTCGACAAGCAGCTCGCGTTCTGGGTGATCGACGCCTACCGGGTGGCCCGCGAGACCGGCATGGGCGGCCGCATCAACACCATCATGCAGGCCTGCTTCTTCGCCCTGGCCGGGGTGCTGCCGCGCGAGGAGGCGCTGGCCCGGATCAAGGACGCGATCCGCAAGACCTACGGCAAGCGCGGGCGGATCCTGGTCGAGCAGAACTTCGCGGCGGTCGACGCGGCGCTCTCCAACCTGCACCGGGTGGAGGTGCCGGCGGCGGTCACCGCAACCTTCGGCCGGCCGCCGCTGGTCGCCGCCGAGGCGCCCGACTTCGTCCAGCGGGTGACGGCGGTGATGATGGGCGGCAAGGGCGACCTGCTGCCGGTGAGCGCCTTTCCCCCCGACGGCACCTGGCCGACCGACACCGCCCGCTGGGAGAAGCGGCGGATCGCCGCCGAGGTGCCGATCTGGGACCCCGAGGTCTGCATCCAGTGCAACCAGTGCGCGCTGGTCTGCCCCCATGCCGCCATCCGCTCCAAGGTCTACGAGGCCGACGCGCTGGCGGGGGCGCCGGAGGGTTTCCTGACCACCGACTACCGGGCCCCCGACCTGCGCGGCCTCTCCTATACCCTGCAGGTGGCCCCCGAGGACTGCACCGGCTGCCGGCTGTGCGTCGAGGTCTGCCCCGCCAAGGACCGCACCAACCCGCGGCACAAGGCGATCAACATGGAGCCGCTGCCGGGAGTGCTCGAGCGCGAGCGGTCGAGCTACCGCTTCTTCCTCGAGCTGCCCGAGCTCGACCGCAGCCGGCTCGAGCGGCTCGACGCCAAGAGCTCGCAGTTCCTGCAGCCGCTCTTCGAGTACTCCGGGGCCTGCGCGGGGTGTGGCGAGACTCCGTATCTCAAGCTCCTCAGCCAGCTCTTCGGCGACCGGCTGCTGATCGCCAACGCCACCGGCTGCTCGTCGATCTTCGGCGGCAACCTGCCGACCACCCCGTGGGCGGTCGACGCCAACGGCCGCGGGCCGGCCTGGTCCAACTCGCTGTTCGAGGACAACGCCGAGTTCGGGCTCGG
>JBFGCA010000040.1:0-36971 GCA_041567315.1 Thermoanaerobaculia bacterium | reverse complement strand
GGTGGGCGCGGCGCCGGGGACCACCCCGGCGCCGATGGCCGACGTCTCCGACCCCCAGGCGCTCTACCAGACCGCCTACAACGACTACCTGCGGGGCAACTACGACCTCGCGGTGCTGGGCTTCCGCCAGTACCTGGAGTCGTTCCCCAACACCGAGCTGGCCGACAACGCCGCCTACTGGATCGGGGAGTGTTTCTACAGCCAGGCCAAGTACCGGCAGGCGATCCGCGAGTTCGACGACATCCTGGGCCGCTACCCGCGGAGCGACAAGCTGGCCAGCGCCCTGCTCAAGAAGGGCTACGCCTACCTGGAGCTGGGCGAGCGCGAGCAGGGCGTGGTGCAGCTCCAGCACGTGGCCCGCGAGTACCCGGCCACCGACGAGGCCAATCTCGCCCGCCAGCGGCTGCGGGAGCTGGGTGTTGACGCCCGCTGAGGGCCGCCGGTAGACTACTGGCTCGCCGCGCCGGCCGGCGCGACGCTATCCCACCAACCTCGAGAGGAAAGCAGTCCCCCATGGCCAATACCCGTTCGGCCGAGAAGCGGATCGTCCAGACCGCCAAGCGCCGGCTCCGCAACCGCACCCATCGCACCCGCATGCGCTCCGCCGTCAAGGAGCTGCGGAGCGCCGTCCAGGCCGGCGACGGGCAGACCGCCCGCGAGCTGCTGCCCGCCGCCCTCAGCCTGATCGACCACACCGCCCAGCGCCGCGCCGTCCACGCCAACGCCGCCGCCCGCACCAAGGCGCGCCTGGTCCGGGCGGTCCGCGCCCTCGAGAGCTAGTCCCCGGGGCAGGAGCCCGATGGACCGGTCCGGCCGCCGCGGCCGGCTGGTACCCGGCTCGCCCGGGAGGCGGCTGGTGGCCTCTAGAAGCCCTCCAGCAGGTCGATGACCAACGTCTGGGCGAAGCTGCGCGCCACCTCGCCGATGGTCTGGTCCTCGGGGTCGAAGTAGGTGGTGTCCCCCACCTCGAGCTCGAAGTCCTCGCGGAACTGGTAGTTGCTCTGTTTCCACAGCACCTCGGTCCCGTCGCGGCGCGCGAACTCCATGTCGGCGCGGATGACGATCTCGTAGTCGGTCGCCCGCCCCTCGGTGTTGAAGCGCACCGGCCGCGCCAGGTAGGCGAGCAGCGAGCCTCGGAGTATGGCGTCGGCCTCGGCCTCGCTGCGCACCACGTCGAAGCGGCGGCGGGTCACCAGCTCCTGGACGATGGCGTCGGTGAGCAGCAGGTCGACCTGCTGCCGGGTGGTGCGGTTCTCGAGCGGCCGCACGTAGATGCTGTCGATGTCGGGCGGCAGGTTGCTGGTGCGGCCCACCAGTCCGTAGCCGCAACCCGTCGCCAGCAGCGCCGCCAGCACCAGACCCGCACGGATTCGGTCACGAGATCGGATCATCAGGTCAGGCTCCCCGGGAAGGTGTGGCTCTTGAGGATGCCGTCGAGCATGCCGTTGACGAAGCGCCCCGACTGCTCGGAGCCGAAAGCCTTGGCCAGCTCGATGGCCTCGTCGAGGATCACCAGTTTGGGCACGTCGGTCTCGTAGAGGAACTCGTAGACCGCCAGCCGCAGGATGTTGCGGTCGACCGCCGGCATCCGCTCCAGCCGCCAGTGCTCGGCCTGCTGGCGGAGCAGCTCGTCGATCTCCTGGCGGTGCTCCAGGGTGCCGCGCACCAGCCGGCGCGCGTACTCCAGCGTGCGGGCGGCCGGCCGGTCGGCCGGCGGCGGCTCGGCCCCGGGCCGCCTCCCCCTGCGCGCCCCGTTCGAGTCCCGCTTCGGACGCGCGGCCCCCAGGTCCTCGGCGAACTCACCGGGCCGGAACTCGTGCAGGACCTGCTCACAGGAGGCGCCGCCCAGATCGCTCTGGTAGAGCATCTGGACCGCCATCTCCCGAGCCTGGCGTCGATGGCTCATCCCCGTCCGGCAGTCGCAAGGCGCTCAAAGAACTCGCCGCGGCACCGTGCCGCGGCCCGCCGCGAACGTATCCCCTCCCCCGCCCGCTGTCAACGAGTCCGCGGACGGACGCGCGGCCCACCCCGCCGCTTCAAGCCTTCTCGGTCTCGCCGGTGAACGCCGCCAGCAGCTCGTCGACGGCGTCCTCGGGCAGCATCTCGCCCGCCTCGACCGCCCGCTCGGCCGCCGCCAGCCGCGCCGCCACTTCCGGCGCCGCCCGGAAGCGCTCGAGCAGCCGCTCCTCCACCCGGCTCCACAGCCAGTCGCGCCGCTGGCGTCGCCGCCTGGCCTCGAGCTCGCCGCTCTCCCCCAGCGCCCGCCGGCGCTCCTCGATCAGCTCCCACAGCTCGTCCAGGCCCTCGCCGGTCAGGGCGCTGACCGTCACCACCCGGGGCTGCCAGCCGCTGCGCGGCGCCAGGTAACGGAGCGCGGCCCCGTACTCGCGACGGCTGGCGCGCGCGCTCGCCAACAGCTCGCCGTCGGCCTTGGTGACCGCCACCAGGTCGGCGAGCTCGAGCACCCCCTTCTTGATCCCCTGCAGCTCGTCGCCGGCCCCCGGCTGGAGCAGCACCAGGAAGAGGTCCACCATCCCCGCCACCACGGTCTCGCCCTGGCCGACCCCCACCGTCTCGACCAGCACCACGTCGTAGCCGGCCGCCTCGCAGAGCAGGATCGACTCGCGGGTGCGGCGGCCCACCCCGCCCGGGGTGAGAGCGCTGGGCGAGGGCCGGACGAAGGCCTCGGGGCTCGCCGCCAGCCGCGGCATCCGGCTCTTGTCGCCCAGGATGCTGCCACCGGAGACGGTGCTGGTGGGGTCGACGGCGAGCACCGCGACCCGGTGGCCGGCCTCGACCAGGCGGCTCCCCAGGGCGTCGATGAAGGTGCTCTTGCCGACCCCGGGCGCGCCGGTGATTCCCACCCGTCTGGCACCGCCGGTGGAGGGGAGCACCCGCTCGAGGAGCGCCCGCGCCCGCCGCCGGTCCTCGGGCCGGCGGCTTTCGACCAGGGTGATGGCGCGCGCCAGCGCCACCCGGTCGCCGCCCGCGAGTCCGGAGACGAGCTCCTCCAGCCCGGGATCGCGGCCCGGGCCGCGCGCCGGCACCAGGGCTCGGTCCTCCGTCAGCGGCCGGACGCGCGGGCGCCGGCCGCCTCCTCCAAGCGGTCGAGCAGCTCGTCGGCCGCCCGGGTGACCACCGTCCCCGGCCCGAAGAAGGCCGCCACCCCGGCACCGGCCAGGGCTTCGCGATCCTGGGGCGGCACCACCCCACCCACCACGACCAGCACCTCGGGCCGGCCGAGAACGGCGAGCGCGCGGCACAGCGCCGGCACCAGGGTGCGGTGACCGGCGGCCAGCGAGCTGACGCCGACCGCGTGGACGTCGTTCTCCACCGCCTGGCGCGCCGCCTCCTCAGGCGTCTGGAACAGCGGGCCGACGTCGACGTCGAAGCCGAGGTCGGAGAACGCGGTGGCGATCACCTTCTGGCCGCGGTCGTGACCGTCCTGCCCCAGTTTGGCGACCAACAGCCGCGGGCGGCGGCCCTCGCGCTCCAGGAAGGCCTCTACCCGGCGCCGCAGCCGCTCGACCTCGCCGCCATCGCCCACCTCTCTACTGTACACCCCGGTCAGCGCCCGGATCTCGGGCTGATGGCGGCCGAAGACCCGCTCGAGCGCCAGGGTCATCTCGCCCACCGTGGCGCCGGCCCGCGCCACGTCGACGCTGCGCTCGAGGAGGTTGCCGTCGCCAGCGGCGGCAGCACCGAGCGCGGTCAGGGCGTCCTCCAGTCGCCCCTCGTCGCGGCCGGCCTTTAGCCGCCGCAGGCGCTCGAGCTGGGCGGCCAGCACCTTCTCGTTGTCGACGCTCCGCACCTCGAGCGGCGTCTCGCCGCGCGGCCGGTGGCGGTTGACCCCGACGATGGTCTGCCGGCCGGCGTCGATCCGCGCCTGGGTGCGGGCGGCGGCCTCCTCGATCCGCAGCTTGGGCAGCCCGCGCTCGATCGCCCGGACCATGCCGCCCAGCTCCTCGACCTCGTCGATGTGGGCCTGGGCGCGGCGCGCCAGCTCGCCGGTCAGCCGCTCGACGAAGTAGCTGCCGCCCCAGGGGTCGACCACCCGGCAGAAACCGGTCTCCTGCTGGAGCTGGAGCTGGGTGTTGCGGGCCAGCCGGGCGGCCGCGTCGCTGGGCAGGGCCAGCGCCTCGTCGAAGGAGTTGGTGTGGAGCGACTGGGTGTGGCCGTGGACCGCCGCCATCGCCTCCAGACAGGTGCGCACCACGTTGTTCCAGGGATCCTGGGCGGTCAGCGACCAGCCCGAGGTCTGGCAGTGCGCCCGCAGCCGCAGCGAGCGCGGGTCGCGGGGCTCGAAGCGGGCCATCAGCCGCGCCCACAGCAGCCGCGCCGCCCGCAGCTTGGCGACCTCCATGAAGTAGTCCATGCCGGCGCCCCAGAAGAACGAGAGCCGAGGGGCGAAGTCGTCCACCTCGAGCCCGGCCTCGAGCCCGGTGCGGACGTACTCCAACCCGTCGGCCAGCGTGTAGGCCAGCTCGAGGTCGGCCGGCGCTCCGGCCTCCTGCATGTGGTAGCCGGAGATCGAGATCGGGTTGAAGCGCGGCATGCGGCGCGCGGCGTAGGCCAGCACGTCGGCCACGATCCGCATCGACGGGGCCGGCGGGAAGATGAAGGTGTTGCGGACCATGAACTCCTTGAGGACGTCGTTCTGGATGGTGCCGGCGAGGCGCTCGGGGGGCACGCCCTGCTCTTCGGCGGCCACCACGTAGAGCGCCATCACCGGCAGCACGGCGCCGTTCATGGTCATCGACACGCTCATGCGGTCGAGCGGGATGCCGTCGAAGAGCACCCGCATGTCGAGGATCGAGTCGATCGCCACCCCGGCCATCCCGACGTCCCCCACCACCCGCGGATGATCGGAGTCGTAGCCCCGGTGGGTGGCGAGGTCGAAGGCAATGGAGAGCCCGCGCTGCCCGGCCGCCAGGGCGCGGCGGTAGAAGGCGTTGGACTCCTCGGCGGTCGAGAAGCCGGCGTACTGGCGGACGGTCCACGGCCGGCTGGCGTACATCGTCTCGTAGGGACCGCGGACGTAGGGCGGGAGGCCGGGCAGACCGCCGAGGTGGTCGAGACCCTCGAGATCGCGGCTCGAGTAGAGCGGGCGGACGGGGACGCCCTCCGGGGTAGGCTCGGTGCGATCGGCGGCCTCGCCGGCGGCCCGGCGCCAGTCGTCGAACGACTGACCGGCCGTGGTGGCCTCCCGCATTGCAACGGTCGCGAAGTCGGGGATGCGGCTGGTCAACGGTGCCACTCCGGGGAATCCAGGTAGGGGATCAAGAGGGCGTTCAGGATGGTCAGTGCATCGCAGCCCGGGTGGAGCCAGCACTCGATACCAGCCAGGTCGTTGCCGCCAACCGGTCCACGATCGCCGCCGGCTCGCTCGCCGGGTTGCGACGCCGCACCGCCGGGGATCTGAGCCCCGACCTTCTCGCCATCTCCTGCCACTTCCTCGGGGCGGCCCACGGCCATCAGCGGGCGGGCTCCGACTCCGGAGAGCCCGGCGGCAACAGCTGGGCCGAGACGCGCGAGGTCCGCCGCGGCGCCGCACAGGCAGGCGGCACCGGCACCGCTCGCGCTGAACGCCGCCGCCAGCCTGGCGGCCGCTTGGGCGGGGTCCAGCTGGCCGGTTCCCTCCGAGGCGGCAACGTGAACGCCGCCGGCTTGGAACAGGCGCCGCGCGAAGCCAGCCGGCTCGCGGAAGGCGCGGGGCTCGCCGAGGCTGGCCAGGAAGACGACGGGCCGCCGGCCGGCCGCCGCCAGTCCGTCGGCGGCGTCGCGGAGGGCTTCGAAGGCGGCTGCGTCGCGCCGCCTGGGCAGCGGGGGGATACGCTCCCTCACCCCGTTCCGGACCAGCAGGCGCCCCAGCTCGGCGATCGTCGCGCCGTCCGCCGCTGCCCTCACCAGCTCGTCCAGCTCGACGGCCGGATCGGCGAGCGCGTCGAGCCCCGCGTCCCCACCAGGCTGCAACCCGAGACCTGGACCGATCCGCTGCTCGCCCTCCGCATCTGGGCCTGGCCCTACGCCCGCCACTGCGGGCCCTACGGACACCCTCCTCTCACTCGACCTTCCTGGATCAGGTGAGAGCGCGTCTGCCACCGCGCCTGCTCCACGCCCTGGCGGCCCGGCAGCCCTCGAGACCGGACCCCCTTGCGACCCCGGCGGCTCCACCTCCTGGGGATCGGCGTACTCGCTGACGCCGGTGACCGCATCGAGGCGGCGGGCCAGCCGCTCGCTGCGCCGCGCCCAGACGGTCTCGATCCGCCGGCCGATCTCGCCCGACAACAGCGCGGCCGCCATCCCGCCCGCGGCTTCGACCGCCTGCAGCTCGGCCCAGGCGACCCGGGCCAGCTCGCCGGTCAGGTGCTCGAGGTAGTAGGAGCCGCCAGCGGGGTCCACCACCCGGGCCAGCCGGCCCTCCTCGGCCAGCACGAGCTGGGTGGTGCGGGCCAGCCGGCGGGCTGCCGGGCCGGAGGGGCCAGCCGCCGCGTCGCACGGCAGGCAGGTCACGGCGTCGGCGCCCCCCACCACCGCCGCCCAGGCCTGGCCGGCGACGCGCACGATGTTGACCCGCCGGTCGCGGCGGCTCAGGGTGCGGGGCGAGGTCACGGCGTGGATGCGGGACGGAGGCGCCGGGTCGGCGCCGCAGGCCGCCAGCACCGCGGCCCACAGCCGGCGCAGGGCACGGAGCTTGGCGACGCCCAGGAACAGGTCGCGGCCGATCGCCAGCCGGAACTCCAGGCCGCGCGCAGCCACCGCCGGCAACAGGTCGGCGCGCTCCAGCACCCGCAGGTAGTGGACCCCCGTGGCCAGGGCGAAGCCCAGCTCCTGGCCGGCGGTGGCGCCGGCCTGGTGGTAGGGGAGGGTCGAGACCGTGACCGGCCGGGCGCCCGGCCGCTCGGCGGCGCACCAGGCCGCCAGCCCGCCCATCTCGGCCTCGAGGACGGCGAGCGGCGCCGGCAGCTCACCGTCGCGGGCCATCGCCGCCAGCGGGTCGGCCCCGAAGCTCCAATCGGGAGCTTCCCCTGACGGCTTCTCCGTGCGAGGTCCGTCGGTTGGGCCGGCCCCGCCACCGGCTGCCTCGTCGCCTGCCTGGCGACCCTCACCACCATCGACCGCGAGGGCCAGCGCCGCGACCGGCAGGGCGTTACCGCCCGCGTCGAGCGTCACGGCCAGCCGGGGACAGTTCCCGAGAGACGCCAGCAGGGCGGCGAGATCCGCCGCCCGCCGCAGCGGCAGCCCGTCGCCGTCGGCCGACCCCCCGCCGGCTGCGCGCCCCTCGCCGTCTGGGTGCCCCTCGCCGGCCTGGCCGAGCCGGGCATTGCGATCGAAGCGCAGCCACAGGCCGTCACAGCCGCCATCGACCTCGTCGGCCACGGCCCGGGCCGGTGGACCGTCCGGGCACTGGACCAGCGACCACACCTGCCAGCCGCGGCCGGCCGCCGGCGCCGGCCGGGCGCCGCGCGCGAAGGGCCACAAACCAGGGAAACCCGCCTCGTCGGGTCGGTGACTTCGCGGATAGTCGGCCGTGTAGAGAGGCTCTACGGGAATCCCGTCGAGGGTCTCGGTCCTCAGCCGCTCGAGGACGCCGGGCTCGGCCGACCCGGACTCCACCCGGGCGCGCCAGGTCTCGTAGTCCACCGCCCACGCGGCGCCGCCGGCCGCCGGCCCTCGGCTCTCGCTCACCTTATGGACGTCCTCGCGGCCCGGCTACATGTTGCGGCGGTACTGGCCGCCGACCTGGTAGAGGGCATGGGTGATCTGCCCCAGGGTGCACCAGCGGCCGACGTCCATCAGCGAGGCGAAGGTGTTGCCGTCCCCGACCGCGGCGCGCTGCAGCGCGTCCAGCGCCTCGGGGGCGCGACCGGCGTTGCGCTCCACGAAGGCCTGGCGGGCGGCGATCGCCGCCTCCTTCTCCTCGGCCGTTGCCCGGGTCACCTCGCCGGGGATGACGGTGGGCGAGCCCTCGGGGCCGAGGAAGGTGTTGACGCCGATGATCGGCAGCTCGCCGCTGTGCTTGAGCGACTCGTAGTAGAGCGACTCCTCCTGGATCCGCGAGCGCTGGTACATGCGCTCCATCGCCCCCAGCACCCCGCCGCGCTCGGAGAGCCGCCGGAACTCCTCCAGCACCGCCTGCTCCACCAGGTCGGTCAGCTCCTCGATGATGAAGCTGCCCTGGAGCGGGTTCTCGTTCCTGGCCAGGCCCAGCTCCTGGTTGATGATCATCTGGATGGCCAGCGCCCGCCGCACGCTGTCCTCGGTCGGGGTGGTGATCGCCTCGTCGAAGGCGTTGGTGTGGAGCGAGTTGCAGTTGTCGTAGAGGGCGTAGAGCGCCTGCAGGGTGGTGCGGATGTCGTTGAAGCCGATCTCCTGGGCGTGCAGGCTGCGGCCCGAGGTCTGGATGTGGTATTTCAGCTTCTGGGAGCGGGCGTTGCCGCCGTACTTGTAGCGGATCGCCTTGGCCCAGATGCGCCGCGCCACCCGCCCGATCACCGAGTACTCGGGGTCCATGCCGTTGGAGAAGAAGAACGACAGGTTGGGGGCGAAGTCGTCGATCGCCAGCCCCCGCGACAGGTAGTACTCGACGATGGTGAAGCCGTTGGCCAGGGTGAAGGCGAGCTGGGTGATGGGATTCGCCCCCGCCTCGGCGATGTGGTAGCCGGAGATCGACACCGAGTAGAAGTTGCGCACTTTGTGCTCGGTGAAGTAGGCCTGGATGTCGCCCATCATGCGCAGCGCGAACTCGGTCGAGAAGATGCAGGTGTTCTGCGCCTGGTCCTCCTTGAGGATGTCGGCCTGCACCGTGCCCCGCACCCGGCCGAGGGTCTCGGCCCGCAGCCGCCGGTAGGTCTCGGCGGGGAGCACCTCCTCGCCGCTCACCCCCAACAGCAGCAGCCCCAGCCGGTCGTGGTCCTCGGGCAGCTCGCCGCGGTAGACCGGGCGCAGCGCCTCGCGGTCGCGGTAAAGCTCCGCCACCCGCGCCTCGGCCTCCCCGGTCTTGCCCTGCTCGCGCAGGTACTGCTCGCAGCGCTGGTCGACGGCGGCGTTCATGAAGAAGGCGAGGATCATCGGCGCCGGGCCGTTGATGGTCATCGACACCGAGGTCGAGGGATCGCCGAGGTCGAACCCCGAGTAGAGCCGCTTGGCGTCGTCGACGGTGGCGATCGACACCCCCGAGTTGCCCACTTTGCCGTAGATGTCGGGCCGGCGGTCGGGGTCCTCGCCGTAGAGGGTCACCGAGTCGAAGGCGGTCGACAGCCGCTTGGCCGGCAGCCCGCGGGCCAGGTAGTGGAAGCGGCGGTTGGTGCGCTCCGGGCCGCCCTCGCCGGCGAACATCCGGGCCGGGTCCTCGCCCTGGCGCTTGAGCGGGTAGACGCCGGCCGCGTAGGGGAACATCCCGGGGGCGTTCTCGGTGAGCAGCCAGCGCAGCACGTCCCCCCAGTCGCGGTAGCGCGGCAGCGCCACCTTGGGCACGCGGGTGTGCGAGAGCGACTCGCTGAACAGGTCGTGCTCGATGACCCTGTCGCGGACGGTGAAGCGGTACTTCTCGGCCCGGTAGCGCTCGCGGGTGGCCGGCCACTCTTCGAGCAGCTTCTTGCAGGCCGGGTCCAGCTCGCCCTCGAGCCGGTTGTAGAGGTCGACCAGGTCGGCCAGGTAGTCGGGCTCCCCCTCGACCTTCTGGACCACCTCGACCACCGACTCGGGGCCCGGCTCGACGATCTCCAGGCTCCTCTCCCCCACCCGGGCGCGCAGCAGGTCGATGGTGCCCCGCAGCCGGTAGAGCTGGCGGGCCAGCGACGACTGGCGCTCGACGAACTTCTCGTAGCGCTCGCTGTTCTCGACGATCTCGGCCAGGTAGCGGACCCGCTCGGGAGGGATCACCGAGCGCTTCTCGCGCCCGCCGTCGGGCGCCGCCGCCGCCTCGAAGGCCACCCCGGTCTTCTCGGCCAGCACCACGATCACGTGCCGGTAGAGGCGGCTGGTCCCGGGGTCGTTGAACTGCGAGGCGATGGTGCCGAAGACCGGCAGCTCGGCCGCCGGCGACTCGAACAGCCGGTGGTTGCGCTGGTACTGCTTGCGTACGTCGCGCAGCGCGTCGAGCGAGCCCCGCTTGTCGAACTTGTTGATGGCGATGACGTCGGCGAAGTCCAGCATGTCGATCTTCTCGAGCTGGGTGGCGGCGCCGTACTCGGCGGTCATCACGTAGAGCGAGACGTCGGCGTGCTCGACGATCTCGGTGTCCGACTGGCCGATCCCCGAGGTCTCGACGATCACCAGGTCGTGACCCGCCGCCCGGCAGATCTCGATCGCCTTCTCCACGTGCCGGCTGAGCGCCAGGTTGGACTGCCGGGTGGCCAGCGAGCGCATGTAGACCCGCGGGTCGTGGATGGCGTTCATGCGGATGCGGTCGCCCAGCAGCGCCCCGCCGGTGCGCCGCTTGGAGGGGTCGACCGAGATCACCGCCACCGCGCGCTCGGGGAAGTCGCGCAGGAAACGGCGCACCAGCTCGTCGACCAGCGACGACTTGCCCGAGCCGCCCGGGCCGGTGATCCCCAGCACGGGGACTTTGCGGTCGCCGTTGAGCGGCTCCAGAGCGGCGCTCAGAGCGGCCGCCTGGTCGGGGTAGTTCTCGGCCAGGCTGATGAGCTGGCCGATGGCCCGCGGGTCGCGCCCCTCGAGCGCCGCCACGTGGCCGTCGAGCGGCGGCACCACGGTCGCGAAGTCGCAGCGCCGGAGCAGGTCGTCGATCATCCCCTGGAGACCCATCCGCCGCCCGTCGTCGGGGGTGTAGATGCGGTCGATGCCGTAGGCGTGGAGCTCCTCCACCTCGGCCGGCAGGATGGTGCCGCCGCCCCCTCCGAAGATGCGGATGTCCGCGCCGCGCTCGCGGAGCATGTCGCGCATGTACTTGAAGAACTCGAGGTGCCCGCCCTGGTACGAGGTGATGGCGATGGCCTGGGCGTCCTCCTGGATGGCGCACTCGACGATCTCCGCCGCCGAGCGGTTGTGCCCCAGGTGGATGACCTCGGCGCCGGCCGCCTGCAGCAGCCGCCGCATGATGTTGATGGCCGCATCGTGCCCGTCGAACAACGACGCGGCGGTGACGATGCGGATGGGGTGGCGCGGCCGGTAGGGCGCCGGCTGCTCGGCGCTGCTCATGCCGCCCTTATCTTAGCGTGGCAGGCACCGGCCTTCCGAGCCTGAAACTCCCCGCCCCGGCCGCCGTACTGGCCAACAAAGGAGAGAACCATGCGCTTCGCCCTTTGCCTCGTCCTGCTGCCGGCCCTGCTGGGGGTCGCCCTGTCGCCGCGCGCCGCGGCCGGCCAGTCCGCCGATCCGGCCGCCGGCGATCCCGGCCTCGCCGCCCGCCGCCAGGCGCTCCGCGACCTGCTCGCCGAGCACTGGGACTACACCATGGAGCAGAACCCCGAGTGGGCCTCGATCCTCGGCGACAAGCGCTGGAACGACCGCAGCTCGGACCTCTCGCAGGCGGCGATCGACGCCCACCTCGTGAGGACCCGCGAGTTCCTGGAGCGCTTCCGGGCGGTCGACGTCGCCGGCTTCCCGGAGCAGGAGGTCCTGGACAGGGCGCTCATGGTCCGCGAGCTGGAACAGGAGCTGGAGGGCGCCCGCTTCACGCCCTGGCGGATGCCGGTCAACCAGATCTCGGGCATCCACCTGCTGGCCGCCCAGTTCCCCGCCCTGCTCACCTTCCAGAACGCCAAGGACTACGACGATCTGCTGGCCCGCTACGGCAACCTGCCCCGCCAGTTCGGGGACACCATCGACCAGATGCGGCGCGGCCTGGCCGAGGGGCTGATGCCGCCGCGGTTCCTGCTCGAGAAGGTGGTCACCCAGGCCGAAGCCATGGCGGCGGTCGAGCCCGCCGACTCGCCGTTCGCCCAGCCGCTCGCCGTCTTCCCCGGGAGCCTCGGCGAGGAGGAGCGCGAGCGCATCCGCGCCGCCGTGCTGGCGGCGATCCGTGGCAAGATCCTGCCGGCCTACGCCGCCTTCGCGCGCTTCGTCCGCGAGGAATACGCCCCCCGCGGGCGCAGCGAACCCGGCATGTGGTCGCTCCCCGACGGCCAGGCGCGCTACGCCTTCGAGGTCAGGACCGAGACCACCACCGATCTGACGCCCGACCAGATCCACCAGCTGGGCCTGCGCGAGGTAGCGCGGATCGAGGCCGAGATGCTGGCGCTGGGCCGGCGCCTGGGCTATGACGACCTGGTGAGCTTCGAGGCCGCCGTCGAGGCCAACCCCGAGCTGCGGGCCAAGTCGGGCGAGCAGATCCTCGACCTCTACCGGACCCACATCGACGCCATGTACGCCAAGCTCCCCGAGCTGTTCGGGCGGTTGCCCAAGGCGGCCTGCGAGGTCCGGCCGATCGAGGAGTTCCGCCAGCAGGAGGCAGCCGGCGCCGAGTACATGCCGCCGGCGGTCGACGGCTCGCGCCCGGGCCGCGTCCAGGTCAACACCGGCGACCCGACCTCCCGCAAGATCATCACCATGGAGTCGACCGCCTACCACGAGGGCGTCCCCGGCCACCACATGCAGATCGCCATCGCCCAGGAGCTGCCCGAGCTGCCCGAGTTCCGCCGCCACGGCTTCACCACCGCCTACGTCGAGGGCTGGGCGCTCTACTCCGAGCGGCTGGGCAAGGAGGTGGGCTTCTACCAGGACCCCTACAGCGACTACGGCCGGCTGCAGGACGAGATCCTGCGCGCCATCCGGCTCGTCGTGGACACCGGTTTCCACGCCAAGCGCTGGAGCCGCGAGCAGGTGGTCGAGTTCTTCCGCGACCACTCGGCGCTCGACGAGGTGGAGATCCAGAGCGAGACCGACCGCTACATCGTCTGGCCCGGCCAGGCGCTGGCCTACAAGATCGGCCAGCTCAAGATCCTCGAGCTCCGCGAGCGCGCCTCGGCCGCCCTCGCCGACCGCTTCGACGTCCGCGCCTTCCACGACCAGGTCCTCGGCGCCGGCGCCCTCCCCCTCGACGTCCTCGAAGCCCGCATCGACGCCTGGATCACCGCCCAGCAGGCGACGGCCACCGCCGCTCCCTAGGAGCCCGTCGTGGAAGTCCGCCCGGCCGTCCATTGGACTAGGATGAACTCCAGGAGGAGCTGACGATGCCGAACGACGAGCCACAGGCCGGCGCTCAGGCGGCCGCTGGGGACGCGCCGAACCGTGAACAGAAGAAGCCGGGAGGCGAGAGCGCGGGCACCAAGCCGGACGCCGGCGGTGCGGGAGCAGCAGCCGGCAGCGCCGCCGCCGGAGCCGGTGGCGACAAGCCGACGTTCCCGCCGGCACCGATGAACGAGAAGATCGCCACGCTGCGCGAGGCGACGACGACGGTGATCGCCGGCGTGGTCGTGCTCGCCACGCTCGGCATGCTGGTGTGGACCTTCCTCGCCACCGCCGACGCCGCGCAAAAGAAGGACATCATGCTCTACGGGCTGCCGATCCTCGGCACCGTGCTCGGCTACTACTTCGGCCGGGTGCCGGCGGAGCGCCGGGCGGAGTCGGCCGAGCTGGACCGCGGCCAGGCGCAGGCGACCGCCAACCAGGCGGTGGCCAGTGCGGCGAGCGCCCGCGAGACCGCCCAGGCGAGCGCCCGCGGGCAGCAGGAGGCGGAGAAGAAGCTCGGCATCGCCAAGACGGCGATCGAGAACGGCATGCAGGCGATGACCGCGGCGCTGGGTCCGCCGGGGGCTGGCGCCGGCAAGCCCCAGCGGAAGACCCTGGGCGGACCCGGCGAGGCGCCAGCCGGCAGCGCCGAGATCGACGCCATGCGGAGGGCCCACCTGGAGCTGCTGGCCGCGTCCCGGCTGCTGTGAGCCGGCCGGCGGGCGACGGCCGCGCCTCGTCGCCGCCGTCGGCCACGGCCGAGGGGCGACGGCCGAGGTAGGGTGACCACCGTGACCGCTTCCGGCTCTTTCGACCCCGGCGGGGTCGCGCCGCTGCTGGCGGCCCTCGACGACGCGGACGAGTCGGTCCGACTGGCCGCCCTGCGGGCGGCGGTGCGGCTGCCGCTCACCGCCGAGGCCTGGCGCGAGGTGGGCCGGAGAGTGCGCGAAGCGCTGGCTGCGGACGCCCCGCCCACCGACGTCATCGAGGCGGCGGCCTACGTGCCGCTACGCGAGGTGCGGCAGCGGCTGCGGGAGCTGCTCCAGGCTGACACCCAGGACACCCGGCGGGCGGCGGCCCACAGCCTGGCCCGAGCGCGCGACCCGGCGGCGCTCGACACCCTGCTGGCGATCGTCGCCGAGGGGCTGCCTCGCTGGTGGCAGCCGCCTCGCCTGCGGGCGGGCCTGCGCCGGGTCGCCCCCTGGCTACCGCTGCCCCGGGCCCAGCCGACCCTCGACTACGAGCGTGATCTGCCGCGGCTGGAGGCGGCGCTCTCGCTGACCCAGCTCGAAGCGGCCGGCGAGAGCCCGATCCTGCGGACGGCGAGCGCGGCCGACCCCTGCGCCGAGACCCGCCTGTTTGCCGGCGTCGCGCTGGCCCGGGCGGGCCGCGTCCGACCGCTGCTCGACGCCCTCGACGCGGTCCGGGACGGCACCGCCAAGAGCGTCGGCGGCGACCCCGTGGAATTGGCCAGCCTCTACGCCTCGATCGGTCCCCTGCCGCTGGCGGCCAAGGAGCGGCTCGAGGCCAAGGCGGCCACCCTCGGCGGCCAGGCCGAAGAGCTGGCGCACAACCTCCTCGCCGCCTCGCGGCGAGCCGAGCGTTCGTCGCCGCCCCGCCAGGGTGCGGACCGGATCGACGAGCCCGCCGCCGATCCCGAACTCGCCGAGCGCCGCCGGCGGGCGGCCGCCGCCGCCGAAGAGCTCGCCGCCTCCACCAGCCCTCCGGTCCAGCGGGAGGACTGGTACGAGCTCAGCGAGGAGCTGCTCGAGACCCTGCCGGCGCTCGACGCCGCGACCCTCGACCCGCTGATCACCCGGCTCTTCGAGCGCGCCGCGGCCGACGAGGGGATGGACGGCATCCTGCTCGGCAACTGGTTGATGACGCTCCTGGGACGGCTGCGCCGCCCCTTGCGGCCCGACGTCCGGGCGCTCCTGCGGGCCACCCGCGGCGCCGGCTACGCCGTCGCCAGCCAGGCCGCCTGGACGATCTCGCAAGCCGAGCTCCCGGAGGTGGTCGCCACGCTCCAGGAAGAGCTCGCCTCCACGCCGCGGGCCGAGGAGCGGCGGCACGCCGCCTGGATGATCGAGAACGCGGTCCGCTATGCCGGCTCAGAGTCGGGGCCGATGTTCGGCGGCGGAGCGGGACCGGCCGACGTGCCGGTGGGCGAGATCGAGTTCATCGACGAGGGCGCATTCCGGTCGGCCGAATCGGGCGACCAGCCGCTGGGGCGGGAGGACGCGGTCCCGGCGTCGCGCTTCGTCAACACCTGGCTCGAGGGGCCCGAGCCGCTGCTGCCGCTGGTGGTCGGCCGGCCGACGAGCCTCCACCTGCAGATCGGTCCGCGGCGCGATCGCACCCCGGGCGGAGGGGCGACGCCGTTCGCCGAGCCCGACTGGGGGGACCGTACCCGGCTCGAGCTGGTGGTGAGCCTCTACAGCCGCGAGCTGGCGCTCGCCCCCCGGCACCAGCGTCTGGTGCTGCCACGGTTCGAGCCCTCGACGATCCTGACCTGGGAGGTCACGCCGCGCCGCCCCGGCCGCTGCCGGCTGCGGATCGTCATCAGCCTGGCGCGCGAGCTGGAGCTGCTGCAGACCCTCCACCTCGAGCTGGAAGCGGCCGCGACCGCCGTCGCACCGGCGGCGGCCGCCACCGGAGGCGGCTGATGCCCGAGGCGCACCTCGAGCCGGTCGTCGATCACGACGCCGCCGCCGGCTTCGCGGTCGTCCGCGGCGTCCACGAGACCAACCACGACCGCGACCTCCATCTGCTCCTCGAGCCCGACGGCAACCGCTTCCATCTCACCGTCCAGACCGCCGACCCGGAGCTGGCCGCCGCCTTCGGCGACGACCTCGAGCACGATCTGCCGATCAGCGCGGCCGAGCTGTGGGGGTTGGTCCAGGCCTGCCGGCAGGCCTGGCGCACCCACCTGGTCGACCTCGAGCACGGCGGCGCGCTGCCGTTCCAGGACCAGTGGGACTTCGCGGCCCGCCCGGAGCTCGCCGCGGCGGCGGTGCCCAAGCTGGCGGAGGCCGGCTCCAAGCTGTTCCTGGCGCTCTTCTACCCGCGGCCGCCCGGCAACCCGGAGCGGTACGAGGGGCTACGGCGGATCGGCCGGGTCCTGCGCCGCCAGATGAGCGCCCGGAGCCGCTGGCTGCGGGTGACCTCGGACTCCTTCTTCGCCCCCTGGAGCCTGATCTACTCCGACAATCCCGGGCCCGACGGCGCCAACTGGCGGCGCGAGGGCTTCTGGGGTTTCCAGCACCTGATCGAGCACGCACCCCCGGGCGCCGGCGGCCTGGGCAACGAGCTGGCCGCCCCCGCCGGCCGGCCGCTCGAAGTCGGCCTGCAGCTCGACCGGACGATCGACGACGTCCTGGGCGTGCCCTGCCTGGCACCGGTCCTCGAGCTGTTCGAGAGCTACCCGGAAGCGTCGCTGGTCCGCCGCCTCCGCGGCACCCGGGCCGAGCTGGCCGCGGCGCTCCGCGACGGCCCCGCCAGCGAGCAGGTGCTGTTCTTCTGCTGCCACGCCGAGCAGGAGGGCGACCTCACCGGCTTCCGGGTCGACGAGAGCTATCTGGCGCTCACCGACCGGCCGGTCGAAGCCGCTCGCATCACCCCCGGCGACCTCACCCTGTGGATGGACATGAGGGAGTTCGCCCACCGGCCGCTGGTGCTGCTCAACGCCTGCGGCTCGGGCCAGCTCAACTCGATCTTCTACGCCGGCTTCGGCCGCACCCTGCTGGGGCTGGGGGCGTCGAGCGTCATCGGCGCCCAGACCGAGCTGCCGGCGGTCTTCGCCGGCGAGTTCGCCCGCCGCTTCTTCTCCGCCTTCTTCGCCGGCGGCAAGGCCAACAAAGTGGGCGAGGTGCTCTTCCGGGTGCGCCGCGAGATGCTCGAGCGCCACCACAACCCGCTGGGCCTGATCTACTCGCTCTACCGCGGCGCCGACAACTTCCTGCCGCGCGCGCTGCCGCGCGACTAGCGCGTCGGTACCTGTCCCCTATTCGGACTCGCCTCCGTCCATGCCCATCGACAGGTCGGGGCGGATCATCGACCACGACTGCTCGAGGTGGCGGGTGTAGCCGTTGGCCTCGGCAAAGAGGTCCTGGGCGGGCTGGCCGAGCAGACCGTTCACCCGGGCGTCGTTGGCGTGGTAGTCGGCGGCGTCGGCGGCGGTGACGACGACCAGGTAGAGCGGCAGGTCGGGGCCGGTCAGCGCCTTGTAGACCCGCCAGCCGGTGTCGATGTTCTTCTCTTTGTAGAGCGCCTGGAACTTCTTGGCGACGGCCTCGATCTCCTCCTCCTTTTCGGGCCGCGCGTACCAGGAGTTGTACCAGCGGAAGAGACCGCTCGCCTCGGCGGGGCGCGGGTTGGCCGGGGTGTAGGAGAGGTCGGGGCGCAGCAGGAAGAGTTGCCCGGAGCCGTGCTCGACGAACTGGTTGGAGGCGTCCCAGGCCTCCATGCCGCCGATCGCCGCGGTCGCCGCCATGAAGTCCTGGTTGGCGCGGACGAAGTCGGCCATGTCGGCCAGCGGGATGGCGTAGGCGTACCCCACCTCGGGACCCCAGAAGGCCATGAACTGGAGCTTCTTGCCCTCCTCGGTCGCCTTCAGCCTGGCGAGGACCGCTCCCACCTCACGCTCGTAGTCGTGGGCGTTGGCGGTCGCCACGTGGTCGGTCCACACGTAGAACAAGTTGAGGGCGGCCGGCGCGGCCTCCTCGTGGCTCTCGGCCGCCAGCGGCGGCGTCAGAACGGCCAGCAACACCAGCAGGAACGCACAGATTGCCTGTCGGCTCATCTTCCAGACCCTCCTCGTCGACGCGGGATCCGTCGCCCGCTCTCCTGAGCCGCGGGCGGCCGTCCGTCCGGTTGTCGTGTCGCGGCAGCGTACCAGAGCCGGCACCCGGCGCCGCCGCCCCGCGGGCTCGCGTCATGGCCTGATAGGGTTCGCGTCATGGACCTCGAGGTCGACGAGGCGCTGGCGATCCTCGAGCGGACGCCGGCAACCCTGCGGGCGCTGCTCACCGGGCTGTCGCCGGGCTGGGTGGAGAGCAACGAGGGGGGCGAGAGCTGGAGCCCCTACGACGTGGTGGGCCACCTGATCCACGGCGAGCGCACCGACTGGATCGCACGGGCGCGGATCATCCTCGAGCACGGCGAGGCGCGGCCCTTCGACCCGTTCGACCGCTTCGCGCAGTTCGAAGCCAGCAGGGGGCTGACTCTCGTCGAGCTGCTCGATCAGTTCGAGAGGCTGCGGCGCGACAACCTCGAGACCCTGCGAGGCATGAACCTGGGCGAGGCCGAGCTGGCCAGGGGCGGGCTTCATCCAGAGCTGGGCCCGGTCACCATGTCCCAGCTCATCGCCACCTGGGCGGTCCACGACCTCGGGCACATCGCGCAGATCTCCCGCGTCATGGCCAAGCAGTACGGCGAGGCCGTCGGCCCGTGGCGCGCCTACCTGCCCGTTCTCGACGATCGCCCGCAGAGCGGTTGAGCCGGCGGCGACGCGCCCGCCCTACTTGAAGACCACCACGTTGCCGACGCCGAAGTCGAAGACCCGCGTGCCGGCGGGCACGGTGACGTGGTTGTCGTGGGAGTCGGGGGCGAGGCCGAACGGGTTGGTCTCGTCGATGCCGAGCCACACCTCGGCCAGGACCGAGGCCCCCGAAAAGACGTTGCCCTTGAGCACGAAGCGGTTGGCGCCGCGGTGCAGGAAGACGTCGAAGACCGACGGCGCGAAGACGTTGTTCTTGATCGAGACCGCGTCGAGGGTGGTCGGGCCTTCGCCCATGATGCCGATCAACCCCGCGGCGACGGTGTTGTTGGTGGCCGACCCGAGGGCGATCGGTCCGTCGTCCGCGAAGGCGGCCGCCTTGCGGTCCCGCAGGTAGACGCCGACGTCGACCGCGGTGACCTCGTTGTTCTTGACCGAGACCCGCCGGGCGCCGAAGACGGCGATGCCGGTGCCGCCGGACAGGACCACGTTGTTGCTGATCTGACCGTCGGCCGGGCGCACCGCGTCGACCAGCGCCCCGCCGACCGGGCAGGCGAACGAGTCGCCGACGATCAGGATCCCGAAGTTGGAGCCGACCACGCCGGTGGTGTCGATGCGATTGCCCTTCAGCTTGAAGCTCCGCAGCGGCCCACCGAAGACCTGCAGGCCCTGCCGGGTCTTGCGGAAGTCGTTGTCGGTCAGCTCGAAGTCGGCGAGGTCCGCCCCGGCAAGGGGCGGGCACCCGGCGACGGCGATGTCGTGGCCGACGCCCACCGAGATCGTGCGCTCGAAGCCGGTGAAGTGGAGCCTTTGCAGTTTGAGCCCGCTCACCACGGCCCCCGGCGGCACCGCGAAGGCGGTGTTGCCGGTCAGCCGCGGGGTGCCCTGGACCGGGTCGCCGTCGACCGTCCCGTCCACCGTCTTGCCGACAAAGAGCGGGGGGTTGGCCGGCGTCTGGGCGACGATGGTGACGCTCTTGGTCAGCAGCACCGCGCCCGGGTCGCTGAAGTCGTAGATTCCGCCCTGGCAGCGGATGCGGTCGCCGGGCGCCGCGGCGTCGACGAGCGCCTGGAAGGCCGCCTTCCCCACCGGTCCGGTGACGATCGTGGCCGACCACGCGGCGGGCGTGGAGACCAGCGCCAGGACCGCCAGGACACAGGCCCTCGAAGCCGAGGAGTAGCGTCGAACGGTCATTTGTCGGGTCCTCCCGTCTGCCCGCAAGATACCGCGAAAGGTCATCGCTTGGAAGGCCCGGTGCGGCGCCGCACCCGGCACGCGGCCGGATCGGCCGCTGCCGGATGGGCCGCCGGCCGCGGCCGCCTACCTGAGGACGGTGGCGTCCCAGGCGATCATCTTGAGCTTCTCGCCGCAGTTCTCGCAGAAGGCGTCGACCCCGGCCAGCAGGCGCTCGAGGGCCGCCTCGTCGAGCACCGTGAACACCACCGCCGAGGTCCGGGGGAAGGCGCTGGAGCCCAGCCGGGGCCCGCTCGACCCCATTCCGGAGGCGCGGGAAAGCTCAGTGTAGCCGTGCACGCCCGAGCGGCTGAGGAAGACCTCCAGCTCCTCCTTCTTGGACTCGTCGATGATGACCATCAACATCTTCATGGCCGGTCCCCCTCGGCGGCGACGCCCGCACCCGGCTCGCCGCCCGGGCGCGCCACCGCCGCCACGCCGACCGTGGCGACGTACATGTAGTAGAGCAGCGGAATCACCACCAGGGTCAGCGCCGTCGACACCACCACCCCCGAGATCAGCGCCACCGCCAGCCCCTGGAAGATGGGGTCGAGCAGAATGACCAGACCGCCCACCACCAGCGCCGCGGCGGTCAGCGCGATCGGGCGGAAGCGCACCACGCCGGCCTTGACCACCGCCTCCTCGAGCGGCTCGCCGGCCTCCAGCTCGAGGTTGATGAAGTCGACCAGCAGGATCGAGTTGCGGACGATGATCCCGGCCAGGGCGATGAAGCCGATCATCGAGGTGGCGGTGAAGAACACGCCGCCCAGGGCGTGGGCCGGCAGGATGCCGATCAGGGTCAGCGGGATCGGCGCCATGATGATCAGCGGCGTCACGAACGACCGGAACCACCCCACCACCAGAACGTAGATCAGCACCAGGACGACCGCGAAGGCCAGCCCCATGTCGCGGAAAACCTCGTAGGTGATCTGCCACTCGCCGTCCCATTTGACCGCGTAGCCGGTGGTGTCCTCGGGCATCGCCGACGACAGCACCTGGAGCGGCCGCCCCGCCGGGTCGGTCAGCTCCTCCACCCGGTGGCGCATGTCGAGGATGCCGTAGATCGGCGACTCCTCGGCGCCGGCCACCTCGGCCACCACGTAGGAGACCGGCTGCAGGTTCTTGTGGTAGATGAAGCGCTCGCGGCCGCCTGGGCGCGCCTCGACCAGCTCGCGGAGCGGCACCAGAACGCCGCCGGCGCCGTGCAGGCTGAGCGCCAGCAGGCCATCGGCGCTCGAGCGCTGGGCGCGGTCGAGCCGGAGCATCAGCGGCACCGGCTCGCGCGAGCGCTCGTCGCGCAGCAGCCCGGCCTCGGCCCCCTCGAGGGCCACCCGCAGCGTCCGTACCACCGCCTCGGAAGTCACCCCCAGCCGCGCCGCCTTCTCGCGGTCGACCGCCAGCTCGAGCTTGGGCCCCGGGTGCTCGATCCACCAGTCGACGTCGACGATCCCCGGGGTCGACTCGAAGACCTCGCGCACCTGGCGGGCGAGGGCCACCCGCCCCTCGAGCTCCGGCCCGTAGACCTCGGCCACCAGGGTCGAGAGCACCGGCGGGCCCGGCGGCACCTCGGTGACCTTGACGCTGGCCCCCTTGTCGAGGACGCCGGTGCCGGCCACCACCGGCGCCAGCAGCTCGCGCAGCTGCTTGGCGAACGGATGGCTGGCGCGGTCGCGGTGGTGCTTGGGCAGCAGGTTGATCTGCAGATCGGCGACCACCGGCCCGCGGCGCAGGAAGTAGTGCCGCACCAGCCCGTTGAAGTTGAACGGCGCCGAGGTGCCGGCGTAGACCTGGACGTCGGTCACCTCGGGGAGCCGCCGCGCCCGCTCGGCGAGCGCCCGGGCGACCCCGGCGGTCTCCTCGAGGGTCGAACCCTCGGGCATGTCGACCACGACCTGGACCTCGCTCTTGTTGTCGTAGGGCAGCATCTTGACGGTGACCAGGCGCAGCGCCAGCAGCGCCACCGACCCCACCAGCAGCAGGGCGACGCCCGCCAGCAGCGTCCACCGACGCCAGGCGCGCTCGAGCAGCGGCCGGAAGAGCCGCGCGTAGAGTCCCAGGAACCGCGTCTCCTGGGCGGTCTCGGCATCGTGCTCGGCCGGTCCCTCGGCCATCGCCGCCGCCCGCCGCCGGAACAGCCGGTAGGTCAGCCACGGCGAGACCACGAAGGCCACCAGCAGCGAGAACAGCATCGCCGCCGAGGCGTTGATCGGGATCGGCCGCATGTAGGGGCCCATGAGGCCCGAGACGAAGGCCAGCGGCAGCAGCGCGGCGATGACCGTGAAGGTGGCGAGGATGGTCGGGTTGCCGACCTCGTCGGTGGCGTAGACGGTGGCGTGGCGCGGATTGGTCCAGCCCAGCAGGTAGTGGCGGTGGATGTTCTCGACCACCACGATGGCGTCGTCGACCAGGATGCCGATGGCGAAGATGAGCGCGAACAGGGTCACCCGGTTGAGGGTGTAGCCGAACAGATACGAGGCGGCCAGCGTCAGGGCCAGGGTGGCGGGCACCGCCACCAGCACCACCACCGCCTCGCGCCGCCCCAGGGCCAGCGCCATCAGCGCCACCACCGCCAGGGTGGCGATCCACAGGTGCTTGATCAGCTCCGACGACTTCTCGTCGGCGGTAAACCCGTAGTCGCGGGTCTTGGTCACCTGGACGTTGCCGGGGATCACCGTCCCGCGAAAGGACTCGAGCCGCCGGTCGAGGTCGGCCACCAGCTCGACGGCGTTGGTTCCCGGCTTCTTGGCCACCGCCACGGTCACCGCCGGCACGTCGAGCCCGGCCGGGAGCGACTTCTCCTCGCCCGCCGCGCCGGACAGCATCCAGACGTAGTCGGCCGGCTCGTCGGGGCCGTCGGTGACCCGCGCCACCTCGCGCAGGTGGACCGGCCGGCCGCCGTAGACCCCGACCACCGCCGCCGCCACCTCCTCGGCCGAGCGGAAGAAGCTCCCCACCTCGACCGTGGTCTCCTCGTCGGCGGCCGCGAAGCTCCCCGCCGGCAGCCGCCAGTTGAGCCCGGCCAGCGCCTGGTAGACCTGGAGCGGCGAGACCCGGTGCGAGGCCAGCCGCTCGCGGTCGAAGCTCACCTGGACGGCCCGGCGCTCGCCGCCGATCACCCACACCCGCGCCACCCGCGGGTGGCGGCCGAGCTCGGTCTCGAGCTCGCGGGCCACCTGCCGCAGCTCGAGCGGCGTCGCGCTCTCCGACCACAGCGTGTAGGCGAGCACCGGCACGTCGTCGATCGAGCGCGGGGCGATCACCGGCGGGATGGCCCCCGCGGGCAGCTTGGCGGCGGCCTCCGCCACCTTGGCCTGGACCCGCACCACCGCCACGTCCGGGTCGCTCCCCACCAGGAAGCGGACGATGATCAGACCGCCCGAGGGTTGCGAGGTGGAATAGACGTACTCGACGTTGTCGATCTCGTAGATCGCCCGCTCGAGCGGCGACACCACCCGGCGCTCGACCTCCTCGGCGGTCGCCCCCGGCAGACCGACGAAGACGTCGATCATCGGCACCTTGATCTGCGGCTCCTCCTCGCGCGGGGTGACCAGCACGGCGAAGGCCCCGAGCAGCAGCGAGGCGACGACCAGCAGCGGCGTCAGCTTGGAGTCGAGGAACGACCGCGCGATGCGGCCGGCGATGCCCGGCGGCCGCCGGGTGAGCTTGAGCCGCAGCGCCTCCCGGCGGGCGGCCTCGGCGTCGAGCCGCGGAGGGAGCGGCGGCTCGCTCACGACGGGCTCTCCGCGGCGGTCGACCCCACGCCGGCCTCGGCGGAGCTTTCCTCGACGAGCGCGCCGGGCGCCGGCGGCGCGGCGAGATCCAGCAGCACCGTCTCGCCGCCCGCGAGGCCGGAAAGGACCTCGACCCGGCCCTCCCCCACCGGCCCGCCCAGAGTCACCACCCGGGTGGCGGCGCGCCCGTCGGCGTCGCGGACCACCACCACGCTCATGCCGCCGCGACGCAGCACCGCCCCGGCGGGCACCACCACCTGCGCGCGCGGCTCGCCCGCCACCCAGGCGCGGCCGGCGGCACCCGATGGCAGGTCCGCCACCGGCAGCGCCACCTTGATCTCGAACGAGTGGCTGGCCGGATCGGCGCCGGGGGTGCGCTCGACCACGGTGCCGGTCAGTCGGCCCAGGTCGGGGCGCGCGTCGATGGCCACCGGCACAGGGTCGCCCACCGCCAACCCGGGCCGGAGCGCCAGGCTCTCGGGCACCGCCAGGCGCAGCCGGCGGGCGCCGGCCGACTCCAGCCGCAGCAACGGGCGGCCGGGGGCCGCGAGATCGCCGATCTCGACCATCCGGCCCGCCACCCGGCCCGCGAACGGCGCCCGCACCCGGGAGTCGGCGGCCACCGCCCCGGCGGCCGCCACCGCGCCCTCGGCCTGCTCGACCGCGCCCAGCGCCTGCTCGTGCTGCATCCGGGCCATGTCGAGCTCCAGCTCGGCGGCGGCGTCGGCCTCGGCCAGCCCCTGGAAGCGCTGGTAGTTGCGCTCGGCGAGCGCCAGGGCCGCCCGCGCCTGGGTCAGCGCGCCGCGCGCCTGGTCGAGCTGGCCCTGGGCGGCCTGCGGGTCGATCTCGAGCAGGAGCTGACCGCTGCGAACCGCATCGCCGACCTGGACGTGGACTGCCGTCACCATCGCCATCACCCGCGCCGAGACCGCGGCGGTCCGCTCGGCCTCGACCGTGCCGTAGAGCTCGACCTGTCGCGGCGCCTCGACCCGCTCGGCGGTGGCCAGGGCGGCCCGCACCGGCGACGGCTCGGCCATCTCGGCCGCCGGTTCGTGGCCGCCGCAGGCCAGGGACAGGACGAGCGCGAGCGCGAGCGCCAGCACTAGCGCCATGACCGGCGCCACGGCGCAAGCCGCCGCCGCGGGCGAGAGAGCTTCCGAGCCGCGGCCCCGGGGCGCTCCCGGAGCGAGCCGAAGCTGATCGGGGCGTGGATGGCTCATGGCTGGATCCCCTCCTCGGTCATGGTTGGTGGAACCGCCGCCCGACCTCCCCGGGCGGCCGATTCCGATCCGGCCGGCGGCAGCGCCGCCGGGTCCGGGTCAGCTACGGGAACGCTCGCGGCGGCGACCAGCGCGCTCTCCGGCCGCCGCCCGGCGGCGACCGCCAACCGCAGGCTCACCAGGTGGGCCTCGGCCCGCGCCACCAGCTCGCGGGTCTCGGCCTCGCGGCGGGCGGTGACCGCGTCCAGCAGATCGATGGTTCGCACCACCCCCCGGCCAAAGCGCTCGCCGGTGATCCGCTCGGCCTCGGCCGCCGCCGCCAACGCCGCCTGCGCGGTGCCGTGGCGCTCGCGGGCCGAGCGAGCGCCCTCGAAGGCGTCACGGATCTGGAGCCCGATGCCCTCCTCGAACTGCTCGATCTCGCGGCGCCCGGCTTCGGCCTCGGCCCGCGCCGCGGCCGCCGCCGCCCGGTGCCGGCTGCCGGCGAAGAGATCGATCGAGGCCGCCGCCAGGACCGCCGAGGAGTCGCCGGCGGTGCCGAACGGCGTCTCGTCGTTGAAGTCGTGCCGGGCCACCAGCCCGACCCGCGGCCGCAGACCGGCCCGGCGCACGGCCTCTTCCAGCTCGCCGGCCGCGAGCCGCTGCCGCGCCGCTTCGAGGTCGGGGCGGTCGGCGGCGGTCGTCAGCCAGCCCTCGAGCGGCTCGGAGAGCGGCGTGGGGGGAGGCAGCGGCTCGATCTCCCACCTCGTTCCGGCGGCGGCCGCCAGCCGGAACGACAGGTTGGCTTCCGCCACCCGCGCCTGGCCCCGGGCCTCGGCCAGCAGGTCGGCGATCCGCGAGCGCTCCACCTCGGCCCGCAGCAGCTCCGAGCGGACCAGCATCCCCTGCTCCACGTAGGCCCGCGCGGTGGCCACGTGCGCCGCGACCGTCTCCAGCGAGCGCTCGAGCAGCGCCACCCGCTCGCGGATCTGGGCCAGCCGCACGTAGGCCTCGCCGGCGGGCCAGTGCCGCCAGGTCGCCGGCCCGCGTCGCGGCGTCCCCGGCGGCGGCCGCCGCCAGCCGGGCCTGCCCGACGCGCCCCGCCAGTTCGCCGCCGGTGTAGACCGGTAGCTCCACCTCGAGCCGGGTCAGAGCGTTCTCGATGGGGTCCGGGCGGTTGGGGTCCGCCGCCGCGAACTCCACGAACGAGAACCGCTCCTGGTTGAGCTGCAGCGCGAAGGCCTCGGCCGGCGAGTCGGTCCGCATCCAGATCTCCTGCAGGCTCAGCCTGGGCAACCGGTAGGCGCGCGCCTGGCGCAGCCGCTGGCGCCCCGCCTCGACCCGCAGCTCGGCGGCGGCCACCTCGCGGCCGTCGGTCCGCGCCCGCGCCATCGCCCCGGCCAGGGTCAGCTCTTCGCCCGCGGCCGGCGCCGCCATCACCAAGAACGGCAGCAGGGCCGCCGCGGCGTGCATCTTCCCGATCATCGTCCGCATCCTCTTCTGGGTTGTTCCGGGGGAGGCGGGCGACCGGCCGGACCGGCCGCCGCCGACGGCCACTCGCGCCGCCCGTCCATTGTGCGGGCGGGCCGCCCGGGCTGTCGCCGCCCCTCCGGGTGGTGCACCGGCAGACCCGCGAGGGCGGCGCGCTGCCCCGCCATGGGGCGAGCGCACGAGGCGCCGGCCGAGCAGCAGCCGCTGGAATGCGGCCGCCGCATCCAACCGCCGACCGCTACTCGAGCAGGCCGGTCAGCCAGTGCATCAGGTTGAGGACGAACTGCGCGTTCTCCTCGGCCTCCGGGGCGTTGAGCCCGATCTGCAGGAGCCCGTCGTCGCGCCGGATCTCCTGCGCGCTGAACATCGCCGCCTCGCCGAAGATGGCGACGCGGCCCGCCCCGTGCCTCACGACGGCGCCCTGCAGCAGCCCCTGGGCCGCGAAGCGGGGCGTTCTCTCGGAGAACTCGCCGGCCTTTACCGGCAACCGGATCGTCGTCGCCGCCGGCAGGATCAGCAGCGGCTCGGCCGGCCCCAGCGAGCGGAAGGCCTGGCCGGTGAAGCTCACCACCGCCTCGACCCGCTCGCTCGGCGAGCGGCCTTCGGTCACGGCGTGCTCGGCCAGCGTCCCGACTGCCCGCTCGAAGCGCAGCGTCGGGCCGCCGGCGTCGGCGCGCGCGTAGCCGTCGATGAACGCCAGCCCGAAGGCGGCGGCCAGGTCGGCCGCGGCGCCCGGGAACGGCATGTGATCGGCGATCAGCAGCAGCGCTCCACCCGCCCGCACCCACTCCTCGACCGCGGCGATCTCGCCGGCGCTGAAGGCCGACGGGTTCGGCAGCCGCCACTTCTCGCAGTTCGCCTCCGACAGCGCGTTGGCGATCACCAGCACCTCCGCCCCCGCCAGGCTCTCGGCCGTCAAGCCCCCGGCCAGCGGCTCGACCGTGAAGCCGTCGCCCCGCAGCAGCTCGGCGAACGGCCGGAAGCGCCCCTCCGCCGTGTGGAAGTTGCAGTGCCCCTCGTCGATCAGCACCCGCGGACCCGCCGCCGCCGCCCAGGCGGGGGCGGCGACCGCCGGGACGTACGAATAGTCGGGGGCCTGCAGGTGCACGTGCCCACACGCGGCGAGCCCCAGGGCAGCGACGACGCCGAGCGCCGCGCCCACCATCCGCCGGTCGAGCCTCCGGCTGCTCCGCAACCGCCTGCGATCCCTCATGAAGCTCCCCTCGTTGCGCATGGCCCGCGGCACCAACCGCGTCCAATCTCGACGCCGCGCGACGCCACCCACACGAGCTTCCACGGGCTCATGGCACAGACCTGGGACGGATTGTAACGATCCCGGCACTGCGGGCGCCAACCCGGCCCGCTGTAGAGGAGGACGAACCGGCCCCCAGTACCTGAAGTCGTTGCTGCCGACCTGAGCAGCGCGCCAGATTGTGGCTGCCGGCGCTGTTGAAGGAGCCCTGAAGGCGCCGGCCTAGCTCCCGCCGCCGCGTCGCCGCCGCCGGCGCCTCCGGCCGCCCTCGTCCACGTCGCCGAAGGTGGCGACGAGGCCGGCGATCAGCCGCTCGCGCTCGGCGGCCGAGAGCCGGGCCCCGGGGTGGAACGGCAGGTAGTAACAGAGCGGCATCTCGCCCTCGCGCAGCATCTCCGCCGCCTCGTCGGCCTCCTGCCGGCCGCTTCCCCACCGCGAGACCTTGAAGTGGGAACGGCCCTCCTCGACGTCGCGGCGCACCAGCCAGGAGGCCGGTGCCACGCGGCTGTACCAGGGCCAGGAGGTCTCGTGGCTGTGGCCGTCCCGGCAGGCACGAAAGAAGAGCTCCCGGGTCGCGGGCGCGTCCCACGGCGGCTCTCGCTCGACAGGTGGATTGGCGCCACCCCACCCGTACGGTACGGCCTGGATTGCGAGAAGCAGCAGACCCGCAACGAACAACGACCTCGAGAGACTCAGACCGACCTCCTCGGCCTCGCGATCGAGCTCGACGCTAGACGAGCTCAATCAGCCCGCGGGCACACCATGATCTCGCGCAGCTCGACGGTCGAGACGGGGCGCATCCGCCGCTCGACGAAGGAGGGGTCGATCTCGTCGACGGTGAAGCCGGGGCCATCGAGTCCAAGGTTCTCCTGGTCGAAGAACAGGATTCCGCCGACCCGCCGGTAGTTGAAGCCGCGGCGGAAGCGGAGGCCGCCGTTGCCGCTGGTGAAGCTGTAGGCGAACTGCTCCAGGCGGCCGGTGCCGGGGTCGAACCAGTAGAGGAAGACGTCGTCGGCCTCGGTGCTCGAGCCGGGGGCGAAGGTCACCCGCACCCGGTGGAGCTTCCGCCCCGCCCACTCCTCGATCCCCAGGTCCTGCTTGAAGACGCTCGGATCGTTGAGCCGGTAGGGCAGGAAGGCGAAGTAGACCCGGGCCATCACCCAGTCGCGGAGCGGCTGGCGGCGATCCGGCTCGACCTCGACCGGCTCACTGTCGACCCACTGCTCCACCGTGTCGTTGGTGATCCGCACCCGGCGCTCGCCGTCCCGGACTCGCGCCGTCGCCTCGAGATCGAAGTCCCAGCCGTCGGTGAGCGCCCGGATCCGCGAGCAGCCCGACCGCGAGCAGAGCTCCATCCGGGTCTCGCTCGCTGTGTAGACCTCGCCGCCGTGGTGGGCGATCGCCCGGTCGACGATCTCGAGCCGCTCCTGGGTTTGGGGCGATGGCTGCTCGTTGCCCGCGATGGCGGGCACCGCCGGCGCAGTCAGCAACAGGAGGAAGGCCGATGCGCGTTCCATTCTCGGAGGATAGCGCTTCGGTTGCCGATCAGGTCCGGCGGGCCGCCAGCTCGCGGCCGCCGGCCCGGCTGGCCTCGCCGACGAGGTATTCCGACAGGTCCCCCTTGCCGCGGCGGAACTCTCCGACGGCACGCCGTACCACCTCTACGTCGCCGCCCCTTGACTTAGCCCAACTATTTACTGATACATATCACCTTGAAAGGCCCGAAAACTTTTCCTTCACCGCGGTTCCTTACGGTCCCTTGCGGTGGCTTTCGGCGCCTCCTGGTGGTTCATAGCCCGCCTATTGGTGACTCGACCGTACTCTTGATTCGCGCCCATGAATCTGACCCACCGGCTCATCGACGAGCCCCCCTACCGCGGCCGCCGATTCGCCGGCAAGCCTGCCGCGCTTTCTTCCTGACCCGAGCTGACCGCCGCATCCGCTTCAAGTGCCCACCACCGGCGCCGTGGCTGTGCTGTGTCGTGTCGTGCCCTTGTGGCGCTGAGTCTTGCGCTCAAGCGCCTCCACCTCGAGAATCTCAACCTTCCCCGGCAATCTCACCGCCCTTCGGGGCTTCAAACAGCGCGTCGAGCCCGTGTCGCGCCCCCGCCGTCCTCCCCGGTCGCGTGATATGGTCGATCGCAAAGGTGGGGCGGCGAAGGAAAACCGGTAGTGGGCAGGGACATCGATATCCCGGCTTGGCTCGCTTGGCCCTCGCCGGGGGATCGATGGTAGACCGCCGCGACGACGATCAGCACGTCTTCGCAGTGCGGTGGGCGAACTCCGGCGACCTGGAGTACTACGCTTACCCCCAACAGTCCAGCCTTCCCGCGTTGGACGGCGCGAGCGACTTCGGACGCTGGCACCAGGCGAGCGGTCACGAGGTCAGGGTCGCGCGGACGACGCAGGACGTCCTCGATGCGCTCGATGCGGCCCGGAAGGTCCCCGGCGGGCTCCACCTCCGGGGCGCTGGCCACTCCATGAACGGGCAGACGCTGCCGCAGAACGGAATTCAACTCGTTCTCCGGTTCGACGTGGACGCCGACGACCTGACCATGGACGAGCGGCTTCGCGTTCTGGTCCCGGGTAGCTCGACCTGGGAGACGGTGGTCGGGGCTGTCGAGCCCCAAGGTCGGACGATAGGGGTGTTGACCAGCCACTTCGACACCAGTGTCGGTGGAACGCTGTCGGTATCCGGTGCCGGACCGAGCGCGCTCCGTTTCGGCCGGCAGGTGGACCTGGTTGAGCGCCTGCAGCTAGTGCTCGCCGATGGAAGCGTGCTGTGGTGCGACAGCAACGAGCACCCGGACCTCTTTAGGGCCGCGTTGGCCGGGTTGGGCGGCATTGGGGTCATCCGCAGGGCCGTGTTGAGGACGACCGACGATCGCCCGTACCTCGTCAGCGTGACCACGGTCCATGCGGATTGGCAGGGCATCCTCGACTCGTCGGAGCGTCTCTCGGGGGACATCGACGCTCTCCCAAGCAACCTCTCTCAATACCACTTCGGACTGGTCAGCGTTCCTGTCAGCGTCCATGGCTTCGAGTTCAGCACGCTTCCGGATGCCATTGCCTTCGCAAGGAGCGGCGTCGACGAGGTCCTTGGCATCGACGGGTGGACCTTCCTGAGAGTCGAAAGCCGCTCGGACGCCCGAAACAGCTTGAGGTCGACGATCAACGAGGAGCTCAAGGCGCGCTGGGGCGATGATCCCGGTGGGCTGCTGCAGCTTTGGCAGGACTACGTCTTTCCCAGCGTCGAGCTGGTACGGCAGTTCCTTTCGCTGCTCGCTGCCGACCTCCGCGAGCCAGTGGTGCAAGAGAACCTGTACAGCAGGTTCGGCGCCATGCTCAAAGACACGTCCACCGTCCACATGCCGTTGTCGTTCTACTCGCCCTCCCGCGTGGGAACGGGAGACTTCTACGTGTCAGAGGGCTTCTACTTCAGCGTCCCGCGCAACAAGCCCGATCAGGTCGAGCGCATCCGGGGATTCTTGAACCGGGCCACCGAGACAGTGTTCGAGCTCGGTGGCCGCCCCTATCTGTATGGGTGGCTTGACGAAGACGGCCTCGACATGGGCACTCTGTATGGCGAGTCCTGGGACTTCTACAAGAGGATGAAGAGGTCGGTGGACCCCGACCTCGTCCTCAACAGGGGCCTGTTCGCGAGGCTGGGGCTCGCGAATTAGCCTTAGCGGCAACGAAGGGCCGCCGCCCTTCGGGTAGTTCCTGCCAGGGTGGCTAGTCGGTCAGCACCTCTAGGTCCGCGCCGGCCTCCGCGTAGACGACGGGTGGCATTGTGGACTCGGCCCCAACCTCATTCATCTTCGCCTCGAACATCTCGCGGACACACGGGTCCTCCAGGTGGCAGGAGATCGCGTTGCCGCCGCCAACCGGATAAGGATTATTGCCCCGGATCAAAGCTGGTCATTATTTCCTCCGCAACGATACGTGCTGTTTCGGCGCAGAGGCTTACGCCTATCAATCCGGGTATCTTTATGCCATCACCTACATTGTATAGATTTACAACAGAAGTCTTGGTAGGAATACCATACCATGTTGAATGAAACAAAGGCCAGTCCTTCTGCCAACATCCGACTGACAAAACCTCGCCTTTTACTCTTGCCTCGGGAATAAGTTTATATAGTGCCTCCCGATTTGACGCTATTTCCCTTTTCACATCAATCTCAGACTCAGGTTCCATCATCCCGCTATACGATTGCAGAATATGTTTTCCGCGAGGTGCCAGTTCGGGACAGCAGTTCGTAGGTGCTACCAGACAAACAAGCGGAGGGCTTCCTAACGGCCAGACAAATCCATGGTGTTCAAAAAAAGGTTCATCACTTACTACATTGACGATCACAACTAGAGGGGTGGACTTGATTTTTTCCACTTCAGCCAAATAGGCGATATCGAAATTCATGTCCCCTGATATTTCGACAGTCTTTTTCGGTCCCATATTACTGATTACCGCCTTTGCCGAAATCTCCCTTTCTCCATCATCAGTCTCTAATTTCACGCCTGTGATCATGTATTGATCAACGACAATTTCGCTTATCTGTGTGTTTTTGAGTACCTTTCCGCCTTTTTCTACAATTACCCTCTCCAAAGGTTCCAGAAGGGCAGCGTTGCCCTCGTGAGCATAAGTCATATGTAGCCCTTCATTCTCTCGGTTCTGCGCCATCCAGGCAAAGAATTCTGATACAGGAAGTTCATGTATGTTTGTTCCAAGTAATACTATGCTGAAAGGCTGAAAAGCAGCAAAAATACGCTCATCATCTGTATATTGAGTGAGCCAGCTTTTTAGAGAAGTCGTACCGAAAGGAAACTGCCATGCCGCGGCGCGGTCGATTGCGTCAATTACCTTTAGTGCCCCCTCCTTATCCTGTGCATATTCACACATGGAATTAAGCAGCCCTTCGCTGACGGACCAGTCATCATAATCGTGACCTTTTATCCTGAACACCATTTCCTGGTCGATCTTGCGCACATTAAAGGCAGCCCCCACCTCTTTATATGTTTCCTCGATAATATCGCCCCCGGGAATGGCAATGGCCCCGGTTGAGAGTTGAAAGCCCTCATAGTCGATTGATGATGCTCTTCCTCCGAGATATGAAAGCCTTTCAACCAGCAAAGTCGTATAACCTTTGTTGACAAGCCTTGCGGCAGCGCACATACCGCCGAATCCCCCGCCAGCTATTATAACATCATAATGATCGTTAACCACTGTCTCCTCCTCGATAGCTCCTGACTCGCTCCCCAGTTTGACACCACGGGACTCGCCCTCCATCACCTCGGCGGACGACTCGTCCGAGGTGGTGTTCACGGCGGTGGGGCCAGACGGGGACACGGTGCGGCTCACCGGTTCGTCGCTGCCCTCGGTGGCCAGCATGGACGAGGTCGTCGATCAGCTGGCATCGCCCGACGACGAAGGCAGTCCGTAGCGCTCGAACCACAGGGCCATCACGACACCCTTGCCCAGGGTCGACACCGCGATGGCCCACCAGATGCCCACCACCCCGAGCCCGAGGGGCGAGGCGAAGAGCCACGCCAGTGGGAGGCGTGCTGCGGTGCCCACCGAACCGATCCAGAAGCTGGGTACGGTGCGGCCCGAGCCCGTGAAGCCCCCTTCGTACACGCTCTCGAGGGCCATGAACACGAACACCGTGGTCTGCACCCGGAGGTAGAGGGCGCCGGCCTCGATGGTCTGGGGCTCGCTGGCGAACAACGCGAACAGTGGCTCGGCCACGCCGTAGAGCAGCAGGCTGCACGGGACCATGGCGACGCCACAGCAGACGACGGCGGTTCGCGCGGCCCGTCGCGCTCCGGCGACGTCGCCGGCCCCCAGGTACTGGCCGACCAAGGTGGCGCAGCCGGTCTCGAAGCCCACGCAGGTCAGGAACGGGATGCTCTCGATGCGATGGCCGACGCCCAAGGCGGCCATCTGGTGGGTTCCGAAGGTGGTGATCATCCGGCCGAGGAAGACGTAGATGCCGGCGAAGGCGATGCCTCGGGCGGACACGGGGGCGCCGATGGCGGCGATGGATCGAAGCAGGGCCGGCTGTGGGGCCTCGAGGCGTGGAGCATGTCCGCCTCGGGCCAGGAGAACCCAGCCGAGGACCGCCCCCACGCCGTTGGCGGCCACCGTAGCCCACGCCGCACCGGCGATTCCCAAGGCGGGAACGGGGCCGGCTCCCCAGATCAGCAACGGGTCGAGAACGGCGTTCAGGGCGACGGCCAGTGCAGTGATCCACATCGCGGTGCGGGTGTCTCCGATGCCGCGAAACACGCCGCCGACCACCGCGTGGAGGGCGAAGGCCGCGGCGCCGAACAGCGAGGCGGCCAGGTACTCCTGGCCCAGGCCATGCTCCACGCTCTCCGCGTCGAAGCCCACCACGTCGAAGTAGAGCGCGAGGAAGGGGTGGCCGATCTGTGCCGCCAGTCCGATGGCCAGGCCGACCCATATCGCCTGTCCGCCGATGCCGGAAACCTCCGCGGAACGCCCGGCGCCGGTCGCTCGCGCCACCAGGCTGTGTGCTCCGGTGCCCGCGACCTCCCCGAGCAGCACCAGGATCCACCAGGCGAAGGCGGCCCCACCCGCGGCCGAGAGGGCCGGATCGCCGAGCTGTCCGATGAAGGCGCTGTCGGTGAGGAAGTAGGTCGTCTTCAGCACACCGATGGCCACCGTGGGCCAGGTGACCACCCACAGTGCCTTCAGGGGCGACAGCCCCAGCAGCTGCGGCGTCGCGGGCACTCGGTCCCCTCTGGCTAGGCCTCGGGGAGGCTCTAGGTGCCCTCGTACACCTTGTCGCCGTCGGGTTGGGGCGCCACGATGCGGTAGGTGCACTCACGCGCGCCGCCCTTGTTGGGGCTGCTGAAGCTGCGCAGGGGCACCAGCCTGTACCCGTTGGGGTTGTAGCTGACGTCGTAGGACTTCGGGCTGGTCGAGGTGTTGTTCGAGTCGATGCCTTCGGTGTCGAAGGGCCGAACGCCGGACCGCAGATCGGTGAGCGCGAGGCCGATGACCGAGCGCTCGTGGTCCGTCATGCCGTCACCCGGCTCGTTCACGCTGCCGGTCGGGGTGGCCGGCGGGGCGGTCGACCTCGGGGTCCTCGAGGCCCAGGTTCTCGCTGTCGGGGAAGCGACCCACGGTGATCAGCACGTAGTCGGCCGGCAGGGCGTGCTTGCACTTGGCGTTCTCGACATTGACCACGATGCCTCGTCGGGGGGAAGGATTAAGGTCGACCATATCACTCGGCTGGCGAGGACGGCGGGGGCGCGACACAGGGCTCGACGCGCTGTTTGAAGCGCGGAAGGGCGGCGAGATCCGCGTTGTCATGGTAGCCATGGTGTCGCAGCCGAGGCCCAGCACCATCGGCAGGACTGCCTTGCCGCTGAGACCCATCAGGCTTTAGTGTTCGACGGCTACCGTCCCCTCGAGGACCGCGAGACAGCCGTCGCCGATGCGTTTGCACCCCCGGAGCTGCTCTGGATCGATGAATGAGGCGGCCCGGCCTGGAGAAGCGAGCATTGGATAGACTCGGCCGGTGAGGGTCCAACTTCCGTCGGCAGCCGCTAAGACGCGCCGCTCAGCGATGCTCCTGGCCGCTGTCCTCGCAGCCGCAGGGGCGACCGCATGCACCCTGGCCTCGCGAGCCGGCAGTTCCGGACCATTGCGCGAAGGGCAGTGGCTCGGCGTGTCTACCTTCGGAGCTGGAGCACCACAACTCGAGGTCCTGGAACGCGCGGACATCGGCAGGCGCGTCGACGAGGCGATCGCGGGAGGGCACCGGGTGGTGGTCCAGATCGAGGTTCAGAACGTGGAGTTTCTGGAGAATTTCAGGGCATTCCTGGCCGCCGTCGACCCTCCCGACGAGGAGGCAGCCCATCGCCAAGCCGGCAAACCCGATAAGGTCCGCGGCAGGGTCGCGGCCGGCGCCAGCGTAAGCGACTGGTGGTACTTCGCGGTCCGCAAGGTCTACCGCTTCCGCAACGGTAAGCCCCTGGTCGTGGATGAGCTCCACCCCATCGTCGACTTCAACGATTCAGACGACGCCACCGAGCCCGCCGCATGAGTCAGCACCCCACGGCCGACGTCGACAGCCTGGCGACCGCGCAGCGCGGCGCTCGAATCACGGCTTTGGTAGCGGATCGCCTGAGCCAGGTAGAGACGATGCTCCGCTCCCAGCTCGCGGCCGACATCCCTTTTGTCGTCGAGGCCGGTCGCTACCTGTTTGACGGCGGCGGTAAGCGGGTGCGCCCCGCCCTACTCTTGTTGTCGGCCAAGCTCCTCGATGCCGAGACGGAAGACGACATCACCTACGCCGCAGTCGTCGAGTTGATTCACACCGCCACTCTCATCCACGATGACATCATCGACGACGCCGCAACCCGCCGCGGCCAAGCGGCCCTGCACCGGCGGCGCGGCAACAGTCGCACCGTCCTTCTCGGCGATTGGCTGTACACCACCTCCATGCGGATGGCGCTCAGCCACGATCGACTGGGAATCGTACGACGGCTCTGCGACGCCATGCTGAGAATCACCGAAGGCGAGGTCCTGGTTCTCGAGCGCCTGGGTTCGCTAGACGTAAGCCGCAGTGAGTATTTCGACATCATCGAACGCAAGACCGCCTACCTGTTTGCCGCTGCCTGCTCGATTCCGGCCCTCAAGTGCGAAACGGATCTGGAAGCGCGGCTGGCTCTGGAGCACTACGGTCGCTCACTGGGGCGCTGTTTCCAGCTCATTGATGACGTTCTCGACTTTAGCTCCAACACCGCCCTGCTGGGCGAGTTTGTACTGTCAGACCTGGTGGGCGGCAAGCTCACCCTGCCCTTGATCTTGCTGCTGCCACGGATCGACTCGGGCCGCAGGCGGTGGATTGAGTGGATCCTCGAAGACCGCGCCTTCGACCGCGTCGACCAGGAACAGATCCTGGAACTGGTGCAACGGGAGGGCACCCTGGACGAGGTCCGTGAGATCGCCGCCGCCGAGGCCTCACTCGCTCGCCAAGCCCTCGGAGGCTTCCCCGCCTCTCCGGCCCGTGAGGCGCTCGAGCTCGCTCCAGAATTCATCCTCAACCGTCGAACCTGAGGGCGGCTCGGTATCAGCCCACGAGTCGCGGCCGGGCGGAGAGTGCACGCAGCCAGCTTTCTACTTCCCCGGGACGCTCGGGGTCGCGCTCCGCGCGCAGGTAGCGGCGCTCCAGCAACGGCCGTCGAAGAAGGATTGATTTAAGCAAAAAGCGAGTTTCTTTCTTTTGCCACAAGAAAGTCACCCAGAGCTAAGTAGTCCATATTTGTGTGCACAAATGTACGTATGGCGTCTGCAGGCGTGCACACAATTGGTTCGTCACAGTTGAATGAAGTGTTGAGGACCATCGGGATGTCAGTTAACCTATGAAAATGCTTGATGAGCCGATAATAACGTGCATTGGACTCCT
>JBFGCA010000039.1:0-37443 GCA_041567315.1 Thermoanaerobaculia bacterium | reverse complement strand
TCATCGGCGTCTCGACCTCCAGGAAGCGGCGCTCGTTGAGGTAGGCGCGCAGTGCCTGGATGATCTCCGCCCGCATCTCGAAGACCCGCCGCGAGTCGCGGTTGACCAGCAGGTCGAGATAGCGGCGGCGGTAGCGCGCCTCGACGTCGGCCAGGCCGTGCCACTTCTCGGGCAGCGGCCGCAGCGCCTTGGCCACCATGGTCAGCTCCTCGGCGGCCACCGTCAGCTCCCCGGTCCGGGTCCGCATCAGGGTGCCCGCCGCCCCCAGAAAGTCGCCCAGGTCGGCGTTCTCGAGCACCGTCGCCGAGGTCGGCGGCAGCCGTCCGCCGCGCGCCATCACCTGGAGCTTGGCCTCGCCGTCGTGCAGATCCAGGAACACCGTCTTGCCGTGGTGGCGCAGTGCCCGCACCCGGCCCGCCACCCGCAGCTGCACGGCGCCCGCCTCGAGCTCGCCGGCGTCGCGCTCGCCGTAGCGCTCGTGGACCTGCGTCGGCTCGAGATCCAGCGGATAGCGGTGCGGATAGGGCTCGATGCCGCGGCGCCGCAGGACCTCGCACTTGCGGCGCCGGTTCTGCATCTGCAGGTCGAGCTCGGACATGACGGGAGCCCCTGGCCAGAGGCGGTGGCAACGATACCGGATTTGCCGCCAGGGTCGGTCGCTGCAGCCTGCTAGCATCGCTTGAATGGACCCGCTGGCCGAGGGACTCGAGCGAGCGGCAGAGCGCTGGCGGGCCCGGGGCCTGGCCTCGCCGGCGGCGATGGTGGTGTCGGGGTCGGGTCTGGCCGTCGACCTGGGAGCGGCCGAAGCCGAGACGCCGCTCGCCGAATGGCTGCCGTTCGCTCCCCACGCGGTGGCTGGCCATCCCCAGCGGCTGGCGGTGCTGCGGCCGCGGCCGGACTGCCCGGTCCTCTACCAGCAGGGCCGGCTGCACGCCTATCAGGGCTACGACCCCCATCAGGTGGTGTTCGCCATCCGGCTGGCGGCGCTGCTCGGCGCCCGCACCCTGCTGATGACCAACGCCGCCGGCGGCCTCGGGCCGCGCCGGCCCGGCGAGCTGGTGCTGATCCGCGACCATCTGAACCTCACCGCGCTCAACCCGCTGCGCGGCGAGCTGCCGCCGGCCTGGGGACCGCGCTTTCCCGACCTCACCGACGCCTACGATCCCGAGCTGCGCCGGGCGGCCCGGGCGGCCGCCCGCCGCCAGGGTCTGGAGCTGGCCGAGGGGGTCTACGCGGCGGTCCCCGGACCGAGCTACGAGACGCCGGCCGAGATCGTCATGATCGAGCGGCTGGGCGCCGATCTGGTGGGGATGTCTACCGTGCTCGAGGTCATCGCCGCCCGCCACCTGGGGATGCGCTGTCTGTGCCTGTCGCTGGTGACCAACCGGGCGGCCGGGGTCGGGGCCGCCCCCCTGGACCACCAGGACGTCCTCGCCGCCGGACAGGCGGCGGCCGGCCCCGTGCGCGCCCTGCTAGGCGCCCTGCTCGCCGATCCCGCCGCGGTCCCGGGCTTGCCGGCGGCGGCCGCGGGCGCCCCTTCCGGCGCCGGCTGACTCGAAGCGGTGGAGCAGCAGCCACAGCCCGCTGTACTCCCGCATCATCCGCATCCGCAGCAGCTGCAGTTGGCGGCCCTCCCCCGGGTCGTCGCGGCTCACCGCCGCCTCCAGCAGGTGCGAGAGGTGCCACAGAAAGGCGTCGGCCGCGCGCAGGCTGCGGCGGGCGCTGGCCAGCGCCTCGGGAGCCAGCCGGTCCGGCCGCTCGCTGATCGCGCCGTGGAGCTCGCGGACCTCTTCGGACATCCGCCAGCGCAGCGCGGCCGCCGCCAGCAGGAAGCGCTCCAGCCGCCGGTCGCACGGATCGTCGGTCGACAGCCGGCGAAAGGCCACCACCTCGCGCGCCTCGAGCCGGTAGGGCCGTAGACCGGCCGCGGTGCTGGCCTCTTCGGGCGGCAGCTCGTGGTCGCTCCGCGACAGCTGCACCAGCAGCTCCTTCCAGTGCGGCTGCAGGAGCCCCAGGTCGGGGAGCAGCGCGCTGTCTTCGCCGCTCGAGGCGGCCACCGGATCGGCCGCCTGGATCTCTTCGCCGAGCAGCAGCGCGCCGGGGTCCACCACCGGCTCGGACTCCGCTTCGAGCGGCTGATGGAACTCCTCCAGCCGGTGGTAGCCCTCGGTGAGCGGCACCGCTGCGCCTCCCGTCAGCTCGTCGATCCGGCGCCGGAACCAGCAGTTGGTCTCGACCACCAGCGGCAGCAGGGTGGGATCGAAGAGGCCGCCGCCGAGTCCGTGCTTGAGCTCGCGGTAGCGCTGAACCAGCCCCTGGTCCGCCAGCTCGTCGAAGCTCCGCAGCAGCCGCAGCTCGGTGCGGAACTGCCGGAGCTGTTGCTGCAGACCGCCGACCGCGGCAGCGGGCAGCGGCTCGCTGCCGGCGCTCTCGGCCAGCCCGGTCAGCACCTTTCCGAGCCGCGTGGTGTCGCCGTCGAGCCGCTCGCCGGCGACGTGCATCGCCAGCCGGGTCAGCAGCAGATCGACCTTGTCGACCACGGTGGCCTGCATGTCGGTCCCGCGGTGGGCCAGCCCATAGAAGCGCACGATCTCGATCAGCTGCCGCTCGTCGAGGTCGGAGATGCTCTCCAGGTAGTGCCGGATCTGGGGCGGCGAGATCTTGTGGTCCTCGGCGAGCAGCACCGCGTAGACCCCGTCCATCTGCTCGGCGATCTCGCTGAGCTTCGAGGTCAACGGCTGGAAGGTCTCGGCCGGCCCGTTGAGACCGCGGGAGACCTGCTTTAGACTGTTGAACAGCCCCTGAAAGGTCGAGGGGTCGATGCCCAGGGGGACCTCGGGGTCCATCCGGAAGAGTCCGCGCAGCAGCTGCTGAAACGCCCACGCCGCCTTGAAGCGGGCGGAAAGCTGCAAGTAGCGGCTCTGCAAAGGGTTGACGTCTCGCTCCACGGCCGGAGATTCTACGTCATGAGCAGTCCGCCAGCCCGCAGCGACGCCGGTCTCCGCGTGCTCATCGCCGAGACCGACCTCCAGCGCCGGATCGACGAGCTGGCGGCCGAGATCAACCGCGACTACCGGCAGACCGACCCGCTGCTCTGCATCGGCGTCCTCAAGGGCTCGGTGTTCTTCCTGGTCGATCTGGTCAAGCGGGTGACGGTGCCGGTGGTCATCGACTTCTTCCAGACCGCCAGCTACGGCGGCGGCACCGAGCCCGGCGAGGTGCGGATCCGGAAGGACGTCGACGTCTCGATCCGTGGCCGCGACGTGCTGCTGATCGAGGACATCGTCGACACCGGGTACACGCTCCGCACCATCCTCGACCTGCTCCGCTTCCGCGGCGCCAAGAGCGTCAAGCTCTGCGCCCTGCTCGACAAGGCCGCCGCCCGCGAGGTCGAGGTACCGATCGACTACCGCGGCTTCGAGATCGACAACGTCTTCGTAGTCGGCTACGGGCTCGACCTCGACGAGCGCTACCGCAACCTGCCCTACATCGGCATCCACGAGGGCGAGGAGGGCGAGCCTTGAACTTCCATCACAGCGACGGCGCCCCCGCCGCCATCGGCCCCTACTCGCAGGCGGTCTCGACCGGCGGCTGGCTCTACACCTCCGGCCAGATCGGCCTCGACCCCGCCACCGGCGAGCTGGTCCCCGGCGGTTTCGAGCCCGAGGCCCGCCGCGTGCTCGCCAACCTCGAGGCGGTCCTCGCCAGCGCCGGCTGCACCTTCGCCGACGTCGCCCGCTCCACCGTCTACCTGGTCGACATGGCCGACTTCACGGTCCTCAACCGCCTCTACGCCGAGGCCATGGGCGACCACCGCCCCGCCCGCTCCACCGTCCAGGTCGCCGCCCTCCCCAAAGGCGCCCGCCTGGAGATCGACCTCGTCGCCCGGCTGCGTGGCTAGTGGACCGTAACGTCCGAATCGGTAGTGGATGGGCGAGCCATCGCGGCCGAGCTCCAGGCGCGCCGACGCAGTCATAGCGGGGACTATGGCGAGGAGGCGCAACGCCGAGATCGGCTGGGAGGGCCGCTCAGGCACTATCGATTTGGGTATTACAGGCCACTAGGACAGGTACTCGGTCTCGAGCTCGTGGAGGAGGGCGGGCTTGGGGCCGGTCGTGGCCTCTTCGATGAGCTGGCGGGCCGGGGGGGCGAGCCAGGGGAGGACGCTGAGGTTGCCCTCGCGGGCGAGGGTGGCGAGGTCGCGATCGAGGCGGTCGACGCCGCGGGCGGCCCGGTAGAGCTCCTGGCCCCGACTTTCGGGGCGGCCGAGGCGCAGCCACAGCTCGGCGGCGCGGGCCAGGAGGCCGGCGAGGCGGCGGTTCTCGCGGCGCCAGGGAGGCCCGGCGGGAAGCGGGCGCTCGATGAAGGGGCCCCAGCCGAAGCGGCCGGCGGCCCAGGCGAAGGCGCGCTCGGCGGGCGGGGGGCCGTGGAAGAGGCGGCGGTAGCGCTCCTCGTCGAGGTTCCCGGCGAGCCGTCGACGGTCGCCGGCCGCCAGCTGGAGGGCGAGCCCGAGGACGGCGGCGCAGCGCGCTTCGGCGAGACGCCGCAGACCCGGCTCCCAGACCTCGGGGTCGCCGCTGACGCCGGCCACCAGCGGCCAGACGGCGGTGGCGCCGGCCGGCAGCTGCGCGAGACGCTCCAGCTCGCCCGCGGCCAGGGCGGGTAGCAGGTCGTAGACCGCCACGGCGCCTTCGATGGCCGGGCGCTCGCCCGGCAGGAGCTGCTCGAGGACCGGCGCGCCGGCGTCGATCGCGGCGCGACCGAGCGCCCGGCGGGCGGCGGCGGAGCCGGCCTCGACGGGCGGCAGGTAGAGCAGGTCGTCGGCAAGGGGCGCCCGGCCGGCCGGCCCCGGGATGGTGGCGCCGGGCGGCCCCGGCTGGCCGAGACCGACCGCCGCCAGGTCGGTCCACAGACCGTCGGGCGCGGGCCACGGGCGCGGCCGGTACCGCACCCACAGGCGCCCCGGCTCGGGGGGCTGCTCGAGAAGGCGCATGCGTCGTCTCGTGCCGTATGGTCCGCCGGTCGGGCCGGTCAGCCGAGGAGCGCCTCGGCGAACTCCCGGGGGCGGAACTCGACCAGGTCGTCGGCCCCCTCGCCGACCCCCAGGTAGAGCACCGGCAGCCGCAGCGCCCGGGCGACGGCGACCACCACCCCGCCCTTGGCGGTGCCGTCGAGCTTGGCGAGCAGGATGCCGTCGACCTCTACCGCGCGCGCGAACTCGGTGGCCTGGACCACCGCGTTCTGGCCGGTGGTGGCGTCCAGCACCAGCAGCGAGCGGAGGTCCCAGCCCTCGCCCTGGCGCTCGATAACCCGCCGGATCTTGCCCAGCTCGTCCATCAGGTGCCGCTTGCTGTGGAGCCGGCCGGCGGTGTCGACGATGACTTCGGTGACGTCCCGCGCCCGCGCCGCCTGCAGGGCGTCGAAGACCACGGCGCCGGGGTCGGCGCCCGGCGCCTGGCGCACCACGTCGACCGCCAGCCGCTCGCCCCACAGCGCCAGCTGCTCGCCGGCGGCGGCGCGGAAGGTGTCGGCGGCGGCCAGCAGGGGGCGGCCGCCCCGCCGCTGGGCGAGCCGCGCCAGCTTGGCCGCGGCGGTGGTCTTGCCGACGCCGTTGACCCCGACCAGCAGCGTGATCAGCGGGCGGTCGCCGGCGGCCGGCGGCGGCGGCGCGTCGAGCAGCAGCACCGACATCTCGTCGGCCAGCATGCGCCGCATCGCGACCACGTCCGAGCCCTCGAAGCCGCCGGCCCGCTGGCGAACCCGCTCGACCAGCTCGAGGGTGGTCTCGACGCCGAGGTCGGCGGCCAGCAGGCTCTCCTCCAGGTACTCGAGGGTCTCTTCGTCGAGGGTGGCCCGGCCCGAGAGGGCCCCATCGAGCCGCTCGAGCAGCTCGGTGTGGGTCATCGACAGCCCGCGCTTGAGCTTGCGCCAGAAGCCGCCGCGGCGGGCTTCGGCGGGCTCGGCGGCGGGGGCGAGGTCGAGGTGGGCGTCGCCGGGCATGGCGGGACGATGGTAGCGGCTGGGATGGCAACGCGGCAACGCGGCAACGCGTATCGCCGGGGCGCGGGTCAGTTTGATAGGCCTGTGGCGAGAGCCGACCGGGGCGGGGCACGCCTGGGCACGGGGCGAGCCTTGCAGAATGCGAGGGGGAGGCTCGCCCCTCCTGTCCGCCGAGCGCTGGACGGCTCGAAGACTTCGCGGCTCCGAGCAGGCGCTCGGCTCCAGGGCCCTGTCGGACCCCGCCCCGGCCGGCTCCTGCACGGTCATCCGGACTGACCCGCGACGTGTGGACTGAGCACCAAGGAGGGGGCCAACGGTTGATGAACGCGCGGCCGCCTCCTGCGCGGCGGTCGAGACCGGCCGGCGGCTGTTGGTTGTCGTGACCGGCGAGCGGAAGTTAGAGAAAGGGTGTGGCTGGCGACGCCGTGGACAGCAGGGAACTAAGGGAACAGCTCTGCGGCCAGGCGGTCGGCGGCGCGGCGGAGGCGGGCGCGGGCGGGGGCGACGAGGGCGGGGGGGCGCTGGAGGAGGGCGAGGAAGTAGCCCTCGGGGAGGGCGGCGAGGTGGACGTGGAGGCCGCGGCGCTCGATGTGGACCAGGCGGGCCTTGCCCAGCCGGGCGTCGGCGGTCAGGGCGGCGAGGCGGCGCAGCTCGATCTCGAGCCGCGCCCCGGTGACCAGCAGGTCGAACCGCGGCAGGTCCTCGGAGACCAGGCCGACGGTCTCGCCGGTATCGTCCATGAACATCGCGCCGACGGCGCCGGGGCTCTGCTCGAGCAGCTCGTGAAGGACCTCCTCGAAGGGCATCGTCGAACTAGCTCGAGGCCGCCGCCGGCATCTCCGGCTCCGCGGCCGGCGCGGTGGGGGCCGGCGCCCGGCGCTCGATCTGGCCGGCCTGGAAGGCCTGGAGGAAGGCAGTCACGACCTTGGCGTCGAAGCGCGCTCCGGCCAGCCGGGTGATGGTCTCTACCGCGAACTCGGTGTCGTAGGCGCGCTGGTAGGGGCGGTTGGTGGTGATGGCGTCGAAGGTGTCGGCGACGCCGACGATCCGCGCCATCAGCGGGATCTGCTCGCCCTTGAGGCCGTCGGGGTAGCCGCGCCCGTTCCAGGCCTCGTGGTGCCAGCGGATGGCGGGGATCATCGCCTTGAGCTGCTCGATCCGGCTCATGATCTGGGCGCCGATCACCGGGTGGAGCTTCATCTGCTCGTACTCCTCCTCGGAGAGCACGCCGCCCTTGGTGAGGATGCGGTCCTCGATGCCGATCTTGCCGACGTCGTGGAGCAGGGCACCGACCCACACCCGGTGCTGCACGTCCTCGGCCAGACCCAGGTGCTTGGAGATGGTGCGGCTGTAGGCCGCCACCCGCTCGGAGTGGCCGCGGGTGTAGGGGTCCTTGGCGTCGATCGCCGCCACGAAGGAGCGCATCAGGCCGATGAACAGCTCGCGGTTCTCCTGCGCCGCGCGCTGCAGGCGGCCGACGTACTCCTGGACCGTCCCGCTCATGCGGTTGAAGTCCTCGGCCAGCTCGCGGATCTCGCGCCCCAGCACCGGCCTCTCGACCCGCTTGCCGAAGTTGCCGGTGGCGATCTCGTGGGTGGTGTCGGCGAGCTGCTGGATCGGGCGGCTCACCGTGCGGGTGGCGAGGGCGGCGATGACCAGCGCCAGGGCCAGCAGCACGCCGGTCGAGAGCGCGGTCTTGAGCACCATCTCGTCGACCGCCGCGAAGGCCGCCGCCGCCGGCCGCTGGACCACCACGCCCCACCCGGCCTCCTCCACCGGGCTCACCCGGCCGAGCATCCGGCGGGCGCCGCCCTCCAGCTCCAGCGTGTACTCCTGGGTCATGTTGAGCGGCGCCTCGACGAAATCGGTGACCAGTCGCGAGCTCTCGACCGCCCGCCGCATCGCCTCCGAGGCCTCGCCCGACCACAGCAAGCGGCCATCGCGACCGATCAGGAAGACGCCGGCGTCGCCCTGCGCCTCGCGCTGGAACTCGGTCTCCATGCGCCGCAGCCGCATCGCCGCCTCGACCACCAGCCGGGGCTCGCCGTCACCGCCGGCCGCCCCGGCCGCCGCCACCCCCACCGGCACCACCGCCACCGCCACCGGGTCGCCGGTCTCGGGCAGCACCAGGAAGCGGTAGACCGGTGCGGCGCCCGCCAGCGCGGCGGCGTGGGCCTCGTCCATCGCCTCGACCAGCGGCGCGGGCAGCTCGGCGGCCGCCGAGTAGGGGCCGACCCCCTGGAGGTCCAGCAGCCGCACCGCCACCAGGCTGGGGTTCGAGGCCAGGAACTCGCGGAGCAGACGGCCCACCCAGGGCTGCCGGAGCTTCTCGCTCACCGGCCCCTCGGCCGGCGCCGCCAGCACCGCCTCCCCGAGCTGGGCCTGCTGGCGCCGCAGGGCGACCAGCGAGCCGTCGAGCTCGAGCGACAGGAACTGCGCCGAGCGGGTGAGGTAGCTCTTCTCCTGGGTCTCGAGGATCTCGCGGTTCTGCAGGATCAGCAGCAGGCTGCTCACCGCCAGCGGGACGATGCCCGATAGCAGCAGCAACAGGAACAGGAAGTGACGCAGCCGCAGCCGCCCGAGGAGCTTCCTGGAGGGGCTCATCCGTGGACCGATTCTAACCCCAGGGATCGACGAGGAAGCGCTCGAGCTCGCGTCGCACCCGATCCTCGGGAACGGCCTCGACCACGCGACCCGAGCCGAGGGATCCGGGTAGCACCCAGGCCAGCCCACCCTCGCGGGACTTCTTGTCGCCGCGCATGAGCTTGAGGAGGTCCTGGGCGTTCACGGCGGGCAGCGGCGGCAGGCCGAGCCGGGCGAGGAGAGCGGGCAGCCTGTCGGCCAGCTCGGAGGCCGGGCCCGCCGCCGTCTCGGTCGCCAGGCGCAGCGCGAAGAGCATCCCGTAGGCGACGGCGTCGCCGTGCAGCAGGCCGCGGTAGCCGGCGGCGCTCTCCAGGGCGTGGCCCAGCGTGTGCCCGAAGTTGAGCAGACGGCGCTCGCCCCCCTCGCGGGGGTCGCGCTCGACCACCGCCACCTTGGCCGCCACCGCCGCCGCCACCAGCGGCGCCGCCGCTTCGGCCAGCGCGCCGGGGTCGGGGCCGAGCAGGGTCTCGGCGGCGCTCTCCAGGCGCTCGAACAGCCCCCGGTCCAGCACCGCTCCCATCTTGATCGCCTCGACCAGTCCCGAGCGCCGCTCGGCCACCGGCAGGGTGGCGAGCAGCGAGGTGTCGGCCACCACCCAGCGCGGGTGGTGGAACAGCCCGACGGTGTTCTTGCCGGCCGGCAGGTTGACGCCGGTCTTGCCGCCGATCGCCGCGTCCACCTGGGCGAGGAGGGTCGTGGGGAGCTGCGCGTACTCGACACCGCGCAGGAAGCCCCCGGCGACGAACCCCGCCAGGTCGCCGACGGTGCCGCCGCCGAAGGCCAGCACCCGGCTGTCGCGCTTGCCGCCGGCGGCGAGCAGCCGCTCCCACAGCCCGCCCGCCACCTCGGGGGTCTTGGCGGCCTCGCCGTCGGGGACCTCGAGCAACTGCCAGCGCGCCGCCGGGCGGCCGAGCGGCTCGAGCGCCCGGCCGTGCAGCTCGTGGACCGGCCGGCTGGTGATCACGAAGACGGCGCGGCCGGCCAGCCACGGCTCGAGCTCGGCGGCGGTGCCGGCCAGCGCGCCGGCGGCGATCCGGATGCCGGTCTCGCCGCGGTCGTGGCGCAGGGTCAGCCGGTGAGCCGCCGGACGGTCGGCGCCCGCGGTCCCGAAACCGGGTTGCCGAGAGGCCGGCCGGCTGGACCTGCGCCGGTCATCGGCGGGCCGCCGAGAACCGGGCGCGCCCGACCCCGTCAACGGCTCAGCCTTCGGGCTCGGCGGCCGGCGAGCCGAGGCTCAGCTCGCGGAGCTGCTCGACGCTCACCGCGGAGGGGGCGTCGGTCATCAGACAGGCCGCCGAGGTGGTCTTGGGGAAGGCGATGACGTCGCGCAGTGAGCCCGCCCCGGCCATCAACATGACGATGCGGTCGAGACCCAGCGCCAGACCGCCGTGCGGCGGCGCCCCGTAGCGGAGCGCGTCCAGCAGGAAGCCGAACCGCGCCTGCGCCTCGTCGCGCCCGATCCCCAGCAGCGCGAAGGCGCGCTCCTGCAGCTCGCGGTCGTGGATACGGATCGAGCCGCCGCCCAGCTCCACCCCGTTGAGCACCACGTCGTAGGCCCGCGCCCGCACCGCCCCGGGGTCGGCGTCCAGCAGCTCGAGGTCGCGCGGGTCGGGTGAGGTGAACGGGTGATGCCGGGGCGCCCAGCGCCGGGCCTCGGCGTCCCACTCGACCAGCGGGAACTCGGTCACCCACAGAAACGCGGTCCGCCCTTCGGGGATCAGCCCCTGCTCGCGGGCGGTCTCGACCCGCAGCGCGCCGAGCGCCACCGCCACCTGCGGCTCGGGCCCCGCCGCCAGCAGCCCGAGGTCGCCCTCTTCGAGCTCCAGCTTGGCGGCGGCGGCGCCGGCTTCGGCGTCGCTGAGCGCCCCCTTGACCTGGAACTGCACCTCGCCGCCTGCGGCCCGCCGCAGGGCCAGCACCCCGGCGGCGCCATGCCGGCGGGCCAGCGCCGCCCAGCCGTCGACCTGCTTGCGGCTGGCGCCGGCGCCGCCGGGGACCCGCACCCCCCGCACCACGCCGCCCTCCTCCACCGCCCTCTGGAAGCCCCGGAACCCGCTCTCGCCCAGCTCGGCGCCGAGGTCGGCGATCTCCAGTCCAAAGCGCAGGTCGGGCCGGTCGCTGCCGTAGCGCCGCATCGCTTCGCTCCAGGAAAGCCGCGGGAAGGGGCGCTCGACGCCGACCCCGACCAGCTCGAACAGCCGCTCGAAGAGCCCCTCGACCAGCTCGAACAGCTCCTCTTCGGTCGGGAACGACATCTCGACGTCGATCTGGGTGAACTCGGGCTGACGGTCGTGCCGCAGGTCTTCGTCTCTGAAGCAGCGGGCGATCTGCACGTAGCGCTCGAGGCCCGCCACCATCAGGATCTGCTTGAAGAGCTGCGGCGACTGCGGCAGGGCGTAGAAGCTGCCACCGTGGATGCGGCTGGGGACCAGGTAGTCGCGCGCCCCCTCGGGGGTAGAGCGGGTCAGGATCGGGGTCTCGACGTGGACGAAGCCGTGCTCGTCGAAGTGCTTGAGCACCTCCAGGGTGACCCGGTGCCGCAGCTCCAGGTTGCGCTGCAGCGCCGGGCGCCTGAGGTCCAGATAGCGGTACTTGAGCCGCGTCTCCTCGGTGACCTCCCCCTTGCCCTCGGCGGCCAGCGGCAGCGGCTCCGAGCGGGCCAGCACCGCCGCCCGCTCGGCCACCACCTCGACCTCGCCGGTGGCCATCTCGGGGTTGACGTTCTCGGGGGTGCGGGCGACCACCGTGCCCTCGACCTCCACCACCCACTCCACCCGCACCGGATCGAGCACCGCCGCGGCCTCGGGCTGCTCCTCGGCGCGCACCACCACCTGCACCACCCCGCTGCGATCGCGGAGGTTGAGGAAGGTCACCCCGGCGTGGTCGCGCCGGCGGAAGACCCAGGCCTGGAGCAGGACCCGCCGCCCCAGGTCGTCGCGACCCAGGGTGCCGGCGCCGCGCCGCTTCATCGCACCCTCACCGGCCGCCCGTCGCCGGCCCGGGCCCGCGGCGCGGAGGTCTCCGGGCGTGCCGGTGCCTCCGCGGCCGGCAGCCCGGCGGTCAGGCGGGCCGGCAGCTCGGAGCGCGGGCAGCTCTCCTGGGACCCCTCCGCCAGGTCGCGGAGCGTCACCGTGCCGGCCGCCAGCTCGTCGGCGCCCAGCAGCGCCACCCAGCGGGTGCCGGCCTTGGCCGCCCGCTTGAGCGCCGCCTTGACCGAGCGCCCGCCCAGCTCGGCCACCGCCGCCAGCCCGGCGTCGCGCAGCTCCTCGGCCACCGCCAGCGCCTCGCCCGCCGCCACCCCGCCGACCGCCACCACGGTGACCGGCGGAGCCGGCGCGGCGCGCTCGGCAAAGCGCGCCGGCAGCACTTCGAGCAGCCGGTCCAGACCGATGGCGAAGCCGATCCCCGGCAGGTCGGGCCCGCCCAGGTCGGCCATCAGGCCGTCGTACCGCCCGCCGCCGACGATGGCGTCCTGCGCGCCCAGCCCCTCGGCGACGATCTCGAAGACGGTGCGGCTGTAGTAGTCGAGGCCGCGCACCAGCCGCGGCTCGACGCGGTAGGCGACGCCGAAGCGATCGAGCACCGCCAGCACGCCGGCGAAGTGGTCGCGGCTCTCGGGATTGAGGGAGTCGTCGAGCCGCGGTGCCGCCTTCAGCAGTCTGCGCTCTTGGGGATCCTTGGTGTCCAGGATGCGGAGCGGGTTGGTCTCCAGCCGCCGCCGGCTGTCCTCCCCCAGCCGCTCGCGGTGCGGCCCGAGATAGGCCAGCAGCGCCTCGCGGTAGGCCGCCCGCGACGGCTCGTCGCCCACCGTGTTGATCGCCACCACCAGCCGCTCGAAGCCGAGCGCGCCCAGGAACCGCAGCAGCATCAGCAGCAGCTCGCCGTCGGTCTCCGGTCCCGGGTCGCCGATCAGCTCGGCGCCGATCTGGTGGAACTGCCGGTAGCGCCCCTTCTGCGGGCGCTCGTAGCGGAACTGCGGCCCGACGTAGTACAGGCGGACCGGCAGCGGCTGGTGGTGGAGCCCGTGCTGGATGAAGGCGCGCACCACCGAGGCGGTGCTCTCCGGGCGCAGGGTGAGGCTCCGCCCCTTGCGGTCGTCGAAGGTGTACATCTCCTTGCCGACGATGTCGGTGGCCTCGCCCACGCCGCGCACGAACAGCTCGGTGTCCTCGAGGATCGGGGTGCGCACCTCGCCGTAGCCGTAGCCGCCGAACACCCGCCGCATGGTCTCCTCCACCGCCGCCCAGGCCGCCGTCTCCGGCGGCAACAGGTCGCGGGTCCCCTTGACCGAGCGTAGCTGCCGACCCATGGTCCAGGCTCTCCGATCACGAACGCCGCATCCGCGGCACGCCCCTCTCGGGCGGCCGCCTCGACGCGCGCCGCCGCGAGGCGCGCGCAGTGTAGCAATCGCCGGCCCGCGCGGTGGGTGGTAGCTTGGCCCCCCTGGCTCACGGCCCCGGCTCCCCATCCCCGCCCCGCCGCCTCCCGTACCTGCCACCGATGCCTTCCCCGCCGGCCGCGATCGACGTCCTGATCCCCGCCCTCGACGAGGAGCGCTCGCTCCCCCTGGTGCTGGCCGCCATCCCGCGGCCACCGGTCTGCCGCGTGGTGGTCAGCGACAACGGCTCGCGCGACGGCACCGCCCGGGTGGCGCGCGAGGGCGGGGCGACGGTGGTCGAGGCGTCGCGGCCGGGCTACGGCAGCGCCTGTCTCGCCGGCCTCGACCATCTGCGCCGCCACGATCCGCCCGACGTCGTCGTCTTCCTCGACGCCGACTTCTCCGACCACCCGGAGGAGCTGCCCGCGCTGGTGCGGCCGATCCTCGACGGCGAGGCCGACCTGGTCGTCGGCTCGCGGCTCCTGGGCCGGCGCGAGCCGGGGGCGCTCCTCCCCCAGGCGCGGGCCGGCAACCTGGTCGCCTGCCTGCTGATCCGGCTGCTCTACGGCCACCGCTACACCGATCTGGGACCGTTCCGCGCGGTGCGCTGGCCGGCGCTCGAGCGGCTCGGGATGCGCGACCCGGACTTCGGCTGGACCGCCGAGATGCAGGTCAAGGCGCTGCGGCACGGCCTGAGGGTCACCGAGGTGCCGGTGAGCTACCGCCGACGGGTGGGGGTCTCCAAGATCACCGGCACCGTGAAAGGCACGGTGCTCGCCGGCTACAAGATCCTCTGGACGGTGCTGCGCTACAGTCGCGGCCGGTGACTTCTCAGCCGGGACCGGGCCAACTGCAGCACGGCCGGCGGCCAACGGGCGAGCCCGAGCGCCGCGCCATCGAGGTCGAGGTGCGCTACGCCGAGACCGACCAGATGGGGGTCGTCCACCACGCCAACTACCTGGTCTGGTTCGAGCAGGCGCGGACCCGGCTGTGCACCGCCACCGGCTTCCACTACGCCGAGATCGAGCGCCTCGGCCACCGGCTGGTGGTCACCCACGCCGAGGTCGACTACCGCAACGGCGCCCGCTACGGCGACACGGTCGAGGTCGTCGCCTGGATCGACCGGCTCGCCAGCCGCGCCGTCCGCTTCGCCTACGAGGTGCGCCGCGACGGCCGGCTGCTGGCCACCGGCGCCACCCGCCACGTCTGGGTCGAGGGCGCCACCGGCCGCCCCTGCCGCACCCCCGAGGCCCTCCGCCGGCCGTTCGCCCGCCTCGCCGGCCTCGCCTGACCCGGCCCGGCGAGCATCGCCTGTGGCACCATCGCCCGGTGACCCTGGCGGTGCTCTTCGACCTCGACGGCGTCCTGGTCGACACCTTCGACGTCTGGCACGCGGTGATGAACGACGTCGCCGCCGGCAACGTCTACCCGCCGATCTCGCGCCGCCGTTTCACCGCCGCCTGGGGCCAGGGGGTCGACGCCGACGTCGCCACCTTCTTCCCGCGCACCTCCGTCGAAGAGCTGGAGGCGCTCTACGACGCCACCTTCCCCGCCCACCTGGAGCACCTGCGGGTGATGCCCGGCGCCACGCCCCTGTTCGCCACCCTCCGCGAGCGCGGCCATCCCCTCGCCGTCATCACCAACACCCCGTCGCCGCTCGCCCGCGAGCTGCTGCGGCGCGCCGGCCTCGCCCCCGACGCCCTGGTCGGCGGCACCGACGTCCCCCGCCCCAAGCCCGCCCCAGACATGGTCCTCCGCGCCCTCGAGCTGCTCGCCGCCCGCCCCACCGACGCCGTGGTGGTCGGCGACTCCGCCTACGACCGCGACGCCGCCACCGCCGCCGGCGTCCCCTTCATCGGCTTCCGCTACGACGGCGGCCAGGCCCGCATCGAGGACCTCGCCCGGCTCCCCGATCTGCTGAGCGCGACCGCCCGCTGACCGACAGGCGGGTCCGCACCCCCTGCTATCCTCGCCGGCGTGTCCCGCCTGCAATTGGTGACGGCCGGGGAGAGCCACGGGCCGGGGCTGACGGCCATCCTGCGGGGGCTCCCGGCCGGGCTGCGGGTCGACTTCGAGCTGCTGGCGCGGGAGATGCGGCGGCGGCAGCACGGGTTCGGGCGCGGCCACCGGATGAAGATCGAGCAGGACGAGGTGGAGATCCGCGGCGGGGTGCGGGGCGGCGAGACCCTGGGGTCGCCGCTGGCGCTGTGGATCGTCAACCGCGACTTCCGCAACTGGCAGGGGGTCATGGACCCGGTGACGCTCGACCCCGCCAAGGCCGAGCGCCGGCGGCTCAAGTCGCCGCGGCCGGGCCACGCCGATCTGGCGGGCGGGCTCAAGCTGCTGCGGCGCGACCTGCGCGACGTGCTGGAGCGCGCCTCGGCGCGGGAGAGCGCCGCCCGGGTGGCGGCCGGGGCCTTCGCCAAGATGCTGCTCGGCGAGTTCGGGGTCGAGATCCGCAGCGGGGTCCGCTCGCTGGGGCCGCTGGGGGCCGACACGCCGGTCCCCGACTGGGAGCAGTTGCTCGAGGTCGACGACGGCTCCCCGCTACGCGCCGTCGACCGCGACCTCGAGCCGCGGATGGTCGAGCTGGTCGAGCGCATGAAGGCCGAGGGCGACACCCTGGGCGGCTCGGTGACGGTGATCGCCCACAACGTGCCGGCCGGGCTCGGCTCGCACGTCCAGTGGAACGAGAAGCTGGACGGGCGGCTGGCCCAGGCGGTGCTCTCGGTGCCGGCGGTCAAGGCGGTCGAGATCGGCGCCGCGCTCACCGCCAGCCGCGGCCCGGGGAGCGCCGCCCACGACCCCATCGAGCGCGACGCCGAGGGCCGCTGGCGGCGCCCCACCAACCGCGCCGGCGGGCTCGAGGCCGGGATCACCAACGGTCAGGACGTGGTGGTGACCGCCTTCAAGAAGCCGATCTCGACGCTCCGCAAGGGGCTGCCCTCGGTCGACCTCGACACCCTCGAGCCGCACGTCTCGCAGTACGAGCGCTCCGACGTCACCGCGCTGCCGGCGGCCGGGGTGATCGCCGAGGCGATGGTGGCGCTGGTGCTGGCCGACGCCCTGCTCGAGAAGCTCGGCGGCGACTCGATGCGCGAGGTCCGCGCCCACTGGGAGTCGACCGTGGCCCTGCAGCGCGCCTGGCCCCGCTTCGAGGGCGACGCCCTCGACTGACGGCCTCGCCGGGCCGAGCCCGCCGGACCGGCCGCGCCCGCCAGCGGTCTCAGCCCAGCAGGATGAGCGCCACCCCGGCGCCCATCACCAGCACCGCCAGGTAGTGCCGGGCGCCCACCGCTTCGCGGAACACCAGGGCGCCGAGCGCCAGCGCAAGGAACGACCCGACGCCCCGCTTGAGGGTCTCGACCAGCCCCACCCAGGTCAGGGTCAACGCCAGCAACACCAGGGCAAGGGCGGCGACGCTCACCACCACCGTCGCCGCCAGCAGGCCCAGGTGCCGGCGCCAGCTCGCCAGCTCGCCGACGCGGCCCTGCGCCCCGAGCACCAACAGCACCCCCAGCGCCACGCCGGCGTTGAGCACCAGGCCGTGGAACGGCACCCCCGAGCGGACCATGGCCAGCTTGTCGAGCGGCATGGCCAGCGACCACTGGAGCGCCACCAGCACCATCAGCAGCGCGCCGCGGCCGGCGGCGCCGCCCGCCGCGCCCCGCCGGTCGCCGCCGGCGGCCCCCACCTGCAGCCAGACGATCGCAAGCACGACCACCAGGATGCCGGCGCCCTGGACTGCGTCGGGCCACTCGCCGAGCAGCGGCACGGCGAGCACGGTGGTGAACACCGGGGTCAGCGACAGGACCGGGATGGTCAGGCTCAGCGGCGCCAGCCGGACGGCCTCGAGAAAGGCCAGGTTGGCGCCTACGTTGAGGGCGACCGAGGCCGTCGCCGGCGCCCAGTAGACCCACCCGCTCCCCCGCCCCCCGGCGACCAGCAGCCAAACCAGGAAGAACGGCACCGGCCCGGCCGCCAGGAAGAACAGCAGCGGCAGGGCGCGCATCCGGGTCGCCAGCAGCTTGCGCAGCAGGTCGAGCAGCGCGAAGGCCACCGCCGAGGCGAGGACCAGCAGGACCGCCGTCGGCGAGATGGGCATGCTGAGCGGAAGGGCGCCGCGGCGGGCCGCCCGCGCGGCGATCATACCCGGCGCTACGCCGGCCTTACGCTAGACTGAGCCACCGTGAGTCTCACCCCGCAACAGCTCTCGCAGATCCTCGTCCGGCAAGGCCTGATCCGGACCGACCAGGCCGCCGAGGTCGAGCGCGAGGCGCGCAATGTGCCGGCGCGGCGGCGCAGCAATCCGCGCGCCTTCGAGCAGCGGGCGCTGGCCTACGAGCTGGTCCAGCGCCAGCAGTTCCCCTTCGCCGGCAACCCCACCGGCGTGCTCGGCGAGTTCGACATCGCCCGCGCCGTGGCCACCGACGCCGGTCTCGAGTTCGTGCGCATCGACCCCCTCAACCTCGACGCCGACCTCATCGAGTCGCGGATCTCGCGGCCGTTCGCCAAGCGCCACCGGATGATCCCGCTCGAGATCCGCAACGGCCGGCTCAAGGTGGCGTGCGCCGATCCCTACGACCTCGAGAGCATCGACTCCTTCCGCCGCATCGTCGAGCAGGAGATCGACCTGGTGGTCGCCTCCGAGCCCGACATCCTCAAGGCCATCAACGAGTTCTACGGACTGCGGCACTCGGTCAAGCGGGCCGAGCGCGACCTGTCGGCGGGTCTCGACCTGGGCAACCTCGAGGCCCTGGTCCGCATGAAGGACGAGGCCGAGATCGAGTCCAGCGATCAGCACATCGTCAACGCCGTCGAGTTCATGCTGCAGCACGCCTACGACACCCGGGCCAGTGACGTCCACATCGAGCCCAAGCGCGAGCTGAGCCTGGTGCGCTTCCGCATCGACGGCGTGCTGCACGACATCCAGACCATCCCCAAGATCGTCCACAAGGCGGTGGTGAGCCGCATCAAGACGATGTCGCGACTCGACATCGCCGAGAAGCGCCGCCCGCAGGACGGCCGGGTCAAGACCAAGCGCGGCGGGGAGGAGATCGAGCTGCGGGTCTCGACCCTGCCGGTGGCCTTCGGCGAGAAGGTGGTGCTCCGCATCTTCGACCCCGACGTGCTGATCCAGGACCTCGAGACGCTGGGCTTCTTCGCCGAGGAGCTGGATCTTTTCAACGACTTCATCAGCCGCCCGCACGGCATCATCCTGGTCACCGGACCGACCGGCTCGGGCAAGACCACCACCCTCTACTCGGCGCTGCGCACCATCGCCTCGCGCGAGCTCAACGTCACCACCATCGAGGACCCGATCGAGATGGTGGCGCCGCAGTTCAACCAGACCGCGGTCAACGTCAAGGCCGGGGTCACCTTCGCCGCCGCCCTGCGCCACATCCTGCGCCAGGACCCCGACATCATCATGGTGGGCGAGATCCGCGACCCCGAGACCGCCCAGTACGCCATCCAGGCGGCCCTCACCGGCCACCTGGTGTTGTCGACCCTGCACACCAACGACGCCGCCTCCTCGATCACCCGGCTGGCCGACCTCCAGGTCGAGCGCTACCTCGTCAACTCGACCCTGATCGGCGCCATGGCCCAGCGGCTGGTGCGCAAGGTCTGCCCCCACTGCGCCGGCGACCACTACCTGTCGGAGGACGAGGCGCGGATGCTGCGGCTGGCGGTGCCCGAGGGCAAGAGGATAAAGGTCAAGCTCGGCGCCGGCTGCTTCGAGTGCCGCACCACCGGCTACTTCGGCCGCACCGGGATCTTCGAGATCCTGCCGGTGGACGACAACATCAAGCAGCTCATCGTCGGCGGCGCCGACGCCGCCCACCTCAAGCGCGAGGCGGTGGCCAAGGGCATGCGCACCCTGCGCCAGTCGGCGCTCCGCAAGCTGGCCGACGGCACCACCACCTTCGAAGAGGTGATGCGGGTCACCAGCTTCTGAGCAGCCGGCGATCGGCTACCGCCCGCCGTCCTCCACGGCTCCGTCGTCGCCGCGGCGCCAGATCCGCCGCCACCAGGGCTCCGCGTCGTCCGGCAGGCGCCGCGCCAGCCGCATCCGGCTGCGGATGCGCTCCAGGTCCCAGCCGGTGAGCGAGGCCAGCTCGGCCGCCTCGCGCTGCTGCCGGCGCTCGACCTCGCGGTAGTAGGCGGCGGCCCGCGCGCAGGTCGCCTCGCCGGTCCACGGGTGGCGGAGCACGTAGCGGCCCTGGAAGTTGGTGCGATCGCCGGTCTCCTGAAAGAACAGGTCCTCGGGGAAGTTCTCGCCGTCGTAGCGCACGTGGAGCCGGGTGACGAAGACGTCGGGCGCCGCCGTCGGCCGGCCGAGCTCGCGGCCGTCGCCGACCCAGAACACCCCCAGCTCGCGGAGCTCCTCGGCCGACAGCGGATCGGCCGCACACGGGTCGCACCACGACATGTCCCAGGCGTACTCCAGGAACACCGCCCGCCGCCGCTCGCGCTCGACCTGGCGGGCGAACATGTCGCGGTAGAACTCGCCGAACTCCTGGCGCACGAAGACCGGCAGCTCCATCCCGGTCGGCAGCCGCACGGTCCGGTAGTTGGTGGTCTCGACCCGGCCGCGGCGGGTCAGCGCGTAGACGTAGAGCTCCTGCGGGCCGTCGGCGTTGACCATCCCCAGCCGGATCGGCAGCATGAACTTCGGCGTCTCGTAGGCCACCTGCAGCGGCCTGAGATAGCTGTAGCCCAGCCGCGACTGCTCGCCGAGGTTGACGCGGGCCACGAAGAAGCGCATGCCCTGCTTCAGATAGCTCGCCACCACCGGCTCGGCGGCCCGCGGCACCCGATAGCCGCTCTCGCGCAGCCAGGTGAGGAGGCCGGCGCTCTCCTCCGCCGACAGGATGAGGACGTCGTACTCCCCCACCGTGTAGGCGGCCTCGATGGTCACCCCCAGGCTGTCGGCGCGCTTCTGGGCCATGCCGGCGGCCGCGCGCATCTCGCGCATGTTGAGCGCGTCCAGCCACTCGCGGCGTGGCGCGCAGGGATCGTCGTCGAAGTACTCGACCAGCCGTGGGGCCGAGTAGGCGTCGAGGTGCTCGATGACCGCCCGCTCGGCGACGTGGATCTGGTCGCGCTCGATGAAGGTGGGGACCGGGATGACGACCGCGAACTCGTCGAGGTCGCCGCGGAAGTCGTTGGACATGGTGAGCACGGTGCGGTCGCCGTCGCGGACCAGGACGACCTGGGAGGCGCGGTTGAAGAGGGCGGCGTCGGCGCGGGCGACGTAGAAGCCGCAGAAGGCGGAGGCGGCCGGCGGCAGCAGCAGGGCTGCGAGCAGCGGCAGACCAGAGCGAGCGAGGGTTCGCAAGGGGACTTCTCTCATGGGGTTCTCCTGGATCCGAAGGTTTGTGGATCAGTTTGAGCGGTCGGTGGATAGGGGAAATTCCCGGGTTGAGGTCCTGTCGAGGCGGGTTGTGAATCAGTTTGGGCGGTCCGTGGCGAGAGCCGGCCGGGGCGGGGTGCGCCAGGGGACGCGGCCGGCCTGACGGACTTCAGAGGGGAGGCCGGCCGCTCCTCACCGCTGCGCGCTGGCCGGCCCGTAGACTTCGAGGCCTGTCGCAAGCGCTTGCGGCGAGGCCCCTGTCGAGCCCCACCCCGGCCGGCTCCAGGCCCCCTTACCTGACTGATCCACAACCCGCTGGACGGCTGCAGGCCGGCAGCTGGGGCATCAGCCAAGAGCCCGGCGTGGCTTGATTGGGCCACCAGAGCGGGCAGCGGCAACTCGTTTCCTGGAGACCGTGGCGGGTCGCCGCGGGGTGAAAGAAAACGGGGAGCGTGATTCCGATTCTGGGCGCCGAGATGACCCGGCCATTCGTAGCGGGGGGCGGGGAGGAGGCGGTCGATGGCGGGGACGGTGAGGGCGCCGGCGGCGAGGGCGTAGAGGAGGCCCTCGGGGACGTAGAGGCCGAACTGGGCCCAGGCGCCGGTGACGGCGACCAGGGCGGCGAAGAGGAGGCGGCCGGCGCGGCGGTCGGGGGTGGTCTTGGGGTCGGAGATCATGAAGAAGGCGAAGATCAGCAGGGCGCCGCTCTGGAGCTGGTGGAGCGGGATGGTCCACGGGTCGCCCAGCCAGGCGGCGCGGGCGAAGAGGACGGCGGCCCAGGAGAGGAGGAAGGCGACGGTGACGTCGGCGCGGGCGGCGCGGTGGACCACCAGGCCGCCGAGACAGGCGAGCAGGAAGCCGAAGAAGGCGGCGCTCCCCCACTGGCCCGGCGACACCCAGACCGCGTCGGTGGCCAGCAGCATCACCACCAGCCCGAAGTTGGTGGGGTTGAAGACGTGCTTGCCGCGGCGGCGGATCAGGAACTTGCCGGCGATGGTCACCGCCGCCGCGGCGGCCGCCAGGGCGAGCGAGCCGGTGCGCAGCAGCAGGCAGAGCGACAGCCCCGAGATCAGCGGGCTGCGGGGATCGAAGGCCGGAAGGCCCACCCAGCGGGTCAAGAGGTATTGGACGCCCAGCGCGGTGCCCAGCACCACCGCCGCGAACCGCGGGCGGACTCCGAAATCGAGGGCCAGCACCCCGTAGACCAGCAGCGCCGAGAGCACCGCGATCTGGTAGTGGCGCGGGTCGCGGAGCCAGCGCTGGGCCGGATTTCCGCCAGGGACTGCTGGACTCGGCTCCGTCACCCGCTGCCTCCGGGGAGTTAGACCCCCGAGGCCGCGAGGAGGAAACCCCAGCAGCCTGCTCGGCCCCGGATCAGTCCGGCGGGCGCTCGCGGAGGCGGGCCCAGGCGAGGCCGGCCACCGAGCCCAGCACGGCGGTGACCGGCAGGAGCGCCGCGGCCAGCGCCCGGCCCTCGCCCTCGACCTGGTAGGCCAGCCAGTAGCCGAGCATCAGCGGCGCCCCCAGGTAGGCGAGGCTGGCCCAGCGGCGCTGGCGCTCGGCCTCCTTGTGGGCGAGCTGGCGCTCGCCGTCGGTGAGCAGGGGCTCTTCCAGCAGCTCCCAGCGGCGGCGGTCGATCTCCACCCCGCGGTGCGACGAGGCGAGGCCGGCGGCGGCGCCGGCCAGCAGCAGCAGCGGGTGGAGCCAGGGGACGGCGCCGGCGGTCAGCGACGGCAGCGGCGAGCAGCCGGCGCTGGTCAGGAAGCCGAGGGCGGCGCAGGCCACCGCCACCCGGAAGCAGATCCGCTCGCCGCGCTCGAGCCGGCTACCCTGCATCGTTCATCCGCTGCCGAGCAGCGCCGAGCCTCAGCCGGCGGCGCCGGCCGCGAAGTACCCGTGCAGCAGGTCGTAGGCCCGCCGCACGTCGTCGCCGGGCTCGAGGATGCGGCCGAAGAGCGTCCGGTAGGTGAGGCCCAGGGTCTCGAGGTCGCGGCCCTGGAGCAGCTTGATCAGCTCCTCGATCACCCGCTGCGAGGTCGGGCCGTAGGCCGAGCGCGCGAACTCGCGCTCCAGCAGCACCAGCGCGAAGAAAAGCGGATCGGGGAGCTCGCCGTCGCCACCGGCGGCGGCGGCGGCCGTCTCGTCGGCCGGCGGCAGCGCCCCGCCCGGGCGGCCACCGGCGGCGGTCTCGTCGGGGCCGGCGGCCAGCGCGGCGCCGCGCTCGGCGAAGAGCGGCAGGGCCCGAAGCTGGCGGGCGAAGCGCGAGAACAGCAGGAACAGCTCCTTGTCGGAGGGGAAGTTGCCCACCAGCCGCGCCTCGCGGCCGACCTGCAGCCGCTCGGTCTCCTGGAGCACGATGTTGGCCCGCGCCTTGTCCTCGAGATGGAGCGCCTGGGCCACCACCTTCCAGGCCGTCAGGCTGCCCTCGACGAAACAGGTGCTGGCGCACTGCACGTTGACCGCCTCGACCTCGGCCTGCGGCTCGATGCGGATCGAGCCGTGGACCGACTCCAGGGTGCCGTAGTGGCCCGAGTTCTCGATCACCAGGTTGCCCGGGGTGCGGATGCTGAGCTGGCCGTGGGCGTCCACCTCGATGTCGGTCCCCTTGGGGATGATCATCGTCGGCGTGCCTTCGGTCAGCTCTCTCTTGGGCACGGCGTCCTCCGATCGAAGACTAGTGGACCACTAGCGGCCGATCAGCCTGGGGAGCGGCTCGAAATCGGTGAGGTCGGGGGCGCGGCGCGCGCGGACCAGCAGCCGCTCCTCGTCGCGCCAGCGGTGGTCGAGGATGTAGATCCGCGGATCGACCGGCTGGAAGCGCCCCTCGGCGTCGCGCTTGCGGACCTCGTAGTGGAGGTGGGGGCTGGTGCTCCAGCCGGTGTTGCCCACCGTGGCCAGGACGTCGCCCTGCGAGACCCGCTGCCCGCTGCGCACCCGGATCTCGTCGCAGTGTCCGAACAGGGTGATGAAGCGCTCGCCGTTGCGCAACGCCACCAGGTTGCCGTACCGCCACCAGGCGACGCTCTGCTTGATCGGATAGCGGCCGGCGAAGACCACCTGGCCGTCGGCCGGCGCCCGGATCGGGGTGCCGGCGGTGGCCGCCAGGTCGAGCCCGGGATGGGCGTCGATCCCCTTGGTGAACGGGCTGCGGCGGTTGCCATAGGGGCTGGTGAGCACGAAGCTGCCGGCCGGCAGCGGGCAGATCGAGGGCGTGGTCCGCACCTGGTCGCGGTGCGCCTCCTCGAAGCTCTGCACCTCGCCGATGAAGGTCTCGAGCACCCCGAGCTGCTCGTCGATGCGCCCCTGGAGCCCGCTGCTGTGGCGGATGGTGGCGGCGTAGATCGAGTCGCTGGGCGACCGTTCCGGCTCTGGAGCGGGGAAGCCGCCCTGGCCGATCGACTCGTCGCTGTCCAGACCGTAGGTCAGATAGATGCGGCTCATCCGCAGATGCAGGTTCTCGCTCTGCTCGGCGAGCGCCGCCAGCTGCTCGGAGAGCTGCTGCAGCCGGTGGCCCTGACGGGTGCGCTCGGCGGTCAGCGCCCGGTACTCGCGGCGTCCCAGCACGTCGCCCACCACCCGCGGCGCGACGACCAGGTTGAAGACCAGGAAGGCGAGCAGCACCGCCCCGGCCCCGGCCGCCGCCAGCAGCTGGCGCCGGTTGAGAAAGAAGTACCAGACGCCGCGCCGGATCTCGCCGTGGTGGACCTGGATCTCGAGCAGGGGCTCGCCGCCCGCCTGCTGGGGGGACGGCGCCTGGCGGCCGCGGGTCCCGCGGCCGCCAACCCCGAGATTCGGGGAGTGGCGGACCGGGGCCTGGCGGTCGGGGGCGCTCCGATCGGGGGCCTGGTGATCGGGGGCCTGGTGATCGGGGGGCTGGCGGCTCATGGCGTCTGGGGCGTCCGGGGAAGGCCGGCGGCGCGACCGCCCGGCGGGCGGCCGTCGTCGCCCGCCCGAGTCAGCAGGGCTCGGCCAGCGGCGCGGCCACCGCCTCGGCCGCCGGGGAACGGGCGCCGTCCAGCTCGTCGAGCCGTGACTCGCTGGCGTGGCGCCCGACCGCCGCCAGCAGCTCGCGGTGCACCGCCGGCGGGCCGGCCAGCACGTTGCCGGACTCCAGATAGCGGTCGCCGCCGTCCAGGTCGCTGATCCGGCCGCCGGCCTCCTCCACCAGCAGTCCGCCGGCGGCGACGTCCCAGGGCGACAGCCGGAACTCGAAGAAGCCGTCGTAGACGCCGGCGGCCGCGTAGGCCAGGTCGAGCGCGGCGGCGCCGCAGCGACGGATGGCGCGGGCCGCGAGGAAGACCTCGCGGAAGACCTCCAGGTAGAGGTCCAGGGTCGGCCGGGCGCGGAACGGATAGCCGGTGGCCAGGAAGGCGTCGGCCAGGCCGGGCTTGCCCGAGACCCGCATCGGCCGGCCGTTCCAGCGGGCGCCGCCCCCGCGGGCGGCGGCGAAGGCGTTGCGCCCCTCGGGGTCGAGGACCACCGCCGCCACCGTGGTCTCCAGCCGCCGGCAGGCCACCGAGACGGCGTAGACCGGCAGCCCCTGCAGGAAGTTGGTGGTGCCGTCCAGCGGGTCCACCACCCACTGGTAGGCGCCGCCGGCGCCGCTGGCCCCCTCCTCCTCGCTGAGCACCCGGTGGTCGGGGTGGCGGCGCCGGATCTCGCCCAGCACCGCCGCCTCGGCCTCGCGGTCGGCGCGGGTCACGAAATCGGTCGCCGACTTGGCGCGCACCTCCAGATCGCCGCCCCTGAACAGACGGCGGAGCACGGCGCCCCCGGCCTCGGCGGCGGCCAGGGCGGTGCCCAGAAGCTCCTCGGACATCGCGCCGGGATTATGCCAGACGCGACCCCCGGCCAAGTGAACCACGCCACTGTGGAATCCGTCACAGCGGGGAATGCCGGCCGTGCCGCCGGCGACCGCCGGCCCGCGGCCTCAGGTCCGCACGGGGCGCCCGCCGAGCACCGTCAGCTCGGGGCGGCCGCGCAGCTTCCAGCCGGCGAACGGCGTGTTGCGCCCCTTGCTCCGGAAGCGCGCCGGATCGACCTCGACCGGCCGGTCGGGGTGGAACAGCGTCAGGTCGGCCGGGCTGCCGGGCGCCAGGGTGCCCCCCGGCAGACCGAGCACGCGCGCCGGTCCGGCCGACAGCAGCTCGACCAGGCGGCTTAGCCCGATCAGCCCCGGACGCACCAGCTTGTCGAGACACAGGCTGAGCGTGGTCTCCAGCCCGATCACCCCGAACGGCGCCAGGCTGAACTCGACGTCCTTCTCGTCGGCGTGGTGCGGGGCATGGTCGCTGGCGATGGCGTCGACGGTGCCGTCGGCGAGCCCCGCCAGCAGCGCCCGGCGGTCGCCCTCCGAGCGCAGCGGCGGGTTCATCTTGGTGTGGGTCGAAAAGCCGCTGTCCGCCACCGCCTGGTCGGTCAGCAGCAGGTGGTGGGGGGTCACCTCGCAGGTCACCGGCAGCCCCGCGGCCTTGGCCCGGCGCACCAGCGCGAGGCTGCGGGCGGTCGACAGGTGGGCGACGTGATAGCGCCCGCCGGTGTCCTCGACCAGCAACAGGTCGCGGGCCACCATCACGTCCTCGGCCGCCCCCGGCGCCCCGGGCAGCCCCAGCCGGGTGGCCCACTCGCCCTCGTGCATCACCCCGCCCTCCGACAGATCGGGGTCCTGGGCGTGCTGGATCACCGCGATCCCGAAGTGCCGGCTGTACTCCAGGGCGCGGCGCATCAGCTCGGCGCTCGCCACCGGCAGACCGTCGTCGGTCACCGCCACCACCCCCGCCGCCACCATGTCGCCGATCTCGGCCAGCTCCTCGCCGCGCTGTCCCTTGCTCACGGCGCCGATCGGGTAGACCCGAGCGCGGCCGTGGCGGGCGGCCTCCGAGAGGATGTGCTCGGTCACCGAGCGGTTGTCGTTGACCGGCTGGGTGTTGGGCATCGCGGCGACGGCGGTGAAGCCGCCGGCCGCCGCCGCCAGCGTCCCGGTGCGCACCGTCTCCTTGTACTCCTGGCCGGGCTCGCGCAGGTGGACGTGGATGTCGATCAGCCCGGGCGTCACCACCAGGCCGGAGGCGTCGATCACCTCGGCACCGTCGGCGGCGCCGATCCCCTCCTCGACCGCGGCGATGCGCCCCTCCTCGACCAGCACGTCGGCCAGCCGGTCGATTTCCAGCGCGGGGTCGATCACCCGGCCGCCGCGGACCAGCAGCCTCATGCTCCGGACTCCTCGTCGCGGTGGGCGCCGATCAGCAGATAGAGCACCGCCATCCGCACCGCCACCCCGTTGGCCACCTGCTCGAGGATCACCGAGTAGTTCGGATCGTCGGCCACGTCGCTGGCGATCTCGACCCCGCGGTTCATCGGCCCGGGGTGCATCAGGATCACGTCCTCCTTGGCCCGCTCGAGCCGCTCGCGGGTCAGCCCGAAGAGGTTGAAGTACTCCTTGATGGACGGGAACAGGCGGCGCGACTGCCGCTCGAGCTGCACCCTGAGCATCATGATCACGTCGGCCCCGTCCACCGCCTCGTCCAGCCCGTAGACCACCCGCACCCCCAACCGCTCGACCGCCACCGGCATCATGGTGCGCGGCCCGGCCAGCGTCACCCGCGCCCCCATCTTGGTCAGCAGGTGGACGTTGGAGCGCACCACCCGGCTGTGGGCGACGTCGCCGACGATCGCCACCTCGAGCCCTTCGAGCCGTCCCTTGCGGCGCTGGATGGTGAAGGCGTCGAGCAGCGCCTGGGTGGGATGCTCGTGGGCGCCGTCGCCGGCGTTGACCACCCCGGCGGCGACCCGCCGGGCCAGCATGTGCGGCACTCCGGGATGGGCGTGCCGGATGACTATCAGATCGGGCGCCATCGCCTGCAGGTTGCGGGCGGTGTCCACCAGGCTCTCGCCCTTGGACAGCGAGGTGCCCGACCCGGAGAGATTGATGCTGTCGGCCGACAGCCGCTTCTCGGCGATCTCGAAGCTCGAGCGAGTGCGGGTCGAGGGCTCGAGAAACAGATTGACCACCGTCTTGCCGCGCAGCGTCGGCACCTTCTTGATCGCCCGCTCCGAGACCTCACGCAGCGACTTCGCGGTCTCGAGCACCAGGCCGATCTCGGCCGGCGACAGCTCGGCGATGCCGAGCAGGTCCTTACGCGTCCAGGTCGCCTCGGCCATCAGCCGCCGCGCTCCATCACGGTCACCTTCTCCTCGCCGTCAGTGGTCGCGAAGCGCACCTCGACCGACTGACCCGGCTCGACCCTCACCGTCTCGCCGACGACGTCGGCCTGGATCGGCAGCTCGCGCTCGCCACGGTCCATCAGCACCGCCAGCTGCACCGACCGCGGCCGCCCGAAGTCGACCAGGGCGTCGAGCGCCGCGCGGATGGTGCGCCCGGTGTAGAGCACGTCGTCGCAGAGGACCACCGTGCGGCCGTCGAGCGCGGGCGGCAGCCGGGTCTCGCGGACCACCGGCTGCGGGCCGATCGCCGACAGGTCGTCCCGGTAGAGGGTGATGTCGAGCACCCCCAGCGACACCGGGCGCCCGTCCAGACGCTGGATCTCGGCCGCCAGCGCCTCGGCCAGGGGCACCCCGCGGGTGCGGATGCCGACCAGCAGCAGGTCGTCGACGCCGCGGTTGCGCTCGGCGATCTCCTCGGCCATGCGCCGCACGACGCGCCGCATCTGCTCGCCGCCGAGCAGGGTCTTGATGGCTCGCGGCTCGGCTGGCAAGGGGCGGCCTCCAGGCCGGCGGCATGGTATTGGCCGCCGCCGGAGGTGTCAAACGGTCGCGGGCCGGCGCGCTCCGCCCGGTCACCACAACATCTCGCGGCCCGCACCCGGAAGACCGCAAGTCGTTGTGGTCACCCGCTGGGCTCTGGTATCCTCCCCGGTCGGGAACCCCACCGTCCATGCTGAAGCTCAAACGGCTGGAACTGTCCGGCTTCAAGTCCTTCGTGGACCCGGTCGGAATCGACGTGGCGGGCGGCCTCACCGCCATCGTCGGCCCCAACGGCTGCGGCAAGAGCAACATCGCCGACGCCGTGGTCTGGGTGCTGGGCGAGCGCAGCGCCAAGAGCCTGCGCGGTCAGACCATGGAGGACGTCATCTTCGCCGGCGCCAAGACCCGGCGGGCGCTGGGGATGGCCGAGGTGGTCCTCGAGCTGACCACCGAGAACGGCTTCCCGCAGGCCGACGACGGCAAGCTGTCGATCGGCCGGCGGGTGTTCCGCGGCGGCGAGAGCGAGTACCTGGTCAACGGCAAGACGGTGCGGCTCAAGGACGTCCGCGATCTGCTGATGGACACCGGGCTGGGCTTCCGCGCCTACTCGATGATCGAGCAGGGCAAGATCGGCATGATCCTCTCGGGCAAGCCGCTCGAGCGCCGCCGGCTGCTCGAGGAGGCCGCCGGCATCACCCGCTACCGCGACCGCCGGCGGCTGGCCGAGATCAAGCTCGAGGAGGCGCGGGGCAACCTCGATCGGCTGGACGACATCCTCTCGGAGGTGGAGCGCAGCCTGCGCTCGCTCAAGCGCCAGGCCGGCGCCGCCCGCCGCTACCGCAAGCGCGAGAAGGCCTACCGCGACCTGCTGCGGCGGGTGCTCGAGGGGCGCTGGGCGGGGCTGCAGGAGCGGCTGGCCGGCTTCCGGCGCCAGCTCGAGGAGCTGCAGACGCGCGAGGCCGAGCGCGCCGCGGCGCTCCACCGCAGCGAAGCCGAGCTGGCCGAGGGCCGCGAGCTGCTCGACCGGCGCTCGCGCGAGCTGGGCGAGCGCCACCAGCGCCACGCCGAGCTGGCGGCGACCGTCGAGGGCAAGCAGGAGTTCCTCAAGGCCACCCGCCAGCGGATCGAGGAGCTGGGCGAGCGTCTGGCCGCCGCCGGTGCGGCCGCCGACGAGGGCGAGCAGCGGGTCGCGACGCTCGGCGCCGCCCTCGAGGAGGCCGCCGCCCGGCACTCCGAGCTCGAGGCCGAGCGCCGGCAGGCGGCCTCCGAGCTGAGCGAGGACGAGGCCCGCATCTCGGAGGTCGAGGCCCTGGTCGGCGAGGCCGAGGACCGCCTGGAGGGCCTGCGCGCGCGGCTGCTGGGCTCGATCAACGATCTGAGCGGCCTGCGCAGCCGCCTCCACCGCGAGCAGCTCGAGTCCGAGAAGGGGGGCTTGCGCGACCGTCACCTGGCCGAGGAGCTGGAGCGCCGGCGGGACGACCTCGAGAAGACGGCCGCAGCCGCCGAGCAGGCCACCGCCGAGGTGGCCCGGCTCGAGGAGGAGACCCTCGCCGCCGAGCAGCGCCTGGCGGCCGACCGCGAACAACGCGAGGGCCTGGTGGCCCGGCAGGCCGAGCATGCCGCCGCCCGCGAGGCGGTGGCCGAGCAGCTCGCCGCGCTCCGCAACCGGCGGGCGCTGCTCGCCGAGCTGGGCGAGCGTCACGCCGAGCGCCGCCAGGCCGTCCAGACGGCGCTTGCCGAGGCCGGCTTCGCGGCCCCCGAGTTCCTGGCCGACCGCCTGCGGGTGCCCGACGGCTGGGAGGCCAGCCTCGACCTCTTCCTCGGCGGTCTGGCGGAAGCGGTGGTGGTGCCCGACGGCGGCGACCCGCTGCCGCTGCTGCGGGCGCTGGCGGCCGGCCACGCCACCGGGCGGCTGATCCGGCCGGGCGCCACCGCCTCGACCGCCCTCGGCGATCCGGCGATCCGCGCCACCCTCGGCGAGGCCACCGGTCTGCCGGGCGAGCTGGCGGCCTCGCTGCCCCCCGCCTACCTGGTGGAGTCGACCACCGACGCCCTGCGGCTGGCCCGCCGCCATCCCGGGGTGGGGTTCATCACCCGCGACCGGCTGTGGGCCGAGGGCGGCACGGTCCACGTCCAGGGCGCCGCCGCCGCCCCCGGGCCGCTGGCCCGCGCCGCCGAGCGCGAGGCGGTCGAGGCGCGGCTGCCGGTCGCCGAAGAGGAGCTGGCGGGGATCACCGGCGAGCTCGCGGCGCTGGCCGAGGAGCTGCGGCGGAGCGGCGCGGCACTGGCCGAGCAGGAGCGCCGGCTGGCCGAGCAGGCGAGCGAGCTGGCGGTCGCCCGCGCCCGCCGCGAGGATCTCGAGGGCCGGCGCCGGCGGCTCGAGATCGAGTGCCGGACGCTCGCCACCGAGCGCCAGGAGACCGGCCGCGAGCTGACCCGGATCGCCGCCCTTCTCGCCGATCTGACGGCCGAGCTGAGCCGCCGCGAGACCACCCACGACGAGCTGGAGGCGGCCTTCGACGCCGCCCAAGCCGAGGTCGACGGTGCCCGCGCCGAGCGCGAGACCAGCCGCACCTCGGGCGCCAGCCGCCGCGGCCGCCTGGAGCTGGCCGAGGCCCGGCTCGAGGGCCACCGCCGCGAGACCGAGCGCCTCGAGCGCGAGCGCCGCGAGGCCGAGGAGGCGATCGCCCGCCACCGGCAGGAGGCCGCCGAGCTCGACGAGCGCCGCCGCCGGCTCCGCGAGGCCTGCGGGACCGCCGAGCAGGAGCTGCAGGCGGCGCTCGAGGAGCGGGCGCGCTGCGAGGAGCAGATCCTCGCCGCCCAGGAGCGGGTCGACGAGCAGCGCGACAAGCTGCGCGGCCTCGAAGAGGAGGTCGAGGCCGGGCGCGCCCGGCGCGACGAGGTGCGAGCCGAGATCGGCGAGGCGCGGGTCGGCGAGGCCGGTCTCAAACAGGACGCCGAGCACCTGGCCGAGAGCTTCCACGCCCACTTCTCCGAGGCGCCGCCGGCCGAGCCCGGGGCGCCGCCGGCCGAGGTCGCGGAGCTGGCCGCCGACCTCGAGCGGCTCAAGGAGAAGCTCGACCACCTCGGCCCGGTCAACCTGCTCGCCGCCCAGGAATACGAGGAGCAGAGCGATCGCCACGCCTTCCTGAGCGAGCAGCGGGCCGATGTCGCCGGTTCGGTCGACCGGCTGCGCCGCACCATCCGCGAGATCAACGAGACCTCCAGCAGCCGCTTCCTGGAGACCTTCCGCCAGGTCAACGCCCACTTCGCCGACACCTTCGTCGAGCTGTTCCGCGGCGGCGGGGCCGAGATGCGGCTGCTCGACGAGGAGGACGTGCTCGAGTGCGGCATCGAGATCGTCGCCCGCCCGCCCGGCAAGCGGCTCCAGAACATCATGCTGCTGTCGGGCGGCGAGAAGGCGCTGACCGCCATCGCCCTGCTCTTTGCGCTGTTCCTGACCAAGCCGTCGCCGTTCTGCATCCTCGACGAGGTCGACGCTCCGCTCGACGACCTCAACACCCTGCGCTTCGTCGAGCTGCTGCGGCGGATGTCGGCGCGTACCCAGTTCGTGGTCATCACCCACAACAAGCTGACCATGGAGGCCGCCTCGCTGCTCTACGGCGTCACCATGCAGGAGCGCGGCGTCTCCAAGGTGGTGGCCGTCGAGCTGGACGCCGTCCAGCCCGCCGCCGCGACCGCATGAGCTTCCGGTTCACGGCCCTCACCTACAACCTCTACAAGCTCGGGAGCCCGGTGGCGCCCGAGACCGTCCTCGACCAGGTGCTCGACCTCGAGCCCGACCTGGCCGGCTTCCAGGAGGTGTTCAACACCCGCCTGGCGCTGCCCTTCCTCGAGCCCGCCCGCAACGCGCGCAAGCTCCTCGAGCGGCGGCTCGCGGCGGCCGGCTACGTCACCCGCTGGCTGCCCACCGGCGGTCTGGGCCACTGGAGCGTCCTCCTCGGCGGCAGGTTCCAGGACGGGCTGCTGGTGGCCGCCAAGGGCGAGCGCTGGGAGCTCGACCCCGAGCGCGACTACCTCCCGACCATCCTCGGCCAGCACGGCTTCGACCGGCGCGGCCTCCAGTGCCTGCTGGTGCGCGCCCGCGCCAAAGACGGCCCACTGCTGGCCTTCTGCAACACCCACCTGTCGGCCGGCACCGACGAGGAGCGCCGCGGGCGGCGGCGGCGCCAGCTCGCCGCCGCCGTCGAGTTCCTCCGCCGTCTGGAGACCGAGCGGCGACCGGCGGCGACCCTGCTGGTCGGCGACTTCAACGCCCGCGAGGGCGACGAGATCGTCGGCGCCCTGACCGCCCCCGCCGACCCGGCCGACCGCTTCGAGGACGCCTGGCGGGCGGTCAACCCGCCCCCCGCCGAGGGCCTGACCTTCGACCGCGACAACACGATCGTCGCCCGCCGCCAGGCCAAGGGGACGGCCGAGTCCAGCGCCCGGATCGACTACGTCTTCCTGCGCCCCGACCCCGGCCAGGCCACCGGCGCCGCGCCGGTCGAGATCGAGGCCTCACAAGTGGTCCTCGACGCCCCCCACCCCGCCGGCGCCCCCGGCGCCGAGAACCTGAGCGACCACTACGGCGTCCTGACCGAGCTGCGATTGGCCTAGCGGCCGCTTGACTGGACCGAAAGGCCGATTTCGCCTATACTCCGCCCGCCGGAGCGGATCCCCGTGTGAATGGTCGCCGCGACCCGGGGGAGTCCGAGTCCTTCCCGAATCCAGTCGCATAACCCAACTCCCAAGGCGAGACAGCTCCGTCGGAAGATTCCGATGTGCGGAATCGAGCACAGAAACCGGTGCGCAAGGGACATCCCCGCGCGCGCCACCTGAAGAGAGAGAGTAAAGAATGGGTACGAGAATCTACGTGGGCAACCTGCCCTTCACCACCAGCGAAGAGGAGCTGCGTCAGCTCTTCGGCCAGTACGGCAACGTCTCGGGCGTCGACCTGATCACCGACCGGGAGACCGGCCGGCCACGAGGTTTCGGCTTCGTCGAGATGGACGCCGAGGCCGCCGGCGAGGCGATTCGCGCCTTGGACGGTTCCGACCTGGGCGGCCGCAACCTGCGCGTCAACGAGGCGCGTCCGCGGCAGAACGGCGGCGGCGGCGGCGGCGGCGGCGGCGGTTTCCGCCAGCGCTGGTAGTCCACTGAATCGGCCGGCGCCGCCGACGGCTCGGATATCGGCGGCGCCTGGCCTGGCGCGCGACAGCGCGATCTTGGAGGCCCTCCCCCGCGGAGGGCCTCTTGCTTTTCCGGGCCGGGCCGGCCGGAAACTGGGCTAGTCCCGGACCCGCAGCCGCAGCTTGCGCCGCACCGCGTTGCCGTCGTCGTCGGTGACCGTCAGCCGCACCCGGTAGACCCCGGCGCGATGGTAGGTCTTGGTCGGCGTCGGGCTGGTCGAGAAGGTCCCGTCGTCGAAGCTCCACAGCGTGGACACGACCTCCCCGTCGGGATCGAACGCCCCTGCCCCGAGGTCGATGACGAAGGGCACCCGCCCGGAGGCCAGCTCGAAGAAGATGCCGGCCTGGGGTGGCTGGCCGACGGGCTCCGGGCGCAGGAACCAGCCGGCGGCGCTGGGGTCGGTCTTGAAGAGCGCCTCGAGCTGCCGCGCCACCTGTCGGCGGCCGCGGCGCGAGGGGTGCACGTACTCCCCCGCCCGCGTGTCGGCGCACCGCCAGGTGAAGCCGTCCGAGCGCGGCTCGAGCCCGTCGGCCCACAGGTACGGCCCCCACAGCATGAGCGGCGCCACCACCTCACCGCGCGCCGAATACGGGTTGAGGTCCGACGCCCCGGCGAGCTGCCGCCCGATCGCCCACTTGACCGCGAACCCCGACTCGTAGGCCTCGGGCTCGGGGCTGTTCCTGCGGGGGTCCTCGGTCCAGGCGCGGGTGCGGCTCGACAGATAGACCAGCGACAGGTTCGGGTAGTGGAGCCGCAGATTCCGCGCGATCGCCTCCAGGTGCTCCTGGAGCACCTCGGCGTGGGCCGGGAAGCCCCCGAGCTGAGCGCTCCGCCGCTCGGCCTGCTTGATCCACGCCACCTGCACCTGCTCGGGCGTGAGGCCGAGCCGGTCCAGCAGCTCCCCGACCCGCTCCCAGGGCTCGCCCCCGGGATCCGCCCAGTCCTCCGCCGCCCGGCCGCCCTGGGCGCCGTTGACCAGCACCAGCCGCGGGTTGACCGACGGGTCCCCGGCCATCCGCGCGGCAAAGGCGTCGAACTCCTGCCGGGTGTTGGACATCCCGACCGAGAGCAGCACGATCGCGCCGTCCTCGGGGTCGCGCACCCCGAAGCGATCGAGCGGCTCGATCCGCCGCCCGCGCCGGTTGGCGGCGCGCCGCAGCGCCCGCGGCGGCGCCGTCTCGCCGCCCGGGTAGAGGCCCCCCTCCCACTCTCCCAGATAGAGCGCCTCGCCGGTGTCCGGAAGCGGCACGTTGCCGGTGGAGGTCAGCGTGCAGTCGGCGCCGGCGGTAGAGGCCGCGGCCAGCAGTGCCGCCAGCAATACCGCGAAGGTCCGCATGCCGCCCACAGCCTACACCCGGCGCACCACCACCCCCATGCCCGCGTGGTCGTCATCCAGCCGGGGCACGTCCATTCCCATCGCCGCGGCCACTATGTCCACCGCGGCAAGTGGTACCACCTCCACGGCCACGTTCACGCCCGTGGCTGCGGCCACGTCTACGCGGCCGGCGGCTGGCGCCTGTGATTCCGAGCTAGTGTCCCAGCGCGTCGGCTCAGGGCACCGCGGACGACCAGGAGCTGGTGTCGCCGGACTCGAAGCCGTCGGCGAAGATCTCGAGGGCAGGCGCCAGGCAGTCGGGGTCGCCGGCGGCGGTCGCCGCCATCTCGGCCTCGATCGTGGCGTTGACCCGCCCGGGCGCCGTGCCGTAGGGCTGGCCGGCACCGAAGAAGAGCGAGATGTTCCCCAGCCCGCCGCTCAGCAGGTGGCAGTAGCTCATGATCGTGCCGCACCCCTGCCCCGAGCCCGGGCAGCCGGCCGGCAGCGAGGTGCCCCCGCAGTGACACGCGCCCTGGCCGCACTGGGCGTTCGAGCACTCGTCGACCTGGTTGGCGTTGCCGCCGACCCCCGCGTAGCAGTGGGTGTGGGCGCTCCCGAAGTTGTGCCCCAGCTCGTGGGCCGTCACCACGATGTCCCACAGCACCCCGGGATTGTCGATGTCGAAGTTCCCGTCCAGGTCGCCGCTGAACGCGTAGTCGCCGCCGTAGTTGTCGACGCCGCCCAGGGTCGAGCACCCCGCGCCCGAGGCGTTGACGTTGAACTGCCCCTGGCACAGCACCCCCAGCCACGCCACCCCGCCGCCGTTCTGCTTGCCGCTCATCATGTGGACCAGCGTCCGGTCCACCCCCGAGTTGTTGTCGTTCCAGTACTGCCCGAACTCGTACAGCAGACAAAGCGGCGACGACTCGTCCCAGGGATCCGCCCCCCCGGTCCACAGCGACAGCTCCTCCAGCTCCAGACTGGCGTCCACCTGCCCGTAGAGCACCGAGTTGTAGGCGATGAGGTCGACCGCGTAGTCGGTCGCGTCGCCGACGTTGCCGAACAGATTGAAGAACTCGACGTCCGTCTCGACCGCGATCCGGGCGTTGTAGGTCGGACCTCCCTCGGCCGGCGTCATCGGCCCCGCCCTGCCGGGCGCACCCCAGAAGACCTCCTCGATCAGCCGCACCGGCTCGTGGAGGTCCCCGGCCGAGCACCGGAACCGCCCGCTCTCGTCCCCGAACTCGCGCTCCACGTCGATCCGCCGCACCGCCAGCCCGGCCTCGGGCCCCTTCGCGGCCGCGCCGCCCGCGAGCACCCAGTACCGGCCGCCGTCAGCGATCAGCCCGCGCATCCCGCCACCTTCGCGGACCGTCAGCACCGCGCTCGACCCCGGCCGGCCTTCGACCTGGCCCCGGAGGTAGACGTTGTCTGGCGGCTCGAGGACCAGTTCGCCGGCCGCCCCGTGGACCCGAATCCCCGCCCTCGGAGCGAAGACCCGGAACCGCTCCAGAGCCAGCTTCTCCGGCGGCTCGCCTTCCTCCAGCCCGACCCCGGCGATCCGCAATTGCCCACCCATCGGCAGCTCTTGCGCGGCCGTGGGAATCCCAGCCGAGTCGGCGCTCAGAACCGCTGCCGCGTGAACACTTCCTGGACCAGCTAGCAGCAACGAGGCAGCTGCTGCGACCCACCGCATCCGCCGAGCGTAGCCGTCCTGGCGACCAGCTGCCGTGCAGCAGCTCACAGACCCACCGCCCCACCCTCCCTTGCTTGCGCCGCCTACCGCTTTGGCCTACGATTTCGGCCCCCGGCTAGCGCCGGGCCCTGCCCGAGCCGACGTAGCTCAGCTGGTAGAGCAGCTGATTCGTAATCAGCAGGTCAGCGGTTCGAGTCCGCTCGTCGGCTCCAGCTAACACTCATAAAAATCAGTCACTTACGAGCAGTCGCCTGAAGGCGGCGATCAGCTCGTGGTGCGCTTCTAGGGTCCATCTAGGGTGTCACTGTCCCCTCAGCCACTCCTCACCCGCTGCCATGCAAGCGTGGGACGACCTCTCGTCTCCGCGACCAGCTTCACCGTCTCTTCTCGACGACTATCCGCTGCAGCTACTCCGACGAGGACGAAGGCCACTCCGCCGGCGTTGGCTACACCATCGCCCACAAGCACCAGCTCTGGTGGTCCCCGCGAGATCCGGAGCAACGCCCGCTCTGGAACTCGGTGGTCGTCCTAAGCGTCGGGTTCTACGACGAACTCGTCGCCCACGCTGTGCCCATCGACCTCCGCGCTCTGAAGGCGCTCAAGGGCTCACCCCTCGCCCTCGACATCTACTCGTGGCTCACTTACCGGATGAGCTACCTTCGGAAACCCTGCCTCATTCCTTGGGAAGCGCTTCAGACTCAGTTCGGTGCCGACTACAGTCGGCCGCGAGACTTCAAGAGGAAGTTCCTCGCCCACCAGGTCGACGTCCTGCACGTCTACCCGACAGCGCGCCTCTCTGATCAAGCCCCAGGCCTCCTTCTCCGGCCGTCGCCAACTCATCTTCCTCGCGCGGCCGGCCGGGCCAGGAGACTCACCTGAAGAGAACCGGCGCAGCGCTCTTCTCGATCCAATGCTCCAGGCCGGGGCCGATGGCGACCATCACGAGAATCACGATCAGTGAAACAAGACCGACAGAGAACGTCCACAGAATCTTGGCGCTACGAGAGAACCCCTGGCTTTGCCACAGCTGGGGGATCGCCAGGGGACCGATCACCAGGAGCATGATGACGACATGCCAACGACGTGCGTCGGTAGAAGACAGGTCCGGGATGCCGCTCGCACGACGGTGCGCATCCAGGACTGCCGGCAGCAGGAGGAAG
>JBFGCA010000038.1:0-37817 GCA_041567315.1 Thermoanaerobaculia bacterium | reverse complement strand
TACATTCGAGCGGCGCTGCATCCCGCTGGGCGGCGTTGCTCCTCGGTCGCATATAGCCTCGAGATGCTCGCTCGTCGCGCCTTGCCCAGCGGCCGCTTCGCCGCTCTCGATGTGACAAGGAACTTACCGCACGGAACACTAGTGGACCGTAACGGATGAAATCGCAGTGCCTGATCGCCCCTCGGCTTCGATCTCGGCGTTGCGGCTCCTCGCCATAGTCCGGCTATGCCTGCGTCGCCGCGCCTTGACCTCGAAACCGTGGACTCGATCATCCACTACGATTTCATCCGTTACGGTCCACTAGCTCGACTGCCCTGACCGCCTCTGACCCGCGCGCCGTCCGAGTCGTGGAGCGTGGCCGCCTCGGAAAACAGCCCCGTCGGTCGATCGAGTTCAGCGCGGGGCCGCGCGCCGTGCCCGGCCTTCGGCGCCGCTTCTCACCCGCCGGCGACGAGGTCCAGGAAGCGGCGCAGCTCGGCCCAGACGCGCTCGAACATCAGCAGGTCGTTGTGCCCGGCCTCGGGGATCTCGAGCCAGCGGGCGTCGGGTAGCGCTGCGGCCAGCCGCCGGCCGTGCTCGGCGGGGATGACGCGGTCGCTGCCGCCGTGGACGACCAGCGCCGGCAGCTCCAGCTCGGGTGCGGCGGCCAGCGAGTCGTACCGCTCGCGGAGGGCGAGCCCCACCAGCCAGCTCGGGAAATGGAGCGAGGCCAGCTCGGGGAGCGTGGTCCAAGGGCTGATGGCGACGAGGCCGGCGAGCGGCCGCGGCGGCCCGGCGGCCAGCTGCACCGCGACCGCCGCTCCCAGCGACCAGCCGCAGACCACCAGCGGACGGTCGGGGTGGGCGGCGGCGGCGCTCTCCAGGGCGGTCGCCGCCGCCGCCAGCAGGCCGGCCTCGTCGGGCCGGCCGCCGCTCCGCCCGTAGCCTGGGTAGTCGATCGCCAGCGCCGCCACCTCGAGCGCCGCCAGGCGATCGAACAGGCCCGCCCAGCGCATGGTCTCGAGGTTCTCGCCGTTGCCGTGGAGGAAGAGCACCGCGGGCCGCGCGGGCGGCAGGTCGGGCGGGGCCAGCCACCAGGCGCTGACCGTCGGTCGGCCGGCCGGGCGCAGCTCCACCTCGATGAGCGGCGGCGGCGGTGGCGACGGCACCGGCACCGGCGGCACCGGATAGAGCAGTACCCTCACCGAGCACCCGGCGACGGCGAGGCAGGCCAGGAGCGGCGCGCCGAGCCGCCTCCAACCTGCCGCGCGGCGGTCCCGGTCGCGGCGGTCCCGCCGCCGGCCCGCCCCGCGGCCGGACGGGGCGTCACGGCAGCTCATCCGGGATGTCGAAGCCGAGACGCCGCATCAGGTTGTGGAGGATGCGCGCGGTGAGGCCCCAGACCTGACGCTGGCCGAGGTGATAGATGCGGATGGTGCGTTCGACCCCTTCGATCCGCACCGTCTGGTCCTCGACCACCCGGTAGTCGGCGAAAGCCAGCAGCGGGGCCGAGAAGATCTCGGCGATCTCGTCGTCGTTGGGCTGGGTCTCGAACGGCCAGGGGACCGCCCCGACGCAGGGCACGATGCGGTAGCCGCCGAGCGTCTCGGCCTCGTCCAGCTCGCCCAGCTTGAGCACCCTGGCGGGGTCGAGGCCGACCTCCTCCCGGGCCTCGCGCAGCGCCGCCGCCCACGGATCCTCGCCGGTCTCGCGGCCGCCGCCCGGGAAGGCGATCTGGTTCTTGTGGTGGGGCAGCGAGCCCGAGCGCTTGGTGAGCACCGTCCACAGCTCTCCGGCGTCGACGTAGAGCGGCACCAGCACCGCCGCCTGGCGGCTGTCGGCCGGCGGCAGCCGCCGCGGCGGCGGGGTGGCGAGCCGCTCGCGCACCTCGACGATCCAGCTGTGTCCGACCGCGGTCATCGCCCTGCCGCCATTATTCCGCACCCCTGATTCCGTGCCCCTGGGTCGCGACCGCGGTGGCATATACTGCCGCGGCGGCCGGAAGGCCGAGCCCAGCCCCGCGACGGCCCAGGCCGGCGTTCTCGCCGCCGGGCCGGAAGCGGCGCCGCGCTTGCAGCTCGCCCGCGCCGTTTCGCGTGTTTCCTGCAACCGGCAACATCGGAGGTCCGCCATGGCCGTAGCCGAGACCGCCGCCGCGGGCGGCATCGAGCGCATCGAAGAGCTGTTGGGCGACGAGGCCGAGAGCCTACTGACCCACACCTGCGGCGGGATCCGCAAGGAGCACCTCCACCTGCCCGGCCCCGACCACCTGGATCGGGTGCTGGGCATCTCCGATCGCAAGCCGCGGGTGCTGGTCAACCTGGGGCGCATCTACAACTCGGGCCGGCTGGCGGGGAGCGGCTACGTCTCGATCCTGCCGGTCGACCAGGGGATCGAGCACTCGGCGGCGGCCTCGTTCGCCCCCAATCCGGCCTTCTTCGACCCCGAGAACATCGTCCGCCTGGCCATCGAGGGCGGCTGCAACGCGGTGGCCTCGACCCTCGGCGTGCTGGGCTCGGTGGCCCGCAAGTACGCCCACCGCATCCCCTTCATCGTCAAGATCAACCACAACGAGCTGCTCACCTATCCCAACCGCTACCGGCAGGTGTTGTTCGCCAACGTCGAGCAGGCCTTCGAGCTGGGGGCGGCGGCGGTAGGGGCGACGGTCTACTTCGGGGCCGAGAACTCGGACGAGATGCTGGTCGAGATCGCCGACTGCTTCGCCCACGCCCACGACCTGGGGATGGCGACCATCCTGTGGTGCTATCTGAGAAACGCTGCCTTCAAGAAGGACGGCGTCGACTATCACGACGCGGCCGACCTGACCGGCCAGGCCAACCACCTGGGGGTGACCATCGAGGCCGACGTCGTCAAGCAGAAGCAGGCCACCAAGAACAACGGCTACACCGCCATCGGCTTTGGCAAGACCCACCCGCTGGTCTACGGCGAGCTGGTCACCGACCACCCCATCGACCTGGTCCGCTGGCAGGTGGCCAACTGCTACATGGGCCGGGTCGGGATGATCAACTCGGGCGGCTCCTCCAAGGGCCAGGGCGACCTCGCCCAGGCGGTGCGCACCGCGGTCATCAACAAGCGGGCCGGCGGCTGCGGCCTGATCTCCGGCCGCAAGGCCTTCCAGCGCCCGATGGCCGAGGGCGTCCAGCTGCTCAACGCCATCCAGGACGTCTTCCTGAGCCGCGAAGTGACGGTGGCGTAGCCGGGCGCGCCGTCGCCTCCGATTCCCAGGAATGCCCGAGCCCCTCGACCTCGTCGTCATCGGCAGCGGACCGGGCGGCTACGTGGCCGCCATCCGGGCCGCGCAGCTCGGGCTCGAGGTGGCGGTGGTGGAGAAGGACCCGGCGTTTGGCGGCACCTGTCTGCACCGCGGCTGCATCCCCACCAAGGCGCTGCTCCGCACCGCCGGGCTGCTGCAGGAGGTGCAGCGCGCCGACGAGTTCGGGATCGCCGTCGGGTCGGCGGCCCTCGACGTGGCCGGCGCCCACGCCTTCAAGCGGCGGGTGGTGGAGAAGAACGCCAAGGGGATCGACTACCTGTTCAAGAAGAACAAGGTGCGCGGCGTCCACGGCCGCGCCCGGCTGACCGGGCCCCACCGGGTCGAGGTCGAGGCCGGCGGCGAGCGCCAGCAGCTCGAGGCCAAGCACCTGCTGATCGCCACCGGCTCGGTGCCGCGCGAGATCCCGGTGGCGCCCACCGACGGCGAGCGCGTCCTCAACTCCGACCACGTCCTCGAGCTGGAGCGGGTGCCCGAGTCCCTGGTGGTCCTGGGCGCCGGGGCGGTGGGGACCGAGTTCGCCTCGCTGTTCGCCTCTTTCGGCAGCAAGGTGACCCTGGCCGAGATGCTCCCGCGGCTGCTGCCGCTCGAGGACGAGGAGATCTCCAAGGAGCTCGAGCGCAACTTCCGCAAGCGCGGCATCCAGTGTCTGACCGGGCACCAGCTGGCCGCCGTCGAGCAGCGGCCCGAGGGCCTCGAGCTGCGGCTCGAGGCCGAGGGCGGCGCCAGGACGGTGACCGCCGAGACGCTGCTGGTGGCGGTGGGCCGCGCGCCGGTGACCGGCGGCGACCTGGGGCTCGGCGAGATCGGCGTCGTGCTCGAAAAGGGCTACGTCCGGGTCAACGAGTACATGCAGAGCTCGGTGCCGCACGTCTACGCCATCGGCGACGTGGTGAACACCCCCTGGCTGGCCCACGTCGCCTCGGCCGAGGGGATCGTGGCGGTCGAGCACATGGCCGGCGCCCCGACCCGCCCGCTCGACTACGACCGGGTGCCGGGCGTCACCTTCTGCGACCCGGAGGTGGGCAGCGTCGGCCTCACCGAGGCCGAGGCCCGCGAGCGCGGCTACCAGGTGGCGACCGGCAAGTTCCCGTTCAGCGCCCTCGGCAAGGCGGCGATCGAGGGCAAGACCGCGGGCTTCGTCAAGGTGGTCCGCGAGACCCGCTACGATCAGCTGCTCGGGGTCCACATCATCGGGCCGCACGCCACCGAGCTGATCGCCGAGGCCTGCGTCGCCCTGCAGGTGGAGTCGACCACCGAAGAGGTCTTCCGCACCATCCACGCCCACCCCACCCTGGCCGAGGCGATGGCCGAGGCGGCCCACGCCGCGGTCGGCCACGCCATCCACGTCTGAGTCGTGAGCCGGTTCAGGACCCCGCGGCGCTGACCGCGCCGCCGCACCGCCGACAGGAGAGCAAAATGGCCACCGACGTCATCATGCCCCAGATGGGCGAGTCCATCGCCGAGGGCACCATCACCAAGTGGCTGGTCAAGGTGGGCGATCGCGTCGAGCGCGACCAGCCGCTGTTCGAGATCTCGACCGACAAGGTGGACGCCGAGATCCCCAGCCCGGCCTCGGGGGTGCTGCTCGAGATCCGGCACCAGGAAGGCGAGACGGTGGCGGTGGACCAGGTCGTGGCGCGGGTCGGCGAGGCGGGGGAGCAGCCCGCGGCGGAAGAGGCTGCGGAGAAACCGGCGGAAAAGCCCGCGAAGCCGGCGGAAAAGCCTGTGGAAAAGGCTGCCGAAGCGCCGGTTGAACAGCCCGCGGAGAAGCCTGCGGAAAAACCCGCCGAGCGGCCGGCCGCGGCGGCCGCCTCGACCCCTGCCGCGGCGGCGCCCCCGGCACCGGCCGAAGAGGGCGCCGACGCCGAGCTGGCCGAGCGGCTGCGGACCTTCTCGAGCCCCGTCGTCCGCAAGATGGCGACCGAGGAGGGGGTCGACCTCTCCGCGGTCGAGGGCACCGGCATCCACGGCCGGGTGACCAAGAAGGACCTCGAGACCTACCTCGAGCGTCGCAGCGAGGCCGCCCCGGTGCCGGCCGCGGCGGCGACGGCCCCGGCCGCCATCGCCAGCGCCGCCAAGACCGCCGAGGTGGTGCCGGCCGCCCGCCGCCAGCCGGGTGAGTTCTTCGTCCCGGCCTACACCGAGGGCGAGCGGGTGGAGATCGAGCCGATGTCCCGCATCCGCCAGATCACCGCCGCCCACATGGTCTACTCCAAGGCCACCTCGGCCCACGTCACCACCGTCTTCCACCTCGACCTGTCGCGGGTGGCGCGCGCCCGCGAGCGCGCTAAGGCCCGCTTCCTGGCCACCCACGGCACCAAGCTCACCTACATGCCCTTCATCTTCAAGGCGGTGGCCAACGCGCTGGTGGCGCACCCCAAGCTCAACGCCTCGATCGACGGCACCGACGTGGTCTTCAAGAAGGACGTCAACCTGGGGATGGCGGTGGCCCTCGACTGGGGCCTGCTGGTGCCGGTGATCCGCAACGCCGACCAGCTCAACCTGGTGGGCCTGGCCAAGAAGGCCAACGACCTGGCCGACCGGGCGCGGACCAAGAAGCTGTCGCCCGACGAGGTCCAGGGCGGCACCTTCACGGTCACCAACCCGGGGGTGTTCGGCTCGATGTTCGGCACCCCGATCATCAACCAGCCGCAGGTCGCCATCCTCGGCATCGGCGCCATCGAGAAGCGCCCGGTGGTGGTCGCCGACGCCGAGGGCAACGACACCATCGCCATCAAGTCGATGAGCTACTTCGCCATCACCTACGACCACCGGCTTGTCGACGGCGCCGACGCCGACCACTTCATGAACCACGTCAAGAAGACGCTGGTGGAGGAGACCTGGAGCGAGCTGGATTCCTTCAGGTAGGGCGACCCGCGGACGGAGTCCTGGGGTGCCGCGCGAGCTGCGCTGGGGCTTTCTCGGCACCGTGCCCTACGGCCCCGCCGTGGCGCTCCAGGAGCGGCTGCGCGAGGAGCTGCTCCTCTCGCGGCGCCTGCCACGCAGGGGCGCCGACACCCTGCTGCTGCTCGAGCACCCCCACGTCTACACCCTGGGCCGCACCGCGCGGACCGGCGAGCTGGTGGCCGACCCCGCCTGGCTGCGCGAGCGCGGCGTCGACGTCGCCGAGACCAACCGCGGCGGTCGCAGCACCTATCACGGCCCCGGCCAGCTCGTCGGCTATCCGATCGTCGACCTCGATCCCGACCGCCGCGACGTCCGCCGCTACGTCCGCGACCTCCAGGAGGTCCTGGTCCGCACCCTGGCCGACTACGGCGTCGCCGCCGCGCCCCGCCAGGCCCAGCCCGAGATCGGCGTCTGGGTCGGCGAGCGCAAGATCGGCTCGCTCGGCGTCCACCTCCGGCGCTGGGTCGCCACCCACGGCTTCGCCCTCAACGTCACCACCGACCTCTCCTTCTTCTCGGGGATCGTCCCCTGCGGCCTCGAGGGCGTCGAGATGACCTCGATCGCCGCCCTCACCGGCCGCCGCCCGCCGCTCCCCGAGGTCGCCGCCCGCTGCACCGCCCACTTCGCGGCGGTCTTCGACCGGTGCCCGGTCGAGGTGCCGGCGGACCAACTGCGCGAGACCGGCCGGCCGGCGCAGGACGACCCGGTCGCCGCCTCCGCCGCCCCGGACTCAGGCTAAGTGCCCTTCCGCCCCGTCGAGCACACCGCCGACCTGGCGCTGGAGGCCGAGGCCGCAACCGCCGAGACGCTCTTCGCCGAGGCCCTGCGCGGCCTCACCGACTCGATCACCCTCCTCGACCGCGTCGGCACCGGCACCACCCGCCGCGTCGCCCTCCACGCCCCCGCCCTCGACTCCCTGCTGGTCGACTGGCTGACCGAGGCCATCTACCTCTTCGAGGTCGAAAACCTCCTCTTCCGCGACGCCGAGGTCAAGCTCTTCGAAGACTCCGATGGCTGGCGTCTCGAAGCCCTCCTCGACGGCGAGCCCGCCGACCCCTACCGCCACCCCATCAAGATCCTCCTCAAAGCCGTCACCTACCACCACCTCGCCGTCCACCCCACCCCCACCGGCTGGCGCGCCCACGTCATCTTCGACATCTGACGCGCGCGGTTCACCTTGCCTCCCCCCCTTCCCGGGCGTACCCTGGGGGTTGAAAGGAGGGGGGCGATGAAGATCCAGCGGGTGGACGACTGGCGGTGGCGGCTGCCGCGGGAAGGCAAGATGCGGGTCGACGGCCTGGTCTACGCCAGCGCGGCGATGGTGGAGGAGCTGCGGCGGGACCAGAGTCTGGAGCAGGTGGCCAACGTCGCCCATCTGCCGGGGATCGTCGGCGCTTCGCTGGCGATGCCGGACATCCACTGGGGGTACGGTTTTCCGATCGGCGGGGTGGCGGCGATGGACGCCGAGGAGGGAGTGGTCTCGCCCGGCGGGGTGGGCTACGACATCAACTGAGGGGTCCGGCTGCTGCGCTCAGGTCTGAGCCGCACCGATCTCCAGCCGCTGCTCCGGGAGCTGGTCACCCGGATGTACAAGAACATTCCGACCGGGGTGGGGCGGGGGAGGCGCGACCTCAAGCTGGGGAGGCGCGATCTCGAGCAGGTGCTGGCGAAGGGCGCCGGGTGGGCGGTCAAGAGGGGCTTCGGGGAGCGCCGCGACCTCGAGTTCCTGGAAGAGGGCGGTTGCCTGCCCGACGCCGATCCCGATCTGGTATCTGACCGCGCCTACGAGCGCGGCGCCAGCCAGCTCGGCAGCCTGGGGTCGGGCAACCACTTCGCCGAGATCCAGTACGTGGCCGAGGTCTACGACCGCGAGGCGGCGGCGGCGCTGGCGCTCGAGCTGGACCAGATCACGGTCACCATCCACAGCGGCTCGCGCGGGCTGGGGCACCAGGTCTGCACCGACCACCTGAAGACGATGCTCGAGGCGGCGACGCGCTACGGCATCGAGCTGCCCGACCGCCAGCTCTGCTGCGCGCCGCTCGGCTCGCCCGAGGGCCGTCGCTACCTGGGGGCCATGTCGGCGGCCGCCAACTACGCCTTCGCCAACCGCCAGGTGATGACCCACTGGGCGCGCGAGAGCTTTGCCGAGGCGCTGGCCGTCGGGCCGGCCAAGGTCGGGCTCGAGGTGGTCTACGACGTCTGCCACAACATCGCCAAGTTCGAGAGCTTCGAGATCGACGGCCAGACCCGGCGGCTCTGCGTCCACCGCAAGGGCGCCACCCGCGCCTACCCGCCGGGACACCCGCAGACCCCGGCGCCCTACCGCGGGGTCGGTCAGCCGGTGCTGATCCCCGGCGACATGGGGCGCTACTCCTACGTGCTGGTGGGGACCGAGCGGGCCTACCGCGAGACCTTCGGCTCCACCTGCCACGGCGCCGGGCGGCGGCTCAGCCGCCGGCAGGCCAAGCGCCAGGCGCGCGGCCGCAAACTGCTTGAGGAGCTGGAGCGGAAGGGCGTGGTGGTGATGGCGGCGGGCATGGCCACGGTGGCCGAGGAGATGCCGGAGGCCTACAAAGACGTCGCCCAGGTGGTCGACGTGGTCGAGGCGGCGGGGATCAGCCGCAAGGTGGCGCAGCTCCGGCCGCTCGGGGTGATCAAGGGTTGAGCCCGCCGCGGCCGCCCGCCGGCCTGCCCGAGGTGGTGATCGGCCTCAACGCGGTGATCGTGGCGGTCACCGAGGAGCGGCCGCGGGTGCTCACGGTCGACCGGGCGCCGGCCCACGACGCGCTGCCCTTCGGGCCGCTCGACGTCGAGGGCGACCGTACCCTGGAGCTGGGGCTCAGGCGATGGGTGCGCGAGCAGACCGCGCTCGAGCTGGGCTACGTCGAGCAGCTCTACACCTTCGGCGACCGCGACCGCGAGCCGCGCGGCCGCTGGGGCGGCCGGCGGGTGCTGTCGGTGGGCTACCTGGCGCTGGTGCGTGAGGTGCCGGCGGCCGTGGGCGGGGTGCGCTGGCGGGACGTCTACGCGCTTTTTCCGTGGGAGGACTGGCGGCGCGGCCGGCCGCCGGTGCTGGGCGGGAAGATCGAGCGCGGTCTGGCGCGGTGGGTGCGCTCGGCCGCCGAGCCCGGCGTCCGGCGGGCCCGCCGCGAGCGCGCCGACATCAGCTTCGGGCTGCGTGGCGCACCCTGGGACGGCGAGCGGGTACTCGACCGTTACGAGCTGCTCTACGAAGCGGGCCTCGTGGAGGAGGCGCACCGCGACCGCGAGCGCCGTCCCGGCGGCGCCGAGACGCCCTCGGCGCCCGAGGCCGACCCCCTGGTCGGCCGGCCGATGTCGCTCGACCACCGGCGCATCCTGGCCACCGCGCTGGGCCGGCTGCGCGGCAAGATCCGCTACCGGCCGGTGGTCTTCGAGCTGCTGCCGCCCGCCTTCCGGCTGCTCCAGCTCCAACGGGTGGTCGAGGCGCTGGCCGGGGTCGAGCTCCACAAGCAGAACTTCCGGCGTCTGGTCGAGCGCGGCGGGCTGGTCGAGGGCACCGGCAAGCTCGATCCCGAGACCGGCGGCCGCCCGGCCGAGCTGTTCCGCTTCCGCCGCGAGGTCCTCCGCGAGCGCCCCTCTCCCGGCGTCGGCCTTCCCGGCCTTCGCACCTGAGCCCGTGGGACGGGGGACGCGCGCCCTTGACAAACCCATATTCTCAGGTCTAGCATAAGCGCGGCCGGTCGACCCGGTCTTTTCCTGCGACCCATAAAACTCAATATGAGCATAATCGCGAAAGGAGCGCCGATGCCCGCCACCCGGCCCTCGGTCCGCACCGAGCCCACCGTGTTCGCCGAACCGCTGCCCGTCTGGGGTCCGGAGGTTGAGCGCGCGACGGCCCCGGTCTACGAGCGGCTCCGCACGCTGATCCCGCCCGTGGAGTGGCCGGTCCACGCCCGCTACGTCGCCGCCATCGAGAGGCTCAAGCGACGGCGCGACGCGGTGCTGCTGGTCCACAACTACCAGACCCCCGAGATCTTCCACGGCGTCGCCGACTTCACCGGCGACTCGCTGGCGCTGGCCCGCTACGGGGCCGACACCGAGGCCGAAGTGATCGTGCTCTGCGGCGTCCACTTCATGGCCGAGACCGCCAAGATCCTGAGCCCCGAGAAGACCGTGGTGATCCCCGACCTCCGGGCGGGTTGTTCGCTGGCCGCCTCGGTCACCGCCGCCGACGTGCGGCTGCTCAAGGAGCGCTACCCCGGGGTGCCGGTGGTGAGCTACGTCAACACCTCGGCCGCGGTCAAGGCCGAGTCGGACGTCTGCTGCACCTCGGCCAACGCGGTCGAGGTCGTCGAGTGGCTGGGCAGCGAGCGGGTGATCTTCCTGCCCGCCGAGTACCTGGGCCGCTACGTGGCGGCCCGGACCTCGGTCGAGCTGATCCTCTGGCAGGGCCACTGCGAGGTCCACGAACGCTTCACCGCCGCCGAGCTCAGGGGCTACCGGCAGCGGCACCCCGGCATCCGCGTCCTGGCCCACCCCGAGTGCCCGCCAGAGGTGCTCGACGAGGCCGACTTCGTGGGCTCGACCTCGGGGATGATCCGCTGGGTGGGGGAGGAGCGGCCGCGGCGGGTGGTGATGATCACCGAGTGCTCGATGAGCGACAACGTGGCGGTCGAGCACCCGGAGGTCGAGTTCATCCGGCCCTGCAACCTGTGCCCGCACATGAAGCGGATCACCCTGCCCAAGATCCACCGCGCGCTCGAGCGGCTCGAGCACCCGGTCCAGGTGGACCCGGCGGTAGCGGTGCGGGCGCGGCGGGCGCTCGAGCGGATGCTAGGAGTCCGTGGTGGAAGTCGGTCAGGTCGGCTGGCGAGCGCGGCGGGGCCGGATGCCAGGCACCGCGACGTAGGCAATGCCGAGCCATTGTCGAGGAGCGGCAACGCCGCAGACGGCTCCGCCCCGCCGCTAGACGGCCGGGCGGACTTCCACCACGGGCTCCTAGAGGTGGGCCGCGGAAAGCGATCGTGAGCGGGACGGGCGAAATCCCGAGCGATGTAGACCGCGCGGGCCGCACCTTCGGACGCGACGGTGTCGGTGCCGGCTGCGGCGACCGCGCCGCTGGCGTCTGGATGAACCGCGGTGTTGCCGGCGGGGGAGTCGACGAGGTCGTCGCCGCCGACGTGGTCGTCGTCGGCACCGGGCTGGCCGGGCTGAGCGTCGCCCTGGGGCTCTCGGGGCACCGCGTCCAGCTCCTCACCAAGGGGCGAGTCGGCCGCGACGGCGCCACCCCGCTCGCCCAGGGCGGGGTGGCGGCGGCGGTGGGCCCGGACGACGCGCCGCGGCTCCACGCCGCCGATACCCTGGCGGCCGGCGCCGGTCTGGCCGACGAGGAGATGGCGCGGCTGCTGGCGAGGCAGGGGCCGAAGGCAATCGCCCGTCTGGCCGCCCTCGGCGTGCCGTTCGACCGCCTGCCGGACGGCGCCTGGGCGCTGGGCCGCGAGGCGGCGCACCGCCGGGCGCGGATCCTCCACGCTCGCGACGCCACCGGTGCCGCCATCGCACGGGCGCTTGCCGCGGCCGTCGCGGACCTCGAGGGCGTCGAGATCCGCGAGCGGACCTTCGCCGAAGAGCTGGTGGTCGAGCGCGGGCGGATCGCCGGGCTGACGGCGCGGCGGCCCGACGGCGGGCGGACCCTGTTGCTGGCGCCGGCGGTGGTCCTGGCCTGCGGCGGGTCGGGCCGGCTCTTCCTCCGCACCACCAACCCGGCGGAGGCGACCGGCGACGGCCTGGCGCTGGCGGTGCGGGCCGGCGCCCGGCTGACCGACCTCGAGTTCGTCCAGTTCCACCCCACGGCGCTGGCGGTCGGCGACGACCCCATGCCGCTGCTCACCGAGGCGCTGCGCGGCGCCGGCGCCACCCTGATCGACGAGCGCGGCCGGCGCTTCATGGCGGCAGTCCACCCGGCGGCCGAGCTGGCTCCGCGCGACGTCGTGACCCGCGCCGTCCACGAGCGCCTGGCGGCCGGGGGCACGGTCTTCCTCGACGCCCGGCGAGCCGTCGGCAGCGACCTCCCGCGCCGCTTCCCGACCGTCTACGAGCTGTGCCGGCGCCACGGCCTCGACCCCCGCCGCCAGCCGGTCCCGGTCGCCCCGGCGGCGCACTACCAGATGGGCGGCGTCGAGGTGGACCGGCACGGCCGCAGCTCGCTCCCTGGCCTGTGGGCCTGCGGCGAGGTTGCCGCGACCGGCGTCCACGGCGCCAACCGCCTGGCCAGCAACTCGCTGCTCGAGGCGGCGGTGTTTGGCCAGCAGGTGGCCAGCGACCTGGAGCGGGCGCTGCGCGCCGGTCTGGCGCCGCCGCTGGCGGCGGCGGGACTGGCGAGGAGGCCTTCGCCTTTCCGGGCGGTTTGCGGTTCAGGCGAGGCCGCGGAAGCAGAGCAGGTAGAGGCCGTCCGCCGGCTGATGTGGGAGGGGGTAGGCATCGTCCGCCACCCAGCCGGAATGGCCAAGGCGTTGCGCCGGCTGGAAGAGCTGGCGCGAAACCTGCCGCCCGGCCCGGGCGAGGCGCGCAACCTGCTGACGGTGGCCCTGATCGTCACGCGGGCGGCCACGGCCCGGCTGGAGAGCCGCGGCGCCCACTGCCGCACCGACTACCCGCGGACCGACCCCGCCTGGGCCCGCCGGCTGGTGGTCACCGCCCAGCCCGACGCCGCCGCGCCGGTCGGCCTCCGCTTGTCGGTCCGCGGCGCGCCGCCCGCCACCGCTGCGATGGAGGCAACCGGATGACCAGGCTCGACCCGACCATCACCCTCGAGGACCCCTTCACCCGGCACTCCGCCACGGCAAGTGTGGACGGCCGAGAGTCACAGCTACCCGACCGTGCTGAGAGTCGGGCGAGTCGGTCGGCAAGGAGGGGCCTTCGGGCCGAGCCCGGCCGCGCCTGCGACGCCGAGCCTTCGGCGACGCACCCGATCGCCGGCCTTTCGGCGCGGGCCGAGGCCCGCGCCGGTAGCCGCGGTCCCGAGAGCAGGACCGAGAAAGGTCCCGAGTCTCGTACAGAAAGCGCTGCAGGCACCGGCCCCGGACGTTTCCGCGGAGACTTCGCGCCGCTCGCTCCCCGGCTCTACCTGGATCTCGTCGACGGGGCGCTGGCCGAGGACCTCGGCCAGGCAGGGGACGTCACCACGCAGGCGGTCGTTCCTCCCGGAGCCCGCGCCGAGGCCACGATGCTCGCCCGCCGGCCGGGCCGCGTCTGCGGGCTGCCGGTGGCGCTGGCCGTCTTCCGGCGGCTCGATCCGGATCTCGAGGTCCGCGAGCCGCGCCGGGACGGCGACGACGTCGGGGCCGCCGAGGTGCTGCTCCGGCTGCGGGGCGACGCCCGCGCCCTGCTGGCGGCGGAGCGCACCGCCCTCAACCTGCTGGGCCGGCTGTCGGGGATCGCCACGGCGACCCGCGATCTGGTGCGGCGGGTCGAGGACCTGCCGGCGCGGATCGTCTGCACCCGAAAGACCACCCCCGGCCTGCGGGTGCTCGAGAAGTACGCGGTGCGGGTCGGCGGCGGCACCAACCACCGCTTCGGGCTCGACGACGGAGTTCTGATCAAGGACAACCACCATCGGCTGGCCGGCGGCGTGGGCGAAGCCGTGCGCCGCGCGCGGGCCGCGCACGGCCCCGGCGTTCCGCTCGAGGCCGAGGTCGAGACCCTGGCCGAGCTGGACGAGGCGCTGGCCGCCGGCGCCGACGTGCTGCTGCTCGACAACATGCCGTCCGAGCGGCTGGCGGCGGCGGTGGCGCGCGCCGTCGGACGGGCGGTCACCGAGGCCTCGGGCGGGGTCGGCCCCGACACCGTCCGCGAGATCGCCGCCACCGGCGTCGACCTGGTCTCGGTCGGCTGGATCACCCACAGCGCCCCGGCGCTCGACGTCGCGCTGGAGATGGCGCCGCTTGCGAGCGAGCCCCGGCGCGCTCGACGGCGCCTCGTGGGCTGACCCTGTGGACGGGCTCGCCGGCGGAATCACCAGCCGTTTGCAGAACCGAAGCCGGCGGTGAGCCTCCGTGGCGTCAGCCCAACGGTGCTCTGCGAAGGCGGCGGCACCGGCCGTGTGGATTGATACTCTCCGTTCGATGACCGAGTCCCTCGTGCAGATCGGCGGCCCCCGCCCCGGCGCAACCTCGCCGCGCCCCGAGTGGCTGCGCATCCGGCTGGCCACCCCGCCGCGCTACCGCGAGGTGCGCTCGCTGGTCGACCGCCTGGCGCTCAACACCGTCTGCCAGGAGGCGCGCTGCCCCAACATCTACGAGTGCTGGGGGGAGCACGGCACCGCCACCTTCATGATCCTGGGCGACGTCTGCACCCGCCGCTGCGGCTTCTGCGCCGTGACCACGGGCCGGCCTGCACCCGGCGTCGACGCCGACGAGCCGGCCCGCGTGGCCGAAGCGGTCGAGACCATGGGCCTGCGGCACGCGGTCGTCACCTCGGTCGACCGCGACGACCTCGCCGACGGCGGGGCGGGCCACTTCGCCGACGTCATCCGGGCCATCCACCGGCGCACGCCGGCCGTGGCCGTCGAGGTCCTGACTCCCGACTTCCGCGGCGTCGAGGACGCCCTCGACGTGGTCCTCGCCGCGCGCCCAGAGGTCTTCTCGCACAACGTCGAGACGGTGCCGCGCCTCTACCGGCAGGCCCGCCCGGGCAGCCGCTACGAGGGCTCGCTCGAGCTGCTGGCCGAGGCCTCACGCCGCCGCGACTCGGGCGGTTTTGCCGGCCGGGTCAAGACCGGCATCATGGTCGGCCTCGGCGAGACCACCCCCGAGGTCGAGGCGACCCTCGGGGACGTCCGCCGCGCCGGCGTCGAGATCCTCACCATCGGCCAGTACCTCCAGCCGACGACCGACCACCTGCCGGTCGACCGCTGGGTCGCCCCCGACGAGTTCGCCGCCTACCGGCGCCACGCCCTCGCCCTCGGCTTCGCCCACTGCGAGTCCGGCCCCCTCGTCCGCTCCAGCTACCACGCCCACGAGCACGTCGCCGGCGCCGCGTCGTCGTCCACCGCACCGCATTAGGGCCTAGCTCCCAGTCGTTCTTTCGCTTCTCTCTGAGAGCGGCCGAGCTGCGGCTCCCTCTGGCAGGAACGGTCGCTTGCCGGTGAATAGCGGGCTCGCGGAGATTTCCGGGTAGGGCGTTCGGGTGCCGAGGGCGCCCGGCAGTGCAGCACGCGCCGCGGTTCCAGTTCGCATCGTCGTCCCAGGTTGGCGGGTCGGCCAGTGCGCTGTCACGCGACTGCCTCTTCACGCACCGTGGGCCGATTGCTGGAAGCAAAGCCGTCCGCAAACGCCGCGGGCCGAGAAGCGAGCTTCCTGTCTCTTCCCCTCCAACTCGTCTTTGTTGTCACAACAGGTGGGGTGGGGGCGCTCCAGCATCGAGTCGGCCCTTGGCCCCAGGTAGGCCGCGCAGGAGCCGGCCGGGGTGGGGCTCGACAGGGGCCTTGAGACGAGCGCTTGCGGCAGGCCTCGAAGGCCACGGTCCGTGCGGCGCGAAGGCGAAAGGAGGAGCGGGCCTCCCCTCTGAAGTCTGTCAGGCCCGCTCCGTCCCCAGGCGCGCCCCACCCCGGTCGGCTCTTGCCACTGATCCGTCAACCGCATTTGCGGAGACCGTTCACAGCCGATACAATCGCTGTGCCCGGCGGCCCTCGCCCGGCGCCAACCACCCAGCCATGACCGAGCTCTCGCCCGCCGCCGCCGAGGTGCGGATCCGCTCCCTCGAAGACACCGATCTCGGGGACATCACCACCCTCGACGAAAAGATCGGCGGCAGCTACCGGCCGGAGGTCTGGGAGCGGCGGGTGGGCTACTACCTGCGCCGCGATCCCGAGGCCTCGGCGGTGGCCGATGCCGGGGGGCGGGTGGTGGGCTTCATGCTCGGCGAGGTAAGGTCGGGGGAGTTCGGCCTCGAAGAGCCGACCGGCTGGATCGAGGTCCTGGGGGTCGATCCCGACCTCCGCGGGCAGGCGATCGGGCGGCGGCTGGCCGAGCACATGCTGGAGCACTTCCGGCGGCGGGGGGCGGCGAGCGTGCGGACCCTGGTGGACGAGGAGATGGCGGGAATCGCCACCTTCTTCCGTCGCCTGGGCTTCGAGCCGGCGCCGCTCAGACCGTTCGTCAAGCGGCTCTAGCGCCGGCGGCCGCGCCGGCGGCGATTCTGGAGAGAACGATGGCAACGAGCAAGGCCTATCTAGCGAAGCCCTTCCACGCGGCGGTCCGCAAGTGGCAGCAGACCTACCTGCCCGACTACGACTTCCTGCTCGAGAACTGGGACAAGTACTTCCCCAAGGACGAGCGCTTCGAGCTCTGCGCCTACCGCGAGATGGGGATGTGCGACCAGATCGAGTGCGGGGCGATGAAGGGCAAGCCCAAGTTCCGGCAGGCTGCCGACATGGAGCGCGAGCAGTCCGGCCACCTGCTGGGCGCCATCCAGGCCCAGGCCTCGACCGAGTTCGGCTCCATCCAGCAGCACCAGCTCACCCTGGCCCGGGCCCAGGAGGAGGAGGAGCAGTTCTGGATTCTGCGGATGATGGCCGAGGAGCTGCGCCACGGCTACCAGATGTTCCACCTGCTGCTGGAGGACGACTGGCAGGGCGTCTCCGACCGCTCGGGGGCCGAGATGGTGGAGGAGATCCTGTCGATGAAGACCGGCTCCCACATCCTCGGGGCCTTCAACATCGACTTCGACTCCTTTGTCGACAACGTCACCTTCTGCGCGCTGATCGACCGGGTCGGTAAGTACCAGCTCTCGATGCAGCGCATCAGCGCCTACAAGCCGATGGCCGAGAGCATGCCGCAGATGCTGCGCGAGGAGGCCTTCCACCTGGCGGCCGGGGTGGTGCCGCTGCGCCGCTGGATGGAGAAAGCGGCGCGCGACTCGATCTACGTGACCACCGCCGACGTCCAGAAGGCGATCAACAAGTGGCTGCCGCGGGGCCTCGAGATGTTCGGCGACGAGCGCGGCGGCGGCACCAACGTCCGTTACGGTCTCAAGCCGATGAAGAACGCCGAGGCCCAGGCCGACTACTACGAGGAGGTGGGCAAGCTGGTGCGCGACCTCAACGTGCGCTTTGTCCGCGCCCGTCTCCCCGAGCTGTCCTTCAAGGAGGCCGACGAGCTGATCGGGCGGCTGCTCGCCGAAGGGGGCTCCGAGCAGGGGGTCGACTACGACGAGCTTGTCCACCTGCCGCACCAGGAGTTCTTCCGGCGGCGCGGGGTGCCGGCTTTCCAGATGGTGGGCTGGCAGGGGGAGCGCTTCGAAGACCTGCCGTCCTATCTCGACCACCTGCGCCGGCATCTGCCCGACGCCTACCGCGCCGGGCGCGACTTCCGCGAGTACGTCGAGCTGATCGGCCGGGTGGCCGGCGGCGAGCTGACCGCCGGGGAGGCGGCCCGCACCATGCCGTCGCTGCGCCGCGTCGGCGGCGTCTGCCCGTGCTCGAAGGCGGTGCGCTGGGTCAGCGACGGCGGCAACGGCCACGGCGAGGGCGCCGGGGCCGCCGCCGGGCCGGCCGCCTGATCCCGCCTCGCCCCCCGCGCGAGCTTCCCGGTGAGCGTTCCGGTGAGCCTGTTCAGCCGGCTGGTCGTCGCCACGCTCCCGGCGGTGCCGCGTGCCCTGGTCGGGCGGGTGGCGCAGCGCTACGTGGCCGGCGAGACTCGCGACGACGCGCTCGAGACGGTGCGTCAGCTCAACACCCAGGGGGCGATGGCGACCCTCGATCTGCTGGGCGAGGAGGTCGCCGAGCGGTCCAAGGCGGCCGCCGCGGTCGAGGAGTACGAGCGGCTGTTCGAGGCCATCCACGAGCAGCGGCTCGACTCCAACGTGTCGATCAAGCTGACCCTGCTGGGTCTCAAGATCGACGAGGGCTTCTGCCGCGACAACGTCGACCGCATCGCCGCCACCGCCAAGCGCTTCGGCAACTTCGTGCGCATCGACATGGAGGACTCGACCTGCACCGACGCCACGCTGCGGATCTACCGCCAGCTGCAGGAGCGGCACGGCAACCTGGGCGCGGTGCTCCAGGCATACATGCGCCGCACCCTGGCCGATCTCGACGGGCTGCCGGCGGCGGGGGCCAACGTGCGGCTGTGCAAGGGGATCTACATCGAGCCCCGGCCGCTGGCCTGGAAGGGCTACGAGACGGTGCGGCGCAACTTCATGGCGGCGCTCGAGAAGATGCTCGAGCGCGGGGTCTACGCGGCGATCGCCACCCACGACGAGTACCTGGTGTGCTCGGCGGTGGCGCTGCTCGACCGGCTGGGGACGCCCCGCGACCGCTACGAGTTCCAGATGCTGCTCGGCGTCGACGAGGAGCTGCGCCGCATCCTCCTGACCGCGGGGCACCGCCTGCGGGTCTACGTGCCCTATGGCCAGGACTGGTATCCCTACTCGATCAGGCGGCTGCGCGAGAACCCCGAGGTGGCGCGCCACGTGATGCGCAACTTCCTCGGCCTGCGCTGATCCCGGGCGGCTGCCGCCCGGCCGGGAGTTTCTCCCCGCCCTGGCGGCGGCCCGGTAGATCCTCCCGGCCTTCCTCCCTCCCGTCTTTCTCTGACCCTCGATCTAATCGCTGAAAACAGGCGGTTTAGCTCCGGACGGCCGCCGGGCGGCCGGTGGCATGGCCCTTGCCCTTAGGAATGGCGTGAGTGACGCGACGGAGCCGGCTCTGTACGAGGCTGAGACGCGGAGGGAGGCGAACGCGGTGGGGGAAGCGAAGGACGCTTCCGTCGCGATCGCCGTCTCGGCCTCGTAGAGAGCCGGCTCCGCCGCTGCGGTTCCGATCAGAGCGACCGAATCGCCGGAGGGGCGTTCCCCGTGCGGGAGGGGTGAAGGGTGCGGGAAACCCCTCCGGCGTTGCCTTTCTGGGCCGCCGGAGCTGCTACAGTGCGGCCGTGACCCTGAGCATCGAGCCGAGATCCGACGCCGTCGCGGCGGAGCGCGACGAGCTGCTCCGCGCCTTCCGCGAGACCCGCGAGCTGAGCGCCGCCCTCTGCGGCCCGCTCGAGGCGGAGGACTACCGCATCCAGTCGATGCCCGACGTCAGCCCGCCGTGGTGGAATCTCGGGCACACCAGCTGGTTCTTCGCCAAGAACATCCTCGAGCCGCGCGGTCTGGCCACCGATCAGGACCGGGCCCTCGAGTTCGTCCTCAACTCCTACTACGAGGCCTTGGGGCCGCGCGTGGCGCGCGTCGACCGCGGCCTGCTGACCCGCCCGACCACCGCCGAGGTCTTCGCCTACCGACGGTCGGTCGACGCCCGGCTCACGGCGCTGCTCGGCGAGGCCGGTGAGGCCGAGCTCGCCGCGCTGGCGCCGCTGGTCACCGCCGGCATCCATCACGAGCAGCAGCATCAGGAGCTGCTGGTCACCGAGGTCAAGCACATCCTCTCGGTCAATCCGCCGGGGCTGCGGTCGACCTACCGGAAGCCGCGCCCGAGCGAGGCCGGGACCGAGCGTCCGGGCCGCTTCGTGCCCTTCGCCGGCGGCGTCTTCGGGTTCGGCAACGTCGAGGGCGGCTGGTGCTGGGACAACGAGCTGCCGGTCCACAAGGGCTATCTGGCGGACTTCCAGCTCTTCGACCGGCTGGTCACCAACCGCGAGTACCTGGAGTTCATCGACGACGGCGGCTACCGGCAGCCGCTCCTGTGGCTGTCGAACGGCTGGGAGGCGGTGCGCCAGGGCGGCTGGTCGGCGCCGCTCTACTGGGAGCGCCGCGACGGCGAGTGGACCTGCTGGACCCTCGGCGGCGAGCTGCCGCTCGACCCGGCGGCGCCGGTCGCCCACGTCAGCTTCTACGAGGCCGAGGCCTTCGCCCGCTGGAAGAGCGGGCTGGGCGGTCCCTGGGCGGGCTGCCGTCTGCCGACCGAGTTCGAGTGGGAGCAGGCGGCGCGGCGCAGCGGCTTCGGCGCCGGCAACTTCCTGGAGAGCGGTCGGCTCCAGCCGGCGCCCGCCGCCGCCGACCCGGAGGTCACGGTCGCCCAGCTGGCCGGCGACGCCTGGGAGTGGACCACCAGCCACTACGAGGCCTACCCCGGCTTCGAGCCGTTCGCCGGCAACCTGCAGGAGTACAACGGCAAGTTCATGGACAACCAGCGGGTGCTGCGCGGCGGCTCGTGCGCCACGCCCCGCTCGCACATCCGGGTGAGCTACCGCAACTTCTGGCCGGCGGCGACCCGCTTCCAGTTCACCGGCCTCCGCCTGGCCAGGTTGGACTGACCTCGCGGTCCGGCCGGCGAACGGTCAGGCGGTCTCGCTGCGCCGCCGCCACTGGAGCACCGCCCGCCGGCGGGCGCTGAGCTCGTCGCGCTCGGCCGCCGAGGCGGCGGCGCCACGCAGGCGATCCACCACCTCCACCGAGCGGTCGGCGTACCACTCGGCGGTCTCGGCGGCGCCGATCGCGTGCGCCTTCTCGGCCGCCAGCTCCAGACAGGGCAGCGCGCGCGCCCAGTCGCCGGCCTGAAGATAGTGGTAGGCCAGCTCCTCGCACACCGCCTCCGGCTCGTGGCCGCGGCTGGCAGCCAGAGCCTCCGCCACCTCGGCGTGCAGCACCTGCCGGCGCAGCGGATTGATGTCGTCGAGGACCGCCTCACGGATCGTCTGGTGCGCGAACTCGAAGGTGCCTCGGCGCGCCCCCTGCGCCCACAGCACCAGGTCGCCCTGGCGCTCGCCGTGCGACCAGCTCACCGGGAACTGACGAATCAGCCAGCGCTCGAGCATCAGCCGGATGCAGATGTCGACCACCGCCAGGTGCTCGCGGTCGGCTTTCTGGACCAGCTCGGCATCGAACACCTGGCCGGCGACGGCGGCGAGGGCGAGCAGCCGGCGGGCGGAGGTGGGAAGCCGCCGCAGCCGCTCCTTGATCAGCTCGGTGACCTCGAGCGCCGCCGGCGGCTGCTCGATCGGGCCGTCGAGCGTCCACTGCCCGCCGCGCCGCGGAAGCAGCACGCCCTGGTCCCACAGCGTGTTGATCAGCTCGGCGACCGCCAGCGGCAGACCGCCGCTCCACTCGGCGAGCGGCCCGCCAAGCAGCTCCGAGCCGGAGGCGCCGAGCAGCGACGCCGCGATCTCCTGGACCTCGTCGCTGCCCAGCCGCTCGAGGCCGATGCGGTCGCCGGGCAGCTCGGCCAGCGGCTCGAGATCGCGGCTGGTGGCGAGTATCCACAGCCGCCGCGCCGCCAGCCGCGGGACCAGGGCGGCCAGCAGCCGGCGGCTCGGGGGGTCGGTCCAGTGCAGGTCGTCGAGCAGCAGGATGACCGGGGCCGTAGCGCCGCCCTCCGCAGGGCGCGCCAGCCGGTCCAGAAAGGCGAGGATCGACGAGGCCAGGCTCTCGATGTTCGGTGCGGCCTTCCCCTCGGCTGGCGCCAGCTCGGGCGCCAGCTCGGCGAGCGCCGGGGCCAGCGCCAGCAGATCGCCGCCGGCGCCCCCCGGCAGATCGCCCAGCAGGGCGCGGCAGTCTTCGGGCAGGATGTCGGCGAAGGCGCCGCGCAGGATCTCGCCGAACGGCCGGTAGCTGACCAGCGGAGCGGCCGCGTAAGAGCGACCGCTGAGCACCGCTGCGTGACGCTTGGCGGTCGCCGCGTCGACGAACGACTTGGCCAGCCGGCTCTTGCCGATCCCCGACTCGCCGTGGAGCACGGTCAGGCGGCCGCCCTCGTCCTGCACCTGTTGCCAGGCCGCTTGCAGCTGCTCGTACGGCCGGCGGCGCCCGACCATCGGGATCAGCGGCCCGACCGGCTCCTCGTCCTCGTCGGCTGTGCCGCCGCCCTTCTCGCTTGGCACCGCCTGGATCAGGATCTGCTCGAACAGCTCACGGGTCTCGGGCATCGGTTCGACCGCCAGCTCGGCGTTGAGCAGGTTGCGGAGGGTCTCGAACTGACTCAGCGCCCGCGAGCGGCGGCCCGACAGGCTGTAGAGACGCATCAGGTAGCGATGGGCGTTCTCCGACAGCGGGTCGATGGCCAGCAGCCGGCGCGCGTACTGGATGCCGAGACGGTACTCGCCGCGGCGCAGGTAGGACTCGATGAGGGTGCGAAAGGTGTCGATCGCCGCGTCCCGGTGCCGCTCCTGTTCGGTGATCATCCACTCCTCGAAGGGTGGGCTGTCCTTGATGAAGAAGCCGGCCAGGAAGTCGCCGGTGTAGAGCGAGGCGGCGAGGGTGAGCTGGTAGGGGTCTGGACCGGCCTCGGCGAGCCCGCGGCGCACCGCCCGCTCGAACTCGTCGACGTCGACCCAGGTCTCGACCTCGGGACTGAGCTGGACGGTGCGGTGGGTGATATTCAGCGCCTGCCGGCGGTCGTCGACGGCGGCCAGGGCCGAGCGCAGGTTGTGGAGCGCCTGTCGCAGGTTGCGCCGCGCCGCCTCCTCCGACTTCTCGGCCCACAGCAGGGTGGCCAGACGCTCGCGGCTGTGCGCCTGCCGCCGGTGGGCCGCCAGGTGGGCACAAAGTCCCCGGACCTTCTGCGACTCGAAGCCGCGCACCGGTCGCCCCGCCCAGTGCACCTCGAAGCCGCCCAGCAGCCGAATCTCCAGCCGACTCATCGTCTCGACCCGTCCCCCGGCCCCTCGGCCGAACCGCCGCGATTTCCCCCCAGGAGCGGCGCTCGGCGCGGATTGTAGCAATGGGCCGGCGCGTATTCCTGACGCTGTCCTGACGGCGGGGGTCTACGCTCCCGGCGGGGCGTCGGACTGTGGGCGGAGATCGCGCCGCGTGACGGTGCGCCGCGGCCCAGGGTCTGCGAGCACGAGGCGGTTTCCAAGCCGAGAGCTAGAGGTCCGGCATGAGCCAGCGGCGGCAGCGTGAAGGCAGTGTGTCCTTTCTGGTGCGTTTCTGGCGCGAGCAGGCCGATGCCGCCGAGGAGGGCAAACTGCGCGGCTACCTGCGCAATCTCCACACCGGCGAGGAGCAGTACCTCAACGACCCGGAACAGCTGGGGGAGCAGATCCGCCGTCATCTGCGGGCCAGCTTGCAGCGGCAGCGCGCGAAGCCCCGAACCAAGAGCGAGACGGCCGGCTGAGACCGGCGCCGGCGCGGCGCGCGACCGGGCGGCTTCGGGTTGCCCGTGCTGAGTTATAGTGCGCGCCGCCGGCGGCCCCCGACCGCAGTCTCCCCATGCCGACGCTGAGCTCCCAGGTTCGGATCCCGGAAGACGTCCACTTCTGCGTCGTCGGCAGCGAGGCGGTCATCCTGCACCTGTCGAGCGGCAACTACTATGGCCTCGACGAAGTGGGAACGCGGGTGTGGCAGTCGCTGGCCCGGCACGGCGTCCTCGAGCCGGTGGTGACGGAGCTGCTCGAGGAGTACGAAGTCGATCGCCAGCGGCTGTGCGAGGACGTTCTCGGCCTGGTCGGAGAGCTCGAGGCCAGGCGACTGCTGCGGGTCAGCGAGGTCGCGGCGAGCCCCGGCGGGCGGCAGCCATCGGACTAGTGGACCGCGGCTCCTCGCCATAGTCCCGCTATGCCTGCGTCGCTGCGCTTTGATCCTCGAAGCCAATGACTCGATCATCCACTAACCGTTCATCCGCTACGGTCCACTAGAGAAACGGGGACCGGAAGGCATGCGGGCCACGCTGGAGCGGCTCAGCCGGCTGACCTGGGCCGAGCGTCGGACCCTGTGGAGCGCCTGGTGGCTGTTGCTGGCGGCGCCCGCCGCGCTGCGGCTGCTGCCACTGCGCACGCTGCTGCAGTGGGCGCAAGCGCCAGCCGGCCCCCGGTGGCGGTCGTCGGTCTTGCCCGAGCGGCTGGCCTGGGTGGTTGCCGCGGCGGCGCGCCGCCACCCGTGGGGGCCGGGTTGCCTGCCTCGAGCGCTGGTCTTGCGGCGTCTGCTCGCCGCGCACGGCCTGGCCGGCGAGCTGCGAATCGGGGTGCGCAGGCATGCGGACCGGCTGAGCGCCCACGCCTGGGTGGAGTACGGTGGACGCGCGCTGTCGGAACCCGCCGGGGTCGACCGGTTCCAGCCGCTGCTGGCTCCCCCGGTGGTGATCCGGTGAGCGGCCCAGGAGGCCCGAGGTGAGCGGTCTGGCAGCGCTGGCCGCCTGGCGGTCCACCCGAACGGAGCCCCGGGCGCTGGTTGGATCGATGCTCGACGCGGCGGCCCATCGCGGCCCGGAGGGCCGCGGCCTCTGGGCCGAGGGCGGGATCGCGCTGGGCCACCTGCTGCTCGCCGCGACGCCCGGGGCTGCGACCCAGCCCCTGGTCCGCGGATCGCTGGCTCTGGTAGCGGACCTCCGCCTCGACGACCGCGAGGGGCTCGCCCGGCGCTTGCGCGCCGCCGGCGCGGCCGTCGACCCGCAAGCCTCCGACGCCGAGCTGGTCCTCGAGGCCTATCGTCGGTGGTCGGTGGACTGCCCCGTGCACCTGCTGGGCGATTTCGCTTTCGTGCTCTGGGACCGGCGGCGGGGCCGCCTGCTGGCGGCACGCGACCCGCTGGGGGTCAAGCCGCTGCACTACGCCGCCGTGGCCGGCCGGCTGGCGCTGGCCTCCGAGGCGGGACAGCTGCTGCGGCTGCCATGGGTGGGACGCGAGCCGGACGAGCTGTTCCTGGGTCAGTACCTGGCCGGATCGGTGGCCGAGGAGCGCACCGGCTTCCGCCAGGTCCGCTGGCTACCATCCGGCCACCGTCTGGTGGCCGAGCGGGGGCGGGTGGCGGTGCGCCGCTTCTGGGAGCTGCGGTCGGGCGATCCCGAGCCGCAGCGCAGTCCCGAGGACTACGCCGACGAGCTCGGCGAGCTGCTCGAAGCGGCAGTGCGGGCTCGACTCCGCACCACGGAGCGGGTCGTGGGGCTGCAGCTCAGCGGTGGGCTGGACTCTTCCACGGTCGCGGCGCTGGCGCACGGCAGCGACGGACTGCGGCTGATGGCGCTGTCGGCGGTTTTCGATCGACTCGGGGAGTGCGACGAGCGGGCCTACCTGCGCCGCTTGACCGCCGAGCTGGGCGTTGCCGTCGACGAGTTCCGTCCGGAGCAGCTGCCGCTGCTCGAGGGCCTCGAGGCCGAGCCTTCGGATCTCGAGGGCCCCTTCCAGGGGTGGCGGGCGCTGGAGCAGCAGATGCTGGCCAGGCTGCGCGACGCGGGCGGTCGCGTCCTGCTCACCGGTCACGGCGGCGACTCGACCTTCTACGGCAGCCCGCTGCTCTACGCCGACCTGTTCCGGCAGGGCCGCTGGATCGAGCTGGCGGCGCAGCTGCGGCGGCACGCTCGCGAGCGCCAGCAGCCGCCGGGGCGGCTGGCCTACCTCTATCTGTTTCGCCCGCTGGCTCCAGCGTGGGCCGACGGCGGGCTGCGGCGGGCGTGCTTCCGGCCGCCGGCCGGCGAGCTTCCCGAGTGGGTGCGCGGCGACTTCGCGCGCCGGGTGGGTCTGGCCGAGCACCTGCGCTCGATCGCCGGACCCCACGCCGGTGGCCGCGGTGCCCGCGAGGGGGTCCGGCTCCAGGCCTCGCGGCTCGGCTCGGTGGCCTGGGGCCTCTACTGGATCGACCGCACGGCGGCGCGGTTCGGAATCGAGGCCCGCCATCCGCTGCTGGACCGCCGGCTGGTCGAGTTTGCGGCCCGGGTGCCGCCCGAGCTGCACTACCGGGCCGGGCGGGGCAAGCTGCTGCTGCGCCGGGCGATGCGGGGGCGCCTGCCCGCCGCGGTCCGCGAGCGGCCGGACAAGACGAGCTTCCTGCCGTTCCTGCGCCATCGCCTGGCGGGGGCCGGTTTCGAGCGCCTCGAGCAGCTGCTCGACCGCCCCCTGCTGGCCGAGATGGGCATCGTCGACGGCGCCGCGCTGCGGGCCGCGTTGGGCCGCTGGGAGCGCGGCGAGAGGAGCAGCCTCGACCGCCGTCTGTGGCTGCTGTTGACGGCCGAGGTCTGGGCGCGTCGAAACTTGCGGGCGACCGGCGCCGCCAGCGGCCCGCTGCCCGGGGTCAGCGCCGAGGCGCCGGCCGCCGGCTGCGTATAATGCGGGCTTCTTTGGGGGGGGAAGGGATGATCAGCTGCCAGCGGTGGCCCGGGGGGCAGTATGCGGACCCCAAGGAAGAAAGAAGGAAGAGCTACAGGAGTCCACGCCTCGTGCGCTGGGGGACGCTGCACGAGCTGACCCACGGACTGTTGAATCCGGACGCAGACTTTCCCTTTGTGGGCGGGAGCACTCCGACCTGAGGTAGGCGCCTCGCCACCCGGGAGCAAGGCGCGTTGAGGCGAGGCAGCGCCCCGCCGCCGGCGACCTACCGTCTCTTCGGGGCGCGGCTGCGCACCGCGTTCCCGTTCTCGACCCCGCTGCCGCGGTCGGACGGCCCCCCCCATCTGGAGTTCCTATGCACCAGCGAGACGAGCGACGAAACCCTGCCGCCGGCGGCCTTCTCCAGCGCCTACCGCACCGAAGCGGGCGAGCGGGCGCTCTCCGTCCACCGGCTGGCCGGCGGCGTGCTGATGCGCTTTGCCGGGCTGGCCGACTTCGAGCTGGCACCCCGGCGCATCCTCTGCCGTTGTCCGGACCCGGCGGGGCGCCGGCTGCTGGTGGAGCTGCGGCTGCTGGGACCGGTGATGGCCGTGTGGCTGGAGCTCGAGCACTGTCCGGCGCTCCACGCCTCGGCGGTGGTGCTGGGAGGCCGTGGGGCGGCCTTCCTGTCCGGCAACGCCCGCGGCAAGAGCACGCTGCTGGCCGCTTTCCTGGCGGCCGGGCACCCGATGTTGGCCGACGACATCGTGGCCGTCGAGCGCGGCGAGCGCGTTTGGCGGGCGCGCCCTGGCTACCCGCAGCTGCGGCTGTCGCCGGCGGCGGCGCGGCGGTTCGCCGGCCCGCACGTCGAGCTGGCGCCGGTCTACCCGGGGTTCGAGAAGCGGCGGCTGCCGGCCACCGCCACCCCCGGCGGGCACTGGCCGCGGGCGGCGCCGCTCGGCGGTCTCTACCTCCTGGAGCGAGGGACGGGTGGGGAGGGGCCGAGCTGCCTGCCGCTGCCCCCGGGCCAGGCGCTGATCGAGCTGGTGCGCCACTCGTTCGCGGCGCGGGTGGTGGAGGCGCTCGGCCTGCAGCCGGCGCGGCTCGCGCGGCTCGCCCGACTGGTCGGCGAGGTGCCGTTCAGCCGGCTGCTGGTGCCCGACGGTCTCGATCGGCTGCCCGAGGTCTGCGGGACGGTGGAGGCCGACCTGTCGCGGCCGCGCCGGGGCGACGGGTGAGGCGGCGAACGGGAACCGCCGCACGCGCCGCGGGCGTCGTGGCAGCGGCCGTCGCCCTGCTGTCGGCGTCGCCGGCGCCGGCCGAGGAGCCGGAGCCCGACTGGTCGGACGAGGCCGAGCTGTCCTTCGTTGCCACCGGCGGCAACGCCGAGACCCGCACCCTCGCGTTGAGCAACGCGCTGACCCGCACCTGGCGGCGGGCCCGGCTGCGGATGACCGCCGCCGGTCTGCGCAGCGAGTCGGCCCGCAAGGAGCGCGTCTTCGTGGAGCTGCCCGGCGGCGGCGTCGGCCTCCGCGAGACCTCGACCACGGAGCTCACCGCCGAGAGCTACAGCCTCGAAGGGCAGTACGAGCGGGACCTCTCGCCGACCCTCTTCTGGCTGGCCGGGGCCGGCTGGGAGCGCAACGAGTTCGCCGGCGTCCGCAATCGCTATTCGGGGCTGGCGGGCATCGGCCGCATCTGGTTCAAGGGCCCGCGGGGCGAGCTGCGCACCGACCACGGTCTGACCGTCACCCGGCAGGAGGACGTCATCGAGGACCCCCGGACGGACGACACCTTCCTGGGGCTCCGCCTCAAGCTCGACCACCGGCGCCAGCTCAGCGCCACCGCCCGCTGGACGACGCTCCTCAAGATCGACGAGAGCCTCGCCGACACCGCCGACCTGCGGGCCGATCTGACCCTGGCGCTGACCGCCAGCGTCTCCGAGCGGCTGGCCCTCAAGCTCAGCCTCCAGGGCCTGTGGGACCACCAGCCGGCACTCACCGAGCTGCCGGTCGTCGACGCCGGCGGCACGCCGACCGGTGGCCGGATGCTGGCCGAGCTGGAGAGCCTCGACACCCGGTTGAGTGCCGCTCTGGTCTTCACCTTCTAGCACCACACCGCGCCGGGTCGGCGGCGAGAAGTTGCGCTACAATGCCGCCGTATCTTTTGAGTTCTTTTTTGGGGAAGGAGGCGGCATGCCGGCGGTCGAGGACCTGAGGATTCTGGCCGGGATCTCGTTGTTCGAAGGGATCGCCGAACCGGACCTCCAGCAGCTCAACGAGCTGCTGCATCGCAAGACCTTTCCGTCGGGCAGCAACATCATCACCGTGGCGCAGCCCGGCGAGCTGGTCTATGTGCTGCTCGAAGGCACGGTCAAGATCTTCGTGGACCAGATCGACGGCACCGAGGTGATCCTCGCCTTCCTCGGCCCCGGCGACACCTTCGGCGAGATGAGCATGGTGGACAGCGCCGGCCGCTCGGCCAACGTCGTCACCCTCGAGAAGTCGACCTGCCTGGCGATGGACCGCGCCTCGTTCCACAACTGCCTCAAGGGCATCAACGAGCTGAGCTACAACCTGGTGCGGCTGCTGAGCCGCCGGCTGCGGCTCGCCAACGAGCAGATCCAGGCGCTGTCGACGCTCGACGTCCGCGGCCGGGTGGCGCGGCAGCTGCTGGCCTTCGCCCAGCAGTACGGCGACTCGCGGGTCGGCACCGGTATCAGGATCCCGCTGCGGCTCACCCAGACCGACGTCGCCGCGCTGGTCGGCGCCTCGCGCGAACGGGTCAACCAGGTGATCGTCGACTTCAAGGAGAACGGGTTCATCTCGGTCGACCCGGGTCACCGCTTCACGGTGCACGACCCCAAGGCGCTGGTGGCGCGCTGCCAGTAGCCGTCGCGCCCTAGTGTCCCGAGCGGCAAGTTCCTTGAGATTCGAGCGGCGCTGCGTCCCGCTGGGCGGCGTTGCTCCTCGGTCGCATATAGCCTCGATATGCTCGCTCGTCGCGCCTTGCCCAGCGGGCGCTTCGCCGCTCTCGATGTGGCAACGAACTTACCGCACGGAACACTAGCGGCCCGTGCTTCGAGACCTTCACGTCCGCAACCTGGCGGTGCTGGCGGAGGCCGCGGTCGAGTTCGGCCCCGGGCTCAACGTGCTCACCGGCGAGACCGGCGCCGGCAAGTCGATCGTCGTCGACTCGCTGGCGCTGCTGGCCGGCGTCCGCGCCTCGAGCGAGCTGATCCGGCAGGGAACCGAGCTGCTGACCGTGACCGGGGTCTTCGAGCCCGCGGGCGAGGCCTGGCGGCGCCCGCTCGAGACCGCCGGCGTCGAGCCGCGGGGCGACGAGCTGGTGGTGCGCCGCGAGGTCAGCCGCGCCGGCCGCAACCGGGTGTTCCTCGACGACCAGCCGGTGACCCTCGGGCTGCTGGCCGAGGTGGCGCCGCTGCTGCTGCGCATCCACACCCAGCGCGACGAGCTGGGTCTGCTGTCGGCCGAGCAGCAGCGGCAGTGGCTGGATCGCTCGGCCGGCGACGAGGGCGCGGCGGCCGGCGCCCGGGTGGCCGCGGCGTTCGAGGCCTGGTCCGCGCTGGAGGCACGGCTGGCGCGGCTCCAGGGCGACCAGCGGCTGCGCCAGGAGCGCATCGACCTGCTGCGCTTCCAGGCCTCCGAGATCGACCGTGCCGCGCCAGTGGCCGGCGAGGAGGAGGAGCTGCGCGCCGAGCGGCGGGTGCTGCGCAACGTCGAAGCCATCGGCGAGGCGCTCGAGGGCTCGCTGGGCTGGCTTTTCGAGGAGGACGGCGCCGCCGTCGAGCGGTTGTCGCAAGCCGAGCGCGCCCTCGACGGCATCGCCGAGTGGGAGCCCGAGGCGCCGGCGTGGGGGAGCCGCCTCCGCGAGCTGCGACTCGAGCTCCAGGAGATCGCCGACGCGCTGCGCGATCGCCGCGAGCGGCTGGAGGCCGACCCGCGGCGGCTCGACCAGCTCGAGGAGCGGTTGGCGGTTCTCGAGCGCCTGCTCCGCAAGTACGGGCCGACCACCGCCGAGGTGCTGGAGCAGCGGCGGGCGATCGCCGCCGAGCTGGAGGAGCTCGAAGGCGACGCCGCCAACCGCGACGAGCTGGAGAGCGGGGTGGCGGCGGCTCTCGGGGCCTACCGCCGGGCGGCCTCCGAGCTGTCGGCGCGGCGCCAGGCCTGGGGGCGCCAGCTTTGCGAGGCGGTCCACCGCGAGCTGGCCGAGCTGGCCATGAAACGGGCGCGTTTCGCGGTCGGGCTGGCGCGGCGCCGCCGGCAGGACAGTCCGCTGCACCTCGCCGGCGAGCCGGTCGAGTTCGGCCCCTGGGGCTACGACCAGGTGGTCTTCGAGCTCACCGCCAACCCCGGCGAGGCGGCGCAGCCGCTGGCCCGGGCGGCTTCGGGGGGCGAGCTGTCGCGCGTCTACCTGGCGCTCCAGCTGGCGGTCCGCGGCGAGGGCGAGGCGGCGGCCACCAGCCTGGTCTTCGACGAAGTGGACGCCGGCATCGGCGGCGCCGAGGCGGCCGCCCTGGGTCGCAAGCTCAAGCGGCTGGCGCGCGGCGGCCAGGTCCTGGCGGTGACCCACCTGCCACAGGTGGCGAGCCACGCCGACCGCCACTTCCGGGTCTCCAAGCGGGTTGCCGGCGGGCGCACCCGCACCGCCGTCGAGCGGCTCGACGAGACGGGCCGCATCGAGGAGGTGGCGCGGATGCTGGCCGGGCGCAAGGTGACGCCGCTGTCGCGGTCGCACGCCGAGGAGCTGATCGCGGTCGCCGGGAGATCGGTCTGAAGGGCGGGGCCGCGCCGGTGTGGCGTTGGGGCGAGCCGCTGGCGCCGCTGCGCGCGACCCTGCGGCGCGGCGGCCTGCTGGCGGTGCCCACCGAATCCACCTACGGGCTGGCCGCCGACCCGTGGAGCGCGGCCGGGGTCGCGGCGGTGTTCCGGGTCAAGGGGCGGCCGCCCGACAAGCCGCTGCCGGTGGTTCTCGGCGCGTTAGGGCAGCTGGCGGCGCTGGGCGGCGACCCCGACGACCCGTGGCTGCGGCGGCTGGCGGCGCTGTGGCCGGCGGCGCTGACGGTGGTGGTTCCGGTGGCCGCCGGCCTGCCGGCGGCGGCCGGCGGCAACACCCTGGGCGTGCGGGTGCCCGACCACCGGCGTCTCCGCGAGCTGCTGGCGGCGCTGGGGCACGGACTCACCGCCACCTCCGCCAACCGCAGCGGCGAGCCGCCGTGCTGCCGGCTGGCCGAGGTCCGCGAGCTGCTCGGCGGCCTCGACGCCTGGGTGGTGGAGGGCGGCGACCTGGCCGGTGGTCCGCCGTCGACGATCGTCGCCCTGGGCGGCCGGGGCTTCACCGTGCTGCGCCCGGGGCGCTATCCTGTGGGGGGGTTGCGGCTGCTCGCGGAGGAGGGGATTTCCGCAGCGGCTGCGGAAATCCCTGCTGATGAACCGTCCTGAGCCCGCGAGCCGCGTAGACCCGACCGGAATGCACAACAAGGTGTGCAGCCTGCCCGCCCCGTCCACCACCCTCGGCGTCGCCGCCCTGCTGGGTGCCACCCTCTTCGCCGGCGTCGCGCCGGCGGCGGCCGCCGACCCGCAGCCGGCCACCACGGTGACCCCGACGCCGTTTGAGGCGCCGGCTCCCGTCCCGCTCGACGAGGTCCGGCCCGGCGACCGCGGCTGGGGTCTGTCGGTCTTCACCGGGGCGCAGCCGGAGCGCTTCGAGGTCGAAGTTCTGGGGGTGTGGCGCAACCCGCAGCCGGGCATGAGCTACATCCTCGCCCGTCTCAGCGGCCGCGGGCTGGAGGAGACCGGGGTGATCGCCGGCATGAGCGGCAGCCCGGTCTATCTCGGCGAGCGCCTGGCCGGGGCGGTCTCTTTCGGCTGGCCGTTCGCCCGCGAGCCGGTGGCCGGCATCACCCCGATCGAGGCGATGCGCGAGCTGGCGCCGCCGGCGGGCGGCTCCGCGCCGCGCGGCGCGGCCACGGTCGAGCCGGCGGACCTGCTGCCCGGCCGCCAGCCGGGCGATCTGCTGCACCAGGCGCTCGAGGCGCTGGCCGCGCCGCCGCTGCCGTCGGCGGGGCCGCTGCCGGCCGGTGGACCGGGTCTGCAGTGGAGCGCCGCCGGCTTCGGCGACTCGAGCCGCCGGCTTCTCGGCGAGGCGCTCGGTGGGCTGGCGGCGGCCGGCGACGGCGCCGTCCTGCCACCCGGTCCGCTGGTACCGGGGGCGGCGGTTGCCGCGGTGCTGATCGACGGCGACCTGCGGCTGGCCGCCACCGGGACGGTGACCGACCGCGCCGGCGACCGGGTGCTGGCCTTCGGCCATCCGTTCCTGGGTCTGGGGCCGGTCCGCCTGCCGATGGCCAGTGCCGAGATCATCACCGTACTGGCCAACGACTTCAGCTCGTTCAAGATCTCCAACCTCGGGCCGGTGGTGGGTGCCTTCGATCTGGACCGTCTGGCCGGGGTCAGCGGCGTGCTGGGGGCGAGCGCGCCGCAGCTGCCGGTGGCGGTGGCGGTGGCCGGCGACCGGCAGCGGCGGTTCGAGCTGCGTCTGGCCGACGTGCCACTGCTCACCCCCGCGCTGGTGGCGGTCGCGGTGCTGGGCTCGCTCGACGCCGCCACCCAGTCGGTGGGGGCGCAGGGCCTGGATCTCGACGTGCGCTTCGACCTCGGGAGACGCGGCGAGCTCGCCATCCACCAGAGCTTCGACGGCGGCACGGCGGCGATGGAGACCGCGGTCTACCTGCTGGCCTTCACCGGCTATCTGCTCCAGAACCGGCTCGAGGAGGTGGAGCTGGCGGGGATCGAGGTCGAGCTTTCGCAGCACCGCGAGCCGCGCACCGCGCGGCTGATCGAGGCCCACGCCGCCAGCACCCTGGTACGGCCGGGGGACCGGGTGGCCCTCAACTTCGACCTGGTGGCCTACCGCGGGCAGCACTTCCGGCGCTCGCTCGAGATCGAGGTGCCGACCGGCCTGCCCGACGGGCGCTACAGCCTGCTGGCCGGCGACGGGGTGAGCGTCGACGCCGCGCGCCTGGCGATCGAGCGGCTGGACCCGGTCAACTTCGATCAGGCCCTGGCCTTCCTCAAGTCGCTCCACTCGCGCCGCCAGCTGGTGGTGCTGGGCATCCGCCGGGGCTCGGGGCTGGCGGTGGCCGGCGAGGTGCTGCCCCAGCTCCCCGGCTCGGTGCGCTCGCTGTGGGCCGCCGCCTCTTCGACCAGCGCCGTGCCGCTGCCGCTGGCGGTGGCCCAGGAGCACGTCCTCGACGTCGGGCTGCCGCTCGAGGGGCTGGTGAGGGTCGACCTCGAGGTGCGGCGGCCGGGGACCCTGCCGGCCGAGTCGGAGGGTGAGCCCGAGAGCGCGCCTGCGGAGGCGGCGGGCGAGGTGCTGACCGTCACCAGCGGCGAGAGTGCCGGGGACGGAGGCGCGGCAGCGGGAGGCCCAGGGGACGGTGGCTCCGGCGACGACGGTGCCGGGGAGGGTGGAGCCGGCGACGGTGGTGGCGAGGGTGGGCGCCGGTGAGGGCGGCGCGCTTCGTCACCGCGGCCGTCGCCCTGCTGCTCGGCGCCCTGCCGGCAGCGGGCGCGGAGGTGCGCTCGTTCCGCATCCAGTCGAGGAGCGCCTTCCTCGCCGGTCGCCTCGACGGCATCGGCGTCGACGATCGCGGCACCCTGCAGCTCGCCGACCGGGCGGTGCGGCTGGCCGACATCACCGAGCCGTTCCTGTTCACCGGCGCCAGCCATCCGCGGGGCTGGGTGCTGGGCACCGGCAACTCCGGCCGCGTGCTGCTGCTCGACGCCGAGGGCGGGTTGGAGGTGCTCCACACCGCGGCCGAGCCCGAGATCTTCGCCGTCCTGGCCGACGCCGACGGCACCGTCTTCGCCGGCTCGTCGCCGCGCGGCAAGGTCTACCGGATCGCCGGCGGCCGGGCGGAGGTCTTCTTCGACCCCCAGGAGACCTACATCTGGGCGCTGGCGCGCTCGGCGGCGGGCGACCTGCTGGTCGCCACCGGCACCGAGGGGCGGCTGTACCGGGTGGACCGCGAGGGGCGCGGCGAGGTCCTCTACGACGGCGAGGACACCCACCTGCGCTCGCTGCAGCCGCTGCCCGGCGGCGACCTGCTGGTGGGTACCGCCGGCGAGGGGCTGATCGTGCGTCTCGACCCGGACGGGGTGGCGCGCACGCTCTATGACGCGGCCCAGCCGGAGGTGGTGGCGCTCACCGCCGCCGCCGACGGCCGCGCCTACGCCGCCGTCCTCGCTTCGGAGGCCAGTCTGGTGGACCTCGCCGCCCCGGCGGCGGCGCCCACGACCGCGGCCACCGGCGGCGGCGCCGAAGGCGAGGCCGACCAGGAGGCGGTCCGGATCACCGTCACCCCCGCCGAAGCCGGCGGCACCGGGTCGCGGCCCGAGGGCTTCAAGGGACCGCGCGCCGAGCTGCTGTCGATCAGCCCCGAAGGGGTCGTCGAGCGGCTCGCCGGCTTCGAGGAAGAGACGGTCTACGCGCTGCTGTGGCATCGCGACCGGTTGTGGGTGGGCACCGGACTCGAGGGCAAGCTCTACAGCCTGCGCGGCCGCAAGCCGGTGCTCGAAAAGGACGTCGACGAGCGGCAGGTGGTGGCGCTGCTGGCCGACCGCCCCGGGCCGGCCTTCGCCACCACCAACGCCGCCGGCTTCTACCGCATCGCCGGCGAGACCGAGCGGCGCGGCACCTACACCAGCCCCGCCCTCGACGCCGGCCAGGTGGCCCGCTTCGGGACCCTCGCCTGGCAGGGCGAGCAGCCGGCGGGCACCCGCGTCCGGTTCTCCTTCCGCAGCGGCCTTTCCGCCCAGCCCGACCAGACCTGGACCGCCTGGAGCAAGCCGGCCGAGGGCCAGGACGGGGGCCGCGAGGTGCCGGTCGCCGGCGTCCCGGCCGGGCGCTATCTGCAGTGGCGCGCCGAGCTGGTGGCGGCCGACGGCCGCTCTCCGACCCTGACCGCGGTCACCGTCTCCTATCTGCAGGCCAACCAGCCGCCGCGGATCACCAGCCTCAAGGTGCTCGACCCGGGGCAGATCCTGGTGCCCGCGAGCTTCAATCCGGCCACCCAGGTCTACGAGCCGGCCCACCCCAATCGGCAGGGCATCTTCACCGACCTGCGGCCCGCCACCACCGAGGACCGGCGGCTGAAGACCCTCTGGAAGCTCGGTTATCGCACCCTGCAGTGGGAGGCCGAGGACCCCAACGGCGACGACCTGCGCTACGACCTCGCCTTCCAGCCCGAGCCCGGCGGCGGCAAGTGGCTGGCGGTGGCGGAGGACCTCGAGGAGACCTACCACTCGTTCGATGCCGCCGCCCTGCCCGACGGCGACTACCGGTTCCGGCTGGTGGTTCGCGACCGGCGGGGCGACGATCCCGAGCTGATGGTGGCCGAGGAGCTGAGCGTCCCGGTGCTGATCGATCACACGCCGCCGGCGCTGGGCGCCGTCGAGCGCGGCCCCGGCGAGTGGCGGATCGAGGTCGAGGACGCGCTCAGCCCGCTGCGCGAGGCGGTCTACAGCGTCGACGCCGGGGAGTGGCTGCCGGCCACCGCCGCCGACGGGCTGCTCGACGGGCAGCGCGAGACGCTGACGCTGGTGCCGCCGCCCGCCGCCGCCCTGGTGCTGCTGCGGGTGACCGACGCCGCCTTCAACCTGCGGACCTTCGATCTCTCCGGGGCGGCGCGATGAGCGATCCGCGGGTGGCGGTGTACCCGGGCTCGTTCGACCCGCTGCACAACGGCCACCTGGACATCATCGAGCGCTGCCGGCCGCTGTTCGACCGGCTGGTCGTGGCGGTGCTCGGCAACGAGGCCAAACGCCCGGCGTTCACGGTGGCCGACCGGGTGGAGATGATCCGCCGCGAGCTGGCCGGCTTCGACGACTGCAGCGTCGAGAGCTTCGACGGACTGCTGGTCGACTTCGTCGATCGGGTCGGCGCCCGGATCATCGTGCGCGGTCTGCGGGCGGTCTCCGACTTCGAGTACGAGTTCCAGATGGCGCTGATGAACCGGCACCTCAACGCCCGGGTCGAGACCCTGTTCCTGACCCCCAAGGAGGAGTACAGCTACCTGTCGAGCCGGCTGGTCAAGGAGGTCTTCTTCCTGGGCGGCGACCTGGCGGGGCTGGTGCCCGACCGGGTGCTGGAACGACTTCGCCAGCGGGGCCCGGCGCCGCCGCCCGAGCCGGCGTGAGCGCGGCGGCCGGCCGCGCCGGCCCCGGCGGGACGCTGGACGGCGGCGCTCTGCGCGAGTTCGTGCGGCGGATGCCCAAGGTCGAGCTGCACGTCCATCTCGAGGGGTCGATGACACCGGCCACCCTGCTGCGGCTGGCCGCGCGGCATGGCGTGCGGCTGCCGGCCGGCGACGTCGAGGGCGTCCGGCGCTGGTTCGAGTTCGAGGACTTCGAGCAGTTCGTCGAGATCTATCTCGCCTGCTGCGCCTGTCTGCGCGACCCCGAGGACTTCCAGCTCGTCGCCCGCGATTTCCTGGAGCTCCAGGGGCGGCACCAGGTGCTCTACACCGAGGCCCACTTCACGATCGGCACCCACCTCGCCAACGGCGCCAACGGCGGCGAGGTGGCCGACGCCCTCTGGGAGGTGCTGGTCGAGGGCGACCGGCGCGGGGTGAGCGTGCGGCTGATCCCCGACCTGGTGCGCGACCTCGGCCCGCGGCGCGCCGAGGCCACCCTCGGCTGGGCGCTCGACGCCCGCCGGCACGGGGTGGTGGCGCTCGGCCTGTCGGGGTTCGAGAACGAGCCGGTCGAGCCCTTCCGCGAGCACTTCCGGGCGGCCGCCGACGGCGGGCTGCGGCGGGTGGCGCACGCCGGCGAGCACGGTGGCGCCGACTCGATCCGCGCCGTGCTCGACCACTGCGGCGCCGAGCGCATCGGTCACGGCGTGCGGGCGCTCGACGACCCGGGAACCGTCGAGCGGCTGCGGTCGGCCGGCGTGCCGCTCGAGGTCTGCCCGACCTCCAACCTCAGGCTGGGGGTGGCGCCTTCTTACGCGGAGCACCCCTTCGACGCCCTGCGGCGGGCGGGGCTCGAGGTCACCGTCAACTCGGACGACCCGGGCTTTTTCGCCACCACGCTGAGCGAGGAGTACCAGGCCCTGGCCGGGGCCTTCGGCTACGGAGCCGCCGAGCTCGAGGCGCTGGCGCGGGCGGCGCTGCGCCACGCCTTCCTGGAGGCGCCGGCGAGGGAGCGGCTGGAGGGCGAGTTCGACCGCCGCTTCGCGGCGCTGGCGGCCGAGCTGGGCGCGCCGGGGTAACATCGGCCGCCGCGAGAGCACGACCGAGCGAGAACCACCACAGGAGATCGAGGATGTCCGAGCCCCGCATTGCCGAACGCTTTCCCGCCGTCCTCGAGCTGGAGCCGGGAACCTACTTCTGGTGCCGCTGCGGCCGTTCCGGCAACCAGCCGTTCTGCGACGGCTCGCACCGGGGCACCGAGTTCAGTCCCATCCCGATCGAGCTCGACGAGAAGCGCCGGGTCGCGCTCTGCCAGTGCAAGCACACCGGCAACGCGCCGTTCTGCGACGGCACGCACGCCCGCCTCGAGTAGCAGCCCGTGGTGGAAGTCGGTCGGGCGGACTTCCACCACGGGCTGCTAGAGCCTCGAGCGCAGGCGCGCGCCCTCAGCCGCCGGCCGCCGCCAGCGCCTCGAGCCGTGCCG
>JBFGCA010000037.1:0-38075 GCA_041567315.1 Thermoanaerobaculia bacterium | reverse complement strand
GGGTTGCCTGGAAGACCAGGGTGCCTTCGAATGCGCCGGGCACGCCCATCCTGTTCATCTCGGACTGGCACTATGGCGAGACCGTGAACCCAGAGGAGGTCCACGGTTGCAACGTCTACGACTACAAGATTGCCGAGCGCCGGCTCAAGCACGTCGCCGAGACCGCCGTGAGCCTGCTCAAGCGCCACCTGGCCCATGCCGACTATCCGGGCATCGTGCTCTGCCTGGGCGGCGACATGATCAGCGGCGGCATCCATGACGAGCTGATGCAGACCGACTATCCCCACACCAAGGGAGAGCAAGCCCGGCAGGCTGCCGAGATACTGTCTGACATGGTGGCGTTCCTGGCTGACGAATTCCCCCAGGTGGTGGTGTACGGCGTACCCGGAAACCACGGGCGCATGAGCCGCAAGCCGCGGGCCAAGCTGTACGCCCATGACAATTTCGATACGCACACCTATCTCATGGTCGAGCGCTTTCATCGCGGGGCCGAGAACATCGAGTTCAACTTCCCGCTCGCTCGTGAGCTTAACTTCGAGCTACCCGGCCGGCGCTTCTTGCTGGTCCACGGCGACCAGTTTCGTGGAGGTGACGGCCAGATAGGCCCGATGGGCCCAGTGATACGCGGCGCGCAAAGAAAACAGTTCTCGATGCAATACATGCCGCAAATGACAGGTCATGAAACGATGCTGTGTGGGCATCACCACCAATGGTGGGCCGGCAGCCGCGTTTGTCTTAACGGCAGCGTTAAAGGATTTGACGAATTCGCGCTGCAGATCGGCGCGCCTTACGAGCCCCCTATACAGACGCTTGTAACGGTGCACCCCACATACGGGATCACATGGGTAGTGCCCATCTATTGCGACCCCGGGGATGGTGACCATGAAGGCACCGAAAGATTACGTGGAATGGAGCGGCGAGAGAAAGAACGATAGGCGCTGCAGGTTGTGCTTCTGGCGCAAGCGCTTCGCGAAGGAAGATGTTCTCGGGGTCGTATTCGTGATAGCTGTGCTGCTGGCGTTCGTGGCCGGCTCGCGCCTCGCGAAGGCTGACACCTTGAGCTTGAACCTCGATGGGTTGTCGCATCATTTCAAGGGCCGCGCCGACGACTACAACGTGCGGGACCCCCGCCGCCCGCGGCGCCACCGCCGGTCGGGCCACGGCCGGGGCCGCGGGGGCGGCCGGCGCGGTCAAGCAGCGTCTGCGCCCGGCCTCGCGCCATCGCACCATCGGCCCCGCCAACTGCTCCGGCTGTCACGCCCGCCAGAACGAGTGGTGGTTCGCCGACCCCCACTACCGGTCGGCCGACCGCTTCTTCGACCGCGACCCGACGGCGGTCAAGATCGCCCGGCTGTACGGCCTGCCGTTCGGCGACACGACCAAGGGGCGGCAGCTCTGTATGGACTGCCACGGCACCGTGGTCAGCGGCAAGGAATCGCGCGACGTCCTCGACGGGGTGAGCTGCGAGAGCTGCCACGGCGCTGCCGCCGACTGGCTGGATCCGCACAAGGACGAGACCGACAAGCACCTCGGACGCCGCCGGCCCGGTCACCAGGCGGCCCTCAGGCTGGGCAAGGCCGACCTCGGCGACCAGCGCACCCGGGCGGCGACCTGCGCCGGCTGCCACTACGTGGTCGACCCGCGCCTGCTGTCGGCGGGTCACCCTTCGGGCCGCGAGTTCGACTACGCCGCCGGGATCGCCGAGGTGCGGCACTGGGACTCGGGGCCGGTGCCGCCGGCCGAACTGCGCGCCTCCTACGAGGCCGTGCGGTCGGCGCGCGGGCCGGTGCCGGTGGTGCGGGTGGCCGAGCTGCCGGCCGGCGAGGCGGCGGCGCTGGCCGCCGGCGGACGTGGCGGGCCGGGGGCGGGGGGCGCCGGGACCGCCGGCCCTGGCCCCTTCCGCCGGGGTGCCGCCGGCGGGACCGGCCCGGGTCCGCTCGCCGACCCCGAATCGGGCCAGATCCTCGCCCTGCGGCCGCCGCCAGTGCGGCCGCTGCCGAGCGATGGCGGTGGCCCTGGCGGCGGGCCCGCGGCCGAGCTGACGGAGCTGCCCGGGATCGACCCGTCCGCCCCGATCGAGGTGGTGCTCGAGCAGCTCAAGGAGCGGCTCGAGCGGCTCTACCGGAGCGTCGCCGGCGGGGGCGGACGATGACCGACGCCGCCGCCTCGCCGCCGGTCGACAAGACCACGCTGCGCCGGATCGAGCAGTTCCGCGACCGCTGGACCTCGTGGGACGAGCAGAGCGGGCTGGCCGGTCTCTCCGAGCGCATGGGCGCCGCTCGGCTCCGCGAGTTCGAGATCTTCGCCGACTACGACGACAAGTTCCTCGAGCAGATCAGCCCCGACGTCTCGCTGGCCGACTGGCGTCAGGGGGCGGTGCTGTTCGAGGAGGGCACCTACATCGACCTGGCCTTCTCGGTGGTGAGCGGCGAGGTCGAGGTGTTCCTGGCCGGGGTGGAGGGCCCGCCCGGCGGGACGCGGCCGATCTTCGATCTGTCGCGGACCGTCCTCGGCGTGCCGGCGGCGGTGCCCGCGGCGGCGCCCGGCGAGACCGTGCTGATGCGCCGCGCCGAGCGCCTGGCGGCCAGCCGCATGACGATGCTGGCGACGATGGACTTCGACCTGCCGGCCGGAGCGGCGGCGCGGCTCGGTCCCGGCGAGATCTTCGGCGAGATCGGTGCCATGAGCGGCTGGCCGCAGTCGGTCACCGCGCGAGCGGCCACCGACTGCCGCCTGCTCCAGATCCGCACTCCGGCGCTGCGGCTGATGAAGCGCAAGTCCAAGGCGCTCAAGGAGCGCCTCGACGCGCTCTACCGCCAGCGCTCGCTGGCCGCCCAGCTGGCCGGGACGCCGCTGTTCAGCGGTCTGACCCCGGTCTTCGTCGAGGCCCTGAAGGAGACCGTCGAGCTGGTCTCGCTCGAGCCCGGCGAGACGCTGGTCACCGAGGGCGAGCCGGCCGACGCCCTCTACGTGGTGCGCTCGGGTTTCCTGAGGCTCGATCAGCGCTACGGCGAGGGCGAGATCGCGGTCTCTTATCTGTCCAAGGGGATGACCCTGGGCGAGGTCGAGCTGCTGCTCGACGAGCTGCCGGGCTGGCTGGTGAGCGCGGTGTCGGTCGAGTACGCCGAGCTGGTCAAGCTGTCGCGCCGGGTCTTCGGCCAGCTGCTGCAGAGCCATCCGGAGGTCGAGGAGCAGCTCTGGCGATCGGCCGCCGACCGCATCAAGGAGGCTGGCGCCGCGCGGCGCGACGTGGGCCACGCCGAGTTCGTCCAGGTGGCGCTGGAGTCGGGCCTGGTCCAGGGGTCGAGCGTGCTGGCCATCGACCTCGAGCGCTGCACCCGCTGCGACGACTGCGTGCGCGCCTGCGAGACGACCCACGGCGGCCGGGCGCGGTTCGTTCGCGAGGGCGACCGGCTGGCCGGGCTGCTGATCCCGCGCTCGTGCTACCACTGCCGCGACCCGGTCTGTCTGGTCGGCTGCCCCACCGGCGCCATCCACCGCGCCGGGGTCGGCGACGTGGTGGCGGTGGACGAAGAGATCTGCATCGGCTGCGGCTCGTGCTCGCGCAACTGCCCGTACGACGCCATCGTCATGCACGACTGCGGCGAGACCTGGCCTGGCGACATGGTGCCGGTGGGGCTGCGCGGCCGCGACCGCCAGGTGGCCAGCAAGTGCGATCTGTGCGCCGACGCCGGTCACGGCCCGGCCTGCGTCAGCAACTGCCCGCAGGGCTGCGCCTACCGGGTGGGCTCGGTCGAGGAGCTGCGGCGGCTGATGACGGGGCGGCCGCCGGAGCGGGCCGCGGGAGGAAACTGATGGCGGAGCCGGACGCGGCGGCGCTCGGCCGGCGGGGTGGCGAGACCCGCCGGACCCGGCCGGCGGCCCGCCTGGGGACGCGGCTGCCGGCGCCGCTCGTGGCGCTGCTGGCAGCGGTGCTGCTGGCGGCGAGCTACGCCCTTGGCGCCGCCTTCTTCGAGGTCGAGCCCGGCAGCGCCTGGAGCCTCGCCTACGGCGTCGGCGCCGCCGCGCTGCTGGTGCTGACCGCGGCCTACGGGGTGCGCCGGCGGATGATGCCGGCGATGAGCCGCTGGCGCTGGGGGCGGGCGGCCGGCTGGCTGACGCTGCACCTCTGGGGTGGCGGTCTGTTCCTGCTGCTGATGCTGCTCCACAGCGGTCTGCGCTGGCCGGCCGGGGCGGTCACCCAGGGACTGTGGCTGCTCGGCTTCTGGACGGTGGCCACCGGCGCCGCCGGCCGCCTGCTGCAGCTCTGGATCCCGCGGCTGCTGACCTCGGGTCTCACCGTCGAGGTGCTCTACGAGCGCATCCCCGAGCTGGTCGAGGAGCTCCGCGGGCGCGCGGAGCGGCTCGCCGGGGGCAGCCACGAGGCCATCCAAACGCTCTACGAGGGCGGCGTCGCCACCGAGCTGGCGGCGCCGCGGCGGCGGTGGCTCTACTTCATGGACGTCACCGGCGGCATCGGCCGGCGGCTGGGCGAGTTCCGGCACGTCCGCCGGCTGCTGCCCGAGGCCGAGCGCGAGAGGCTCGACGAGCTGGAGCAGCTGCTCCGGACCAAGCTCGAGATCGACGCCCACTACACCCTGCAGCGCGCGCTGCGGTGGTGGCCGGTGCTCCACGTGCCGGCCGCGGTGGTGCTGGTGGCGCTGCTCGGGGTGCACCTCTACCTGGTGCTGTTCTACTGAGGCCGGGGATGGCGCGGCGCCGCAAGAGCGGTTCCAAGGGCAGCTACTCGCGTCAGCGGCTGCCGGCGGCCGGCGCCTACCCGCCGACCGACCGGCGCGCCCGGCTGCTCCGCTGGGGGGCGGTGGCGGCCGCCGTGGTGCTGGCCGCCGTCGTCTGGGACCGGGTGGCCGGGAGCGGCGCGGTCTCCTCGGGCGGGCCGCTGTCGTCGAGCCACGCCGCCTTTGGCGACGACTGCTCCAACTGTCACGCGTCCGGCCAGCGCCGGGTCACCGCCGAGAGCTGCTCGATCTGTCACGAGAAGCACGGCGACGAGCTGGGCACCTTCAGCTTCGCGGCCCACTACGTCTACCGCTCGGACGACTTTCGCCGCGTGGTGCCGTCGCCCGACGAGGCGCCCTGCTTCCGCTGTCACGATGAGCACCGCGGCCGCCACGCGCAGATCACGGCGGTCCCCGACCGCCGCTGCCGCTCCTGCCACTTCGACTCCTTCGGCCGGCGCCATCCCGAGTTCCGCTTCGCGGCGGAGAACGAGCCCGACGACGACGCCCTCGCCTTCGGCCACCTCCATCATCTGCGCGAGGTGATGAAACGGCTGGGCAGCGAGGAGGTCGAGCGCGCCTGCCTGGCCTGTCACAACCCGCGGCCCGACGGCAGGAGCTTCGAGCCGCTCGACTTCGACCGCCACTGCGACGCCTGCCACCTGACGGCCACTACCGCCACCCCGGGGCTGCCGTTCGCCGGCGCCGACGGCGTGCGGGTGGCGACCCTCGAGGAGCTGGCAGCGAGCGGCGGCCCCGGACTGCGCTGGGTCTACTTCAGCAACCCGGCCGAGTTCCGCTACCGCGGCGACCGGGTGGTCAAGGCGCCGGTCCATCACCGCGACCCGTGGATCCTCGAGAACCTGCGCCGGGTGCGGCGGCGGCTCTACCCGGACGCCGGGCTGGCCGATCTGCTGCGGGCCTCGGCCGAGGCGCCGCCGCACCGGGTGCGCGACCTCTACCGCGAGGCGGTGGCGACCCTCGAGGAGTACGCCGTGGGCTTGCGGGCGCGGCCCGAGCCGGCGGTCCGGCGCGAGCTGGCCGGCATCGAGGCGCTGCTGGCGGCGGTCGGCCGGCGGATCGAAGAGCCCCTGGCGCCGCTCGACGAGACCGCCTTCCTGCTCGCCCTCGAGCGCCGCGACCCGGCGCTGAGCGCGGAGGAGGTGGCGGCGCTCGAGGCGCTGGCCGGGGAGCTGGCGGCGCCGTGCAGCGGCTGCCACCGGGTCGAGAACGCCACCATCGCCCGGGTCGAGACCGACCAGCGCCGGTTGCGCCGCGCCGAGTTCGACCACCGCGCCCACGTCGTCCAGGCGCGGTGCTGGGACTGCCACGCCGAGATCCCGCTGCTCGAGCCGCTCGAGAGCGGCGCCGAGCCCGAACCCGCCGTCGACCGCGCAGCGGTCCAGAACCTGCCCCGCATCGCCGTCTGCCGCCGCTGCCACAACCCCGAGCTGGCCTCCGACCGCTGCGTCACCTGCCACCTCTTCCACCCCGATCAGGGCCGCCGCGCCGACCTGCTGCTCTACGCGGAGCCGGAGACGTGAAGGCACGGCTGGTCTGCCGCTACGGCCCCGACCACGGGACCGAGCACACGCTCGGGCGCGAGGCGGTGATCGGTCGCGGCGAAGACAGCTCGGTGGTGCTGGCGGCGCCCGAGGTGTCCCAGCGCCACGCCCGCATCTGGTTCGACGACGAGCGCGGCGCCTACTTCGTCGAGGACCTCGGGAGCCTCAACGGCACCCGGCTCGACGGTCTCAGGGTGGAGCGCCCCGAGCGGCTCGGCCGGCTCCACGTCCTGAGCTTCGCCGGCGCCTCGGAGTTCTTCTTCGTCGAGCTGGACCGCGGGCCCGAGGAGGCCGCAGAGCCGGCAGCGGGTCCGGCGGCCGCCAGGCCTGAAGCCAGGTCCGAAGACGCCGTCGAGACCACCCGGATCGATGCCGCGGTGCCGGCGGTGCCCGAGGTCCTGCGGGCGGCGGCCGAGGAGCGGGGGACCCGCGTCGAGGAGCAGCCGGTGGGTCTTCCCGAGGTGCTGGCCCGCCAGAAAGCGGCGGCCGAGGACCGGAAGCCGGAAGCCGGACCGGCGCCCCGGCCCGAACCGCCCCGGCCCGAGTCGCCCGAGCCCGGCCGACCGGTGGCTGCCGGCCCCCTGCTCGAAATCGACCTGGCCGGCGGCGCTCGCCGGTTCCCGCTGCGCGAAGGGGACAACCTGCTGGGCCGAGCGAGCCGCGTCACCATCCGGCTGCGCAACCGCGAGCTGTCGCGCCGTCACGCCACGCTGCGGTTGGCCGGCGGCCGCGTCTTCCTGCGCGACGAGGGCAGCCGCAACAAGACCTGCCTGAACGGCGAGCCGCTGCGGGCCGGGGTCGAGGTCGAGGTCCCTCCCGGCGCCGGCCTCCGCTTCGGGCGGATCGAGGCGCGGCTGGTGAGCGCCGAGGACGCGGACCGGGATGGCTGAGGTCGAGCGTCGCGACCTGCTGATCGTCGGCGGCGGCCCGGCCGGCACCGCCGCCGCCTGCCGCGCCCGCGAGCTGGGCGTCGAGCCGCTGGTCCTCGACTACGACGACCTGATGAGGCGGATCCGCGACTACTCCAAGGACAAGCTGATCCTGCCGGGCTTCGGCGGCGGCGACCGGATGCGCTTCCCCCGGGGCGGCGAGCTGGTCGAACGCCTGTGCTTCGGGCCCATCGACAAGGACGATATGTGCGCCCGCTGGAAGGCGCTCTACGCCGAGCACGGCCTGGCCTACGAGATCGGGGTCGAGGTCACCGGGCTCGAGCGGCTGGAGGACGGCGCCTGGCGGGTCACCGCGTGGAGCCACGACCGCGGCTGCGAGCTGGGCTACGAGGCGCGGCACGTGGTCCTGGCGCTCGGCCGCGGCGTGCCGCGGCGCTTCGACGTCCCGGGCGACACCACCGGCATCGCCTACCGGTTGGGCGACGCGGCGAGCTACGTCGGGCGGCCGGCCTGCGTGATCGGCGGCGGCACCTCGGCCGCCGAGGCGGTGATCGCGGTGTCCAACGCCAAGGCGGCGGCCGGCGATCCGACCGCCGTCTACTGGTCCTATCGCGGCGACAAGATGCCGCGGGTCTCGAAGGCGCTGGCCGACGCCTTCTTCGCCGCCTACGTCGGCAACGGCAACGTCCACTACTGCCGGCACAGCGAGCCGCTGGGGGTCTTTCGCGGCGACGACCGGGTGGAGTACCTGGCGGTGCGGGTGGACCGCCGGCGGATGGAGGGCCGCCCGCAGGAGCTGGCGCTGCTCGAGTTCCCCAAGGAGCAGGTGATCGCCTGCATCGGCGAGGACGTCCCCGAGGCGCTGCTCAACGCCTTCGGCATCGAGCTGGCGGTCGGCGGGCCCCGGCGGCGCAAGCGGATGGTGGTCAACCGCTTTCTGGAGAGCCGCCAGCCGAACGTCTACCTGGCCGGCGACCTGCTGAGCCAGGCCTACTTCGAGACCGACGACTTCGACGGCGACCCGGCCGGATTCCGCGAGGTCAAGCACCGCGGCAACGTCAAGTCGGCGCTCCGCGACGGCGTGCTGGTGGCGCAGGTGATCGCCCAGCGGCTGGCCGGCAAGAAAGAGGTCGAGGTGCGGCTCGAGGAGGTCGAGGAGCGCGCCCCGGCGGTGGCGGTGCCGGCCGCCGCTGCCCAGCGCCCGGGTCCACCCGCCGAGAGCCTGGCGCCGGGGCGCAGCGAGAGCGAGCCCATCGCGGTGCTCGTCCGGGTGCTGCCCACCGGCGTCGAGGAGGACGAGCATCCGCTGCTCGCGGGCGCCGTCACCACCATCGGCCGCAGCGGTTGCGACCTCTCCTTCGCCGAGGACACCCTGCTGGCCGATCGGCACGCCTCGGTCGCGCACAGCGAAGAGGGCTGGTTCCTGCGCGACGACGGCGGCGCCACCGGCACCTTCCTCAGGGTGCGCCCCGGCGAGAAGCGGCCCCTCGGCGACGGCGACCTGCTGCGGGCGGGCCGGCAGTTCCTGGTCGTCGGGCGCACGGCCGAGGGCTTCGCCGCCACCCACTACAGCGCCGCCGGCGAGGAGCTGGGCGCGCTGCCCTTGAGCGCCAGGCCCGCGGTCGCCGGCCGCGACGCCCCCGACCTGGTGCTCGACCCGGCCGACCGCACCCTGTCTCGGCGTCACCTGGCTCTGGCCGCCACCGACGGCGGCGTCTGGGTCAAGGACCTCAAGAGCGTCAACGGCACCTACCTGCGGGTGCGCTCGGCGACGCCGCTCGAGCACGGCGACCAGATCCGCGCCGGCCAGCAGCTCTTCACCTTCAGCCTGCGGCCCGAGGCGGCGCTCGACGAGGGGATCGAGTCGCCACGGCCGGCGGGGGCAGCGGCGGCCGGCCAGGCGGCGGCGCCGGCTCGAGCGGCGGCTGGCGCCGAGCCGTCCGACGCCGGACCCACCGTCACCTTCCGCGGTCTGGACCGGGTGGTGGCGGTGGCCGCCGGCGAGACCGTCTGCGACGCGGCCGAGCGCGACGGGGTGCCGATCCGCGCCGAGTGCCACTCGGGGATCTGCGGCAGCGACCCGATCCGCGTCGTGGCCGGCGCCGAGAACCTTACCGGCGCCCCCGACGATCAGGAGCGCGAGACGCTCGAAGAGCTGTGCGAGCTCGAGCCCGGCCCCTGCCGCCTGGCCTGCCAGGTGCGGATCCGCGGCCCGGTCGAGGTCGAGATCCTGTAGCCGGCGCCGGGCGGCGCGTCACTCGCGGCTACTCGGGCTCGAACACCACGGTCAGCGTGGTGCGCATGCGGCCCAGCACGCCGTTCCTGGAGGCGGGTCGGAACTCGACCCGCGCCGCCGCCGCCTCGGCGGCGTCGCGGAAGCCGCGCTTGCCGCTCGCCTTGGCCTCGACGACCTTGCCGTACTCGTCGACCAGCACCTCGACCTCGAGCTCGACCGGCTCCTTGCGCACGCGGACGTCGGGCGGGTAGACGGGCGCCGCCGGCGTCAGCTGGACCGGCATCACCACCCCGACGCCTGGCTCGTAGATCTCCTGCGCCCGGCGCGGCTCGGCGGTGCCGGACGGCTGGGTGCCGGCGGTCGCGGCCTGCGACCTGACAGGGTCGGCCGCCCCCGTGCCCGAAGGCGCCGTTCGGGAAAAGCCCGCTTCCTGGGACGCGGCCCCCGGGCCCTGCGGACCGGCCGGCGGGTCGTCCGCGCCGGATCCGGCCCCAGCTCCGGCCGGCGCCGCCGCCGCCGCCAGCGAGGCCACCACGTCGCCGGCCACCTCGGCGGGCGAAAAGCGCGGGGTCAGGGTGACCCGGCCCGCCGTGCCCTGGGCCGTGAGCCCGCTCGCGGCGGGCGGGCGCCGCAGGAGGAGCCAGCCGGCGAGGGCGGCCGCCGGCACCGCCACCGCCAGAACAACCGCCGCGGTCCGTCCCAGACGGCCGGGGACCGGTCGAGCGGGCGTCTGCGCGGCGGGCCTGGCGGGCGCTTCCGTCCCGATAAGCCGCGTGTGGCCACCGTGGTCGGCCGCCGTCCGCGAATCCGGTGCCGGCGTCGGTCCCAGCCCGAACTGGCGGTCGAAGCGGTCCTGGGTCGAGCCCGGCCGTCCGGGCACTGCCTCCCTCGGCAGGGCCGTGGTGGTGATCTCCACCGTGTGGTCGAGCTCCTCGCGGAGGTCGGCCCCGGCCTCGGCGAACTCCCCGAGCCGTTCGGCGAACTCGTGGGCGGTGGACCAGCGCTTGCCGGGCTCCTTGTCGAGGGCGCGGAGCACCACCTCGCGCAGCCCCTCGGGGATCCTGCCGTCGGGGTCCGAGACCTCGAATCCCTTCGGCTGCTGGAACAGATGGCTGCCGGCCAGCTCGGCGAAGCTCTCGCCTTCGAACGGGTACTCGCCGGTGAGCAGCTCGTAGAGCATGACGCCAAAGGAGTAGAGGTCGCTGCGGCGGTCCAGCTCCGCCTCGGCCGAGCTACCGGCCGAGAACTGCTCCGGAGAGCAGTAGCGGACCTTGCCCAGGAAGACCCCGGTGGCGGTGAGCTGCACCTCCTCGCCGAGGTTCTTGGCGATGCCGAGGTCGATCAGCTTGACTACCGGCGAGCCGTCGAAGCCGGCGCTGAGCATCAGGTTGTCGGGCGACACGTCGCGGTGGACGAACTCGTGCTCGTGCAGGTAGTGGAGCGCCTCCAGCCCCTGGCGGGCGATCTCGATGGTCAGCCCGCGGCTGGGCGGTCCCGAGGCGCGGAGCAGCGCGTCCAGCGCCACCCCGTCGATGTACTCCATGACGATGTAGGCGGTGCCGTCGTCGGCGATCGAGAAGTCGTGGAGCTGGGCGATGTTGGGGTGCTTGAGGCGGATCGCCATCCTGGCCTCGTGGAGGAAGCGCTCCTGGAGGTCCTGTTTGGCGGCGACGTGCGGGCGCAGCACCTTGATGACCCGCACCTCCTCGAGCAGCCGGTGACGGACCTTGTAGACGGCGCCGATGCCGCCCTCGCCGATCTTCTCGAGGATCTCGTACTTGCCTTCGAGGGCCTGGCGCAGGGGAATCGACACGGTGGGCCTCGACGCGTCACCGGTTGGCGGCGAGCGTCGAACGACGGTAGCCGGCGGGGTGGCGCGATCCGATCGAGTAGGCGTCCATCATAGCGAAAGCGTTACGAAGCGGCGCCATGGGCTCCCGTCGCGGAGGCTTGTCGCCAACCTCCGTGCGGACCGGTCGCGGGATACTAGGGATCGGCGTTCGGGCTCGCCGCTCGGGGGGCGTTCTCGGGGCGGTCCCCGAGGGGCTCGGCAAAGAAGGCCAGGAAGGCGGGAGGGTAGACGCCCGGCGGCGGCTCCAGGTCGGGGTCGAGGGCGCGGCAGGCGGCGACGTCCTGACGCGCGGCGGCGAGCAGCTCGTCGTCGCGCTTGCCGTCCAGCGCCCACAGCGCCCAGTGCGAGGCGGCGCGCAAGAGCCGCGCGTGGGCCGCCACGCGGGGCGCCTCGAGGGGCTCGCCGGCCAACAGCGTCTCGACCTCGGCGTAGGCTCCACCCAGGTAGGCCTCGGCCGCCGCCCTCAACAGCGGCGGTGGTCCGGCGGCGGTCTCGCGCAGCTCCTCCAGCGCCGCGTCGAGTCGCCGCTCGAGCGCCGTGCGGCCGGCGGCGTCGGCCGGATCGGCCGACTCGAGTGCGGTGGTCAGCTCCTCGACCAGGCGGAGGCTCTCACCGAGCCGGGGGGGAAACGGCTCCAGGTAGGAGGTCTCCGCGATCAGCTCGCGGGCCTCGCGCAGCCGCTCTGCCGTCGCCTGCGCCGCGGCGGCGACGGGGTCCGGCCCCTCGCCCTCGGCGCCGGTCACCTCGGCCTGGAGCTCATGGCAGCGTACGCGGTTGGCGGTCAGCTCGTGGATCAGCGGCGTCTCGGACACCTCTCCCTGACGCTCGGACTCGCTCCACGCGGCGAGCGCGCCCTGGCAGTCTCCGGCCTCGGAGAGGGCCAGCCCCAGGTAGTAGTGCGGCAGGTAGCTGCGGAAGGCGCCGACGCTCTCCTCCGGGCGTTCGGCGATCGCTTCGCGCAGGCTCTCGGCCGCCGCCCGCCAGGCGCCGCGCTCCAGCTCCTCGAGCCCCTGCCGGTAGCTGGCGCGGGCGTCGGCCGAGAGCGCCGCGGCGGCGAGCCACAGCGCGGCGCCGTGGAGGCACACCAAGGCGGTGGCGAGCGGGTAGCGCCCGCGAGAGCGACCCGAGGTGCGACGTCGAAGCCGGCGAGGAGATCGGCGCGTCACCGCCACCAGCCCGCCTGCTTGAAGTAGTCGACGGCGTCGAGCGTCGCCAGCTCGATGTGGCACCTGCCCCCGGTCGCCGCCCCGACCACCACCGCGCACTCGCCGCTACGGCCGGAGTCGGGATGAGCCACCGAGACCCGGTAGCGGCCCGCGTGCACCTCGAGCGCCAGCGGCGTGGTCGCTCCGGCGGGCAGCGGGACCTCGCGGCCGCCGCCATCGACGATCCGCGTGACTGCCGCCCACGGCGAGGCGTCGATCCGCAGCAGCGCGGGCGGGCCGGGCGGCGCCGCGCCGGAACGGCCCCGGACCAGCCACCAGGTGCCCAGCACCGCGAGCGCCAGCGCGGCGACGGCGATCGCCGCCGCGCGCTGGCGCCCGGCGCTCCGCCGCTGCCCACCGCGAACCCCGGGAGCCCGGCCGGGCGGTGCCGCCGCCGGCGAGGCCGGGGCCGACGAGGTCGCGTCGCTACCTGGATCTTCCGCCACCGCAGCCGGGCCCGGCCGCGGCGCGTCTGGGCGCGCCGAGCGGGGGCGGGGCGCGCCGGTCTCGCCAACCCCGCCCGCGGGCGCCGCGGTCTCCGGCCCCGCCTGTCCCGCGGGCGTCTCTCCGGGCGGGGGCGCCCCCACGGCCACCCGCGGCGTCTTGCGCCGCTCGGGACGCACCCGCACCAGGACGGCGTTGAGCTCGGGCAGCAGCTCCTCGAACGAGGCGTAGCGCTCGTCGGGGTCCTTGCGCAGACAGCGGTGGACCACGGCGGCGAGGTCGGCCGGGCAGTCGGGCCAGCGCTCCTCGACGGGCGGCGGGTCGCAGCGCACGATCTCGCGGCTCACCTCCTCGAAGCTGCCACCGCCGAAGGGCTTCTCGTAGCTCAGTAGCTCGTAGGCCAGGACGCCGAACGAGAAGAGGTCCACCCGGCGGTCGGGCTCCTGGCCGAGGAGCTGCTCCGGCGCCAGGTAGCTGGCGGTGCCGAGGATGGTCCCGGCCCGCGTCAGTCGGGTGTGGACCGCCTTGAGGGTGGCGATCCCAAAGTCCATCAGCTTGACGCCGCCGCCCTGGTCGGGCACCAGCACGTTCTGCGGCTTGACGTCGCGGTGGAGCACCCCCTTGGAGTGGGCGTAGTGGAGCGCCCGCGCCACCTGCATCAGGGACTCGAGCTTGTCGACCTCGCCGAGCGGCGCCCGCTCGCGGATCACCCGGCCCAGGTCGCTGCCGGCCACGTACTCCTGGACCAGGTAGGGGGCGCCCTCCTCGAGTCCGCACTCGAAGACGGTGACGATGTTGGGGTGATGGAGGTTGCCGGCGATCTCGGCTTCGTGGAAGAAGCGGCGGCGCAGGTCCCCGTCGTCGGCGAGGCACAGCTTGATCGCCACCAGGCGCTTGATGAACGGGTCGCGCGCCTTGTAGACGGCGGCGAAGCCGCCCTGCCCGATCTGCTCGAGGATCTCGTACTTGCCGATGGACCGCAGGACCGCCACCGTCCCGGATTCTACGCCCGGTCCGAGGGGCGAATCGGTGCTGGCGGCCGGGGCTCGCGCTCCGGCAGGACCAGGTTGAGGAGCAGGGCGGCAAGGCCGCCGGTGATGAGGCCCGAGCCGAGGAGGGTGCGCAGACCTTCGGGGAGCAGCGCCAGGGCGGCGGGGCGCAGCTCGACGCCGAGGCCGAGGCCCACGGCCACCGCCAGGATGACCAGGTTGCGGCGGGTGAGCTGAACGCCGCGGTGGACGATGGCGGCGCCGCTCGAGAAGATCATCGCGAACATGATCAGCCCGCCGCCGCCGATCACCGCCGCCGGCACGGTGGCGAACAGCGCCGCCACCTTGGGCACCAGACCGAGGACCACCAGCAGCAGGCCGCCGATGCCGGTGACGTGGCGGCTGAGCACGCCGGTAAAGTTGATCAGCCCCACGTTCTGCGAGTAGGAGGTGTTGGGGAAGGCGCTCATCAGCGCCGCCAGCCCGCTCATCACCCCGTCGGCGACCAGAGCGCCCTTGAGCTCGTCGTCGCGGGGCTCGCGGCCGGCGGCGGCCAGGGTGCCCGAGATGTCGCCGATGGTCTCCATGGTGGAGATCACGTAGATGAAGGACATCACCAGGATCGCCGCCCAGCGCAGCTCGAGCCCGAAGGCCAGCGGGCGGGGCAGGGCCAGCCAGGCGGCCTCACCGACCGGCGCCAGCTCGACGCCGCCGCCGGCCAGCGCCAGCAGGTAGCCCACCACCACCCCGAGCAGCAGGCTGGCGTAGGCCAGGAAGCCGCTCCCGTACTGGTTGACCAAGAGGGTGACCAGGAAGACCACGGCGGCGATCGCCAGGTTGCGCAGCGAGCCGTAGTCGGCGGCGCCCTTGCCGCCGGCCGCGTAGTCCATCCCCACCGGGATCAGGGTGAGCCCGATCAGCATCACCACGATGCCGTTGACCAGCGGCGGGAACAGCCGCCTGAGCCGGGTGATCGAGAAGCCCACCACCACCTCCACCAGACAGGCGGCGAGACAGGCGCCGAAGACCGCCGCCAGGCCGTAGCTGCGGCCGATGCCGATCGACGCCCCGACGAAGGCCACGCTGGTCCCCATCACCACCGGGAGGCGGCCGCCCACCGGCCCCACGGGGTAGGCCTGGACCAGGGTGGCGAGCCCCGCCATCAGCAGCACCGCCTGGAGCACCAGCGCCACCTCGGAAGGCGGCATCCCCAGGGCGCCGGTGATCAGCAGCGGCGGGGTGATGTTGCCGAGGATCATCGCCAGCACGTGCTGGACGCCGAGCGGCACCGCCTGGCGCAGCGGCGGCCGGTCCTCGACGTCGAAGACGACGTGCGGGGTGAGCTTCGGGGGTTGGCGGTCGTCGGCCGTCACAGGTAGCGCTGGAAGAGGATCATCGCCCCCAGGGCGCCGCTCACCCACAGCCCGACCGCGGTCTGGCCCGCCCCTTCGTAGGCCTCGGGCAGCAGCTCGAGGAAGACCATGAAGATCATCGCCCCGGCGGCGAAGCCGAGGCCGTAGGGCAGCAGCGGGCGGAAGGCGTCGACGAAAAGGAAGGCGGGCACCGCCATCAGCGGTTGGGGGAGCGAGGAGAAGACGCTCCAGCCGGCGCAGGCGGCGATCGAGGCGCCCTTGGGGCGCATGACGGCGCTGATCGCCAGCCCCTCGGGGACGTTGTGGATGGCGATGGCGATGGTGATCAGCGCTGCCAGCTTGGCGCCGCCGCCGAAGGCCACCCCCACCGCCACCCCCTCGGAGAAGGAGTGCATCGTCATCACCGCCAGGATGAGCAGCGTCTGGCGGGCGCCGGCGCCGCGCAGCGCCCCGAACTCGATCTCGCGACCGGACAGGAAGCGTTCGCCGAAGGCGATGAAGACCACCCCCAGGGCGGCGCCCACCACCGTCTGCGGGGTGCCGTAGCGGGCGCCCTCGAGCAGCAGCCCGGAGCTGGCGCCCAGCATCAGCCCCGAGGCCAGACAGTTGGCGAGCGCCACGTTGCGCTGCGACACCCGCCGCATGAAGGCGAAGGGCACCGCCCCCAGCCCGGTGGCCAGCGCGGTGATCAGCCCGTAGAGGGCCACCATCGCCGCCTGCTCGGCGGTGCTCACGCGCGGCCTCGCGGCAGGTCCGTCCAGCGCGAGCGCTCGATCCTCGCCCTTTGCCGGCGGCGCGGGCTCACAGGAAGACGTCCTCCAGCAGCAGCACGGTGCCGGCGGCGACGCTGACCAGCAGCGCCACCAGCCCGTGGGCGGCGCGCTTGTACGAGCCGGGGAGCAGCTCGGTCAGCACCAGGAAGACCAGCGAGCCGGCGGCGAAGCCGAGCGCGGCCGGCAGCAGACCGGCCAGCAGCGGGCTCAGCGCGAAGACCGCCAGCGCCAGCAGCGGCTGGGTGACGTTGGTGGCGACGCACAGCCCGGCCGCCTCGCGGGCGTTCATGCCGCGCCGGGTGAGCACGTCGGTGAGCGCCATCGCCTCGCCGACGTTGTGGACCGCCAGGGCCAGGGCCATGAAGATCCCCAGCCGCAGGTCGAGCACCATGGCGACCCCGATCGCCACGCCCTCGGAGGCCGAGTGCAGGGTGTTCTCGAGGATCACCTTGTAGCCGAAGCCGGCGGCCAGCTCGCCGCCCGGCGAGTGGTCGAGCCCCTGGGTCCCCGAGTAGCGCTGGATGCCGTGGCTGTAGAGCACCCCCGCCCCCGCCCCCGCCACCAGCGTGGCGCCGGCGGTCTCCAGCCCGTGGCTCATCAGCAGGTGCCCGGCCCCCAGCATCAGCCCGCTGGCCACCGCGTAAGCGCCCCCCACCCAGGCCGCCGCCGGCCGCCGCCCGCCGGCGTAGGGCAGCGCGCCGGCCGCCGCCAGCACCGCCGCCAGCGACCCGAACAGCAGGACGGCGACGACGGGCTCGGCGGGCGGCGTCATAAAGGACGGTCAGGCGCCCGCGGCGCGTGGGCGGCCACCGTGGCAGATCGCGGCGAGCTTACACCGGGCTCCAGACGCCCGCCCGCCCGAGCGGTGCCCGGAGGCAGAGGCCTAGTTCGGGTTCAGCACGATCGGGGCGTCCGCCAGGCTGCGGGGTACGAAGGTGGTGCCCAGCTCGGCGAGCTCGGCGCGCTTGGTGGCGTTGAAGGCGTCGACGGTGACGAAGCCCTGAGGGGCCGGCGGCTGGACCCTGACCTTGACGGTGTTGAACTGGACCTGGACCGAGGTGCCGCTGCCGACGTCGTCGCCGCCGGTGTCGCCGATCGTGGTGTAGCTCTTGACCAGGTCGCCGAGGCCCATCTGCTTGGTCACCGGACCGTGCGAGGTGTCGCGATAACGGGGCGCCTCCGAGGAGGTCGGCGAGACGATCTCCAGGATCCGCGTGCCGGGCTCGAAGGGCGGCGCCGGCTCCCAGCTCGACCAGCCGGTGGCCCGGGTGTGGTCGCTCTGGGAGCGGAAGTCGGAGTGGCACTCGTAGGCGTCCATGAAGACGCGGCTTTCGATCCGGCCGCCGTTGTTCCGCAGCTCCGCCTTGGTGGTGACGCAGGGGCCGTGGCTCTTGAACTCGCGGTCGCCCGAGCCCGGCGCCTTGGGCGGGTCGAAGTCGCGGGTGCCGAGCTGGACGTCGACCACCCGCGGCGGTGGCGGCTGGGGATGGATGACGGCGATGTTGGAGGTCAGCATCCGCGGATGGCGAAGCTCGAGGCGCCGCGAGGCGGTGGTCAGCGGCACCCCGGTGGCGCCCAGGTTGATGGTCGCCTCGTAGTGGGTGACGATCGACAGGCTGCCAGTCACGTCGCGGGGGCTCTGGCCCTCGTTGATCAGAAACAGCTGCAGCTTGTCCTCGGCGCGGAGCGAGTCCATGTCGTAGCCCACCACGTCGATCTGGTAGCGGCGCGCCGGGTCGACGTTGCCGTTGACGCTGTTGGGGATCACCCGGCAGATCTTGGGTGCCGGTGCCCGGGCCTGGCGGTTGCGAAGCCGGTCGACCACCTCCTGCAGCCACTGGCCGGTGCGGTCGCGAATGAAGTCGACGGTGCAGAAGACGCCGACCTGCGCCCCGGCGAAGGCGCGCTGGACCACCTGGTCGACCTCGTTGCGGACCGTGCTCTGCGCGGTCTCGGCGAGCTCTGCCTGCAGGTCGCGGAGCACCTGCTGCCAGTCGGCCGAGGCGTCGCGCAGGTCGATGATCGCCCTCTCGACGAGGTCGAGGGCGGTCTCGATCGGGGTCTGGGGGATGCAGCTACCGCAGGAGCCGAGCGTGAGGGCGCCGGCGGCGAGGACGAAGAGGAGCCAGCGGTTGGTCGGGACGGGTCGCGTGTTCATGGATCGGTGCCTCCCAGTCGAGAACGCCCCGGCAGCGGTGGTCATCACCCTGCCGGCAGATCGCCAGTCGGATACACGGGCGTGGAATCTCCAGCCGCCGTTACACCGGCCGGCCGCTTCATGTCCTACCTGGCTCCGGAACGAGAATATCCCGTCACCGCTCTTCGCGGTGCCGGCGCCAGAGCTCCCAGAGGCGGGAGGGGGAGAGCGGTATCTCCAGGATCTCGAACTCGGGCTCGGCGAGGGCGTCTTCGACGGCCTGGGCGAAGAGCGGAGCGACCGGGATGGCGCCGGCCTCGCCGGCGCCCTTGACGCCCAGCTCGTTGAGCGGCGAGGGGGTCTCGCGGTGGCCGGTCTCGACCCGCGGCACGTCGAGCGAGGTGGGCAGCAGGTAGTCCATGAACGAGGCGTTGAGTAGCTGGCCGCCCTCGTCGTAGACCAGCTGCTCGTAGAAGGCGTTGCCCAGGCCCTGGGCCACCCCGCCGTGGATCTGGCCGTCGAGGATCAGCGGGTTGATCACCCGCCCGCAGTCGTGGACCACGACGTAGCGCTGGACCTCGACCTGCAGGGTCTCGGGGTCGACCTCGACGACCATGGCGTGGACGCCGCTGGCGGTGGCGCCGCGCTCGGGGCCGAAGTAGTCGGTGGCCTCGAGACCGGGCTCGGTCCCCGGCTCGACGGCGCCACGCATCGGGTTGGCGCGGGTCGCCAGCTCGCCGAGCGGGATGGCGCTCCCCGGGACTCCCTTGACCCGTACCACGCCCTCGGCCAGCTCGAGGTCCTCCTCGGCCACCTCCAGAGCGCGCGCCGCGTGAGCCAGGATCTTGGCGCGGACTCGGCGGGCGGCGGCGTGGATGGCGTTGCCGGCCACCACCGCGCCGCGGCTGGCGAAGGTGCCGGCCCCCCAGTGGAACTGATCGGTGTCGCCGGTGACGACGTCGACCGCGTCCACCGCCACCCCGAGCTGCTCGGCGACGATCTGGGCGAAGGAGGTCATGTGCCCCTGCCCCTGGGTGCCGATGCCGGTCGCCACGCTGACCCGGCCGCCGGCCTGGACCTGCACCCGCGCCCCCTCGTAGGGGCCGATTCCGGTGCCCTCTACGTAGGCCACCAGCCCGATGCCGACCCGGCGGCCCGCGGCCCGCAGCCGCGGCTGCGTCTGCTCGCGGAACTCGCGGTAGCCGATCATCTCCAGCGCCCGGTCGAGCACCGGCTCGTAGTCGCCGCTGTCGTAGACCAGCGGCGCGAAGTCCTGGTAGATGATCTGGTGGTCGTGGGGGAAGGCGTCGGGGGGGAGGAAGTTGCGCCGGCGGATCTCGGGGCCTTCGATCCCCAGCTCGCGGCCGGCCAGGTCCAGCAGCCGCTCCATCACGAAGACGCCGTGCTGGCGGCCGGCGCCGCGGTAGGGGGTGACGATCGGCTTGGTGGTGAAGACGGCGGTGAACTCGCTGTAGTAGGCGGGCACGTCGTAGCAGCCGAGCAGCGTGCACTGGCTGTTGATGGGGACGGTCAGCCCGTAGGGGTCGTAGGCCCCGGTGTCGTGGAGGAAGACGTCCTTGACCCCGAGGATCCTGCCGTCGGCGGTCAGCGCCATCTCGGCGTCGTGGATCTGGGCGCGCTCCTGGGTGGTGGCGAAGAAATTCTCCTCGCGGTCCTCGATCCACTTCACCGGGCGGGAGAGCTGGAGCGCCACCCAGGGGATCGCCACCTCCTCGGGGTAGAACATCATGATCTTGGGGCCGAAGCCGCCGCCGATGAACGGCGCCACCACGCGCACCTGGCTCTCGGCCAGCCCCAGCATGGCGGCCAGCCCGTTGCGGATCGGGATCGGGGCCTGGGTGGTGTCCCAGACCGTCAGCCGCCGCGCGCGGCGGTCCCAGTCGGCCACCACACCGCGGTTCTCCATGGCGGCGGCGGTGCCGCGGTCGTAGACGAAGCGGCGCGCGACCACCAGCTCGGCGGCGGCGCGGGCCGCTTCCCAGTCACCCTTCTCCTGGATGACGTGGGCGGCCACGTTGTCCTCGAGGTCGTCGTGGACGCGGGTGGCACCGTCCTCGAGCGCCGCCTCCAGGCCGACCACTGCCGGCAGCGGCTCGTAGTCCACCACCACCTCCTCGCGGGCGTCCTCGGCCAGGTAGCGGCTGTCGGCCACCACCAGCGCCACCGCCTCGCCGAGGTGGCGGACCTTGTCGCGGGCCAGCGGCACCTGGGTGCGCTGGTGGAAGCGGCAGCGCTCGATCGGCGGCGGCGACACCAGCAGCGGCCCGGGCCGCCAGTAGTCGCCGAGGTCGGCGGCGGTGTAGACCGCCGCCACCCCGGGGCGGGCGAGCGCCGCCGAGACGTCGATCGAGCGGATGCGGGCGTGGGCGTAGGGACTGCGGACGAAGGCCGCGTGCAGCATCCCCGGCAGCTCGACGTCGTCCACGAACAACGCCTCCCCGGTCAGCAGCCGGGGGTCCTCGTTGCGCGGGATGCGCTGCCCGAAGACGCGGGTCGACACGCCGGCCTACCGCTCCTGCTCCTCGACGAAGGCGACGATGCGGGCGAAGGCGGCCTCGCCGCCCTTGAAGCGGAAGGGGAAGCAGCCGATCCACACCTTCTGGTCCAGCACCTCGTCGATCATGCCGCCCACGTTCTCGGCGTGGAAGACGCCGTGCGGGAAGAGCTTGACGTGCATGCACTGGTAGTCCTCGGGCCACGGGAAGGCCTCGTCCAGCGACATGCCGAGGGCGGCCTCGACCTCGGGGACCAGGTCGGGCCGCGCCTTGCGGACGTTGGTGTTGAAGGGGTGGTCGGCGGCGATGCAGTCGACCCCCAGCCAGCGGATGCCGCGGTCGAGGATCCAGTCGCAGAACTCGCTCCGCGGGCCGGGGTGCTTCAAGAAGCAGCGCGGCAGGTCGGGCAGCTCGTCGTTGTGGACCTTGTACCAGTCCTCGTTGTAGTAGTGATGGTAGCCGGTGTGGATGATCAGGATGTCGCCGCGCTCGATGGTGATGCCGGTCTTCTTCTCCCACTGCTCGAACTGCTCGGGGCCGTAGATCTGGTAGTCGCCGATCCCGAACTGGCTGACGTCGACCACGCAGGCCGGGCCCATCAGGGTCTCGATGGGGATGCCGGCGATGTCCGAGCCCGGGTCGTAGAAGTGGCAGGGCGAGTCGAGGTGGGTGGCGATGTGGTTGGTGCTAGAGATGAGCTGGGCGTTGACTCCCTCGAAGGCGAGGCGCTTGACCCACTTGACGGTCGGCCCCTCGTAGAAGGCGAAGGACGGCGAGTTCATGCTGAAGTTCTGCGACAGGTCCAGGATGCGGACCTTGCTCATGTCGTAGGGGACGTACATGCGGTGCCTCCCGCGGCGGGTGGGTCGGGGGTTGACGGGATCGGAGAAGCGGCCGCCTCGGCGGCCATCGTTACTCTATCCGAGCGGGCGGCTCACAGCCCCTGGCGCTCGGCCCAGGCCATGAGCGCCTGCTCGAAGACCGTCAGCGGCGGCCGCACCAGACCGGCGCCGATCTGGCCCACCCCGGCCTCGCGGTGGGCGATGCCGGTGTTGATGCGCGGGGTGATGCCCAGCTCGACGACCTTGCGCAGGTCGATCCCCACCGGCGTGCCCCGGAAGTCGAGCGCCGGGATCGTGAATTGCGGGTGCTCGGCGACGGTGATCTCGTACATCTCGAGGGTGGCTTCGAGCGCGTCGCGGGGCGTGCCGGAGACGAAGGTGACGATGGCCGGCGCCGCGGCCATGGCAAAGGCGCCGATGCCGGCGGTCTCGGTGATCGTCGAGTCGCCGATGTCGGGGTTGGCGTCGGCCGCCGAGTGGCCCGGGAAGTAGAGCCCCTCGGGCACCGGGGCCGGGCAGGTGAACCAGTCGTCCCCCAGCCCGCTCAGCCGGATGCCGAAGTCGGTGCCGTTACGCGCCATCGCGGTCACCAGGGTGCTGTGCTCGACGCCGTGGGCGGCGTCGGCCATCGCCTTGCAAGCCGCCATCACCGGGTTGAGCACCGACAGCGCGTTGTCGCCCAGAAAATCGAGTACCCTGGCGGCCATCGCCTGGTCGCTGGCCGCCCGCACCACCCGCGGCGCCAGCCAGCGGGTCATCAGCAGCGAGCCCGCCTTGTTGCGGTTGTGGCCCTCGTCGCCCATGTGGAGGGCTTCGGCCACCAGCGCCCTGAGGTCGAGCCCCTCGCCGTCCTCGAGCGCCGCCGCCAGCAGCGGCGCCATCTCCTCGTTCATCCAGCGCAGCTTCTCGAGCACCGCCGGCGCGTAGGCGCCGTAGCGGAGCACCTTGCCGTAGCCCTCGTTGAGACCCGAGAAGGTGCGGCCGCCCCCGGTCGCGTCCTCGACCACGTAGACCGCCATCGAGGGCGAGATCACCCCCGCCATCGGCCCCACCGCGCGGTGGTGGTGACAGGGCTCGAAGGCGACCTCGCCGCTGGCCGCCAGGGCGGTCGCCGCCGCCTCGTCGCCGGCCCAGCCCTCGTAGAGCAGGGCGCCGATCACCGCCCCGCGGAGCGGCCCCGACATCCGCTCCCAGCCGATCGGCGGCCCGGCGTGGAGCAGCCGGCGTCCCGCGGCGAGGCCGGCGATCGCCTCCCGCGCGGCCGCCACCGTGCGCAGCACCGGCCGCGCGGCCGTCATCCGCTCCACGGCCTGCCGGTTGGCGTCGTCGATCCGGCCCATCGCTTGGCTCCCTCCGTCCCGCGGTCCCGCCGTTCAGCCCTTCATCTTCTCGAGGATGGCCAGCAGCCGGGCGTCGCCGCCGGCCGGTGGCTGCCATTCGACGTGGACCACCTCGGCCCCCTGCCTGGCGAGGCTGGCGGCGAAGCTCTCCAGCCCGACGTTGATCACCGCCGGGGGAGCAGTCAGCGCCTCGAGCGGCACGGGTGGCCCGACCGCGGCGGGCGGCTCGGCGTGGCGCGCCACGACCCGGCCCAGCGCCGCCGGCAGCGAGCGGCAGACCACCGCGCCGGCCTTGGTCAGCCGCTCGGCCTGCACCTCCAGCCCCTGCGGGTCCTCGTCGGTGCCCACCAGCGCGAAGACGATCTCCAGCCCCGGCCGCCCCGCCGCTGCCACCGCCGGCGCCAGCACCGCCGCCGGATCGGGATGCGAGCCGTCGCCCAGCACCAGGTCGAGCAACAGGGTGCCGACCCCGGGATCGGCCGCCTCGCGCCGCATCATCTCGGCCCGTGGCGCCGGGTCCAGCATCGGATGCAGCCGCCCCACGGTGTACTCGTCGGCCCCCAGATCGACCACCGAATGCCCCCCTCCCCGCGAGGTGCCACCCTTTTCGCGAGCCGAGATTACGGGTGAGATTACGGAAGAGGTGGAAGAGGAAGAGGTGCCAGCCGTTTCGTGAGAGGAGATTACGGAAGAGGTTACGGGAGGGGTGCCGGGAGGGGTGCCAGGCGTTTCGGGAGGCGTCGTGACGTTGCCGCTCACGGGGCCCAGGAGAGCCGTCAGGGTACGGGCCGCCTCGAGGGCCAGGGTGCCGCCGGCGAAAAGGCCGCGGACGGCCGAGCCGGAGACGGCGCGCTCGGGCGGGGCGTCCGCCATCTCGTCGGGCCGGCCGCCGGCGGCCGCCAGCGCCACCGCCCGCTCGGCCGCAGACTCCGGGCCGGCGGCGAAGCGGACCGCGCCGGCGCCGTCGCCGGGCGGGGCGTAGCCCTGGAACCAGACCACCACCGGCTTGCCGGCCGCGGCGGCGGCGGCCAGCAGACGACGGGCGGGTGCGGGGGCCGGGGGCTTGCCGAGCAGCACGATCACCCGGGTGTCAGGGTCGCGGGCTAGCAGGTCGAGGGCCCGGAGAGCGCTGCGTGCGGCCACCGCCTCGCCGAGGTCGCGGCCGCCGGTGCCCAGGGCGCACGAGATGCCGCCGCCAAGCTGGTGGACGCTGCTGGCGACCACCTGCAGACCCGTGCCCGAGGCGGCGACCAGACCGATTTCGCCGCGCCGCACCCGGTTGGCGAAGCCCAGCCCGACGCCGCAGACGACGGCGGTGCCGCAGTCCGGCCCCATCACCAGGAGGCCGCGCCGCGCGGCCTCGTCCTTGAGCGCCACCTCGTCCTCGAGGGCGACGTTGTCGCTGTAGAGAAAGACGTTCCGGCCCAGCTCGAGGGCCTCGCGGGCGACCCGCGTCGCCCATCGCCCCGGCACCGACACCGCCACCCAGGCGGCCGCCGGCAGGGCGCGGACGGCGGCGGCCAGACTGCGCGGGCGGAAGGCGCCCTCAGTGCCGCCGCGCGGCCGGCGCAGCAGCTCGGCGGCCTCGGCCAGCGCGGCGCCGGCGGCTTCGGCGCTCTCGGCTCGGATTGCCAGGACCAGGTCCTCGGGTCCGGCCTCGGGCGGAGCTCCCAGCAGCCCGCGGTCGCGGAGCAGCTCCAGGTTGGCCGGGCTGGCCATCACCGCTCCAGCCTCCTCCACCCCGGGCAGCTCCGCGAGGGTCGCCTGCAGCTCCATCAGCACGATGGAGTCGGCGTAGCTGCCGCGGCGCACCTCGAGGCGCAGCACGGTCATCCCGGCGCCGCCCCCCCGGCAATCTCCGCCAGCACCGGCTCGAGCTCGGCGGCCCAGGCCAGGAGCTGCTCGTCGGCGTCCCGGCGGCCGGCGAGCTGGAGACCCAGCGGCAGACCCGAGCGACTCCGGCCGGCCGGCAGGCTGGCCGCCGGCATCCCGGCGTAGGTCCAGGGCAGGTTCATCACCGGGTCGCCGGTGCCGTCCAGCCCGGCCGGGGGCGGCCCCGGGGCGGCCGGCGAGACCCAGAGGTCGATGCCCTCGGCGGTCATCTGCGTCTCGAGCCGGCGGCGCAGCTCCTCGCGGCCGGCCAGGTCCGCCGCCAGTTGCTCGGGCTTCACCCCTCGGCCGGCCTCCAGCAGCTCGCGGGTCTTGGGGTGGTAGCGGTCACCGTAGCGGGCGAACCAGTCGGCGTGGACCGCCGCCGCCTCGGCGGCGACGAGCCGGCGGTGGCGCCTCTCGATGGCCTCGAAATCGTCGAGCGCGGGGATCCGGCGGACCTTCCAGCCGGCCGCAGCCAGGCGCTCGCAGGCGGCCTCGAAGCCACGGCGTCCCGCGGGCTCGGCGCGCTCCAGGTAGGGACCCTCCGGGACGCCGAGCACCGGTAACGCCGGGGAGCGCGCGGTGGAATCCCCCGCCGCACCGGCGGTCCCACCCGTCAGGCTGCCGGGCCTGACCCGCCGCCAGCCGTCGCACAGCACGGCGGCCGCCCTGGCCGCCAGCTCCGCGCTCGCCGCCAGCACCCCGACGTGGTCCAGCGACGGCGCCAGCGGCACCACGCCGTCGAGCGGCACCCGCCCGTAGGTGGGCTTGAAGCCCACTACCCCGCAGTAGGCGGCGGGACGGCAGATCGAGCCGATGGTCTGGGTGCCGAGCGCCAGCGGGCAGAGGCCGGCCCCGACCGCCGCGGCCGAGCCGCTGCTCGAGCCACCGGGGGTGTGGCCGGGGTGGCGCGGGTTGCGGGTGGGCCCGGGGGCGAAATAGGCGAACTCGGTGGTCGCCGTCTTGCCGGCGATCAGCGCCCCGGCGGCGAGCAGCCGGGTGACGCAGCCCGCCTGTGGCCCGGCCAGCTCTTCGGGCGGCAGCCGCGAGCCGGCCGCGGTGGGGAAGCCGTCGACGTGGAAGATGTCCTTGACGCCCACCGGCACCCCGAACAGCGGCGGCCGCGCCGCCGGGTCGGGGAACCGCTCGAACCGCCGCCTCGCCTCGGCGCGGAGCCGGTCGAAGCGGCCCGGCTCGGGGAGGAAGGCGCGCAGCTCGGGATCGCGGCTCGCGAAGCGCTCCTCGAGCCGTTCGAGGTAGGCGAGCAGCTCGCTCTCGCCGGTGCCCGGGGCGGGCGGCGCCGCCGGCACCCCTAGCCCTCCGGCGGGCCGGCGGCCACCAGCCGCACCGCGTCGACGATGTGCTGGTAGCCGGTGCAGCGGCAGAGGTTGCCCGACAGGGCGCGCCGGATCTCGGCCTCGTCGGGATCCGGCCGGCGCTCGAGGAAGGCCACCAGCGTCATCAGGATGCCGGCCGTGCAGAACCCGCACTGCAGGGCGTGGGCCTGGCGAAAGGCCTGCTGCAGCGGATGGAGCTGCTCCGGCCCAGGGGCGAGGCCCTCGACGGTCCGCAGCCGGTGGCCGTCGGCCTGCACCGCCAGCATCAGGCAGGAGCGCACCGGCTCGCCGTCGAAGAGCACCGTGCAGGCGCCGCAGACCCCGTGCTCGCAGCCCACGTGGGTGCCGGTGAGTCCCAGGTCGCGGCGCAGGAAGTCGCTGAGCAGCAGCCGCGTCTCGACCTCGCGGCTGTAGCGGACACCGTTGACCTCGACGGTCACCTCCCGGAGGGCGGTCGGTGAGGAGGCTGCCGGGCGCGGCTCGCTCATCCGCCGCTCCCCGCCGCCGCGCCGCCGTTGCCGGCCCGCTCTCGCGCGACGCGGAGCGCCCGTCCGGTGAGCACCCGCGCCAGGTGGCGCTTGAAGGCGGCGCTGGCGTGGATGTCGCCCGTGGGCTCGATCTCGCTTTCGGCGGCGTGCCGCGCCGCCTCGTCGATCGCCTCGCCGGTGAGACCGCGCTCGACCAGCAGGCGGCCCGCCTCGACCGCCTCGAGCGGCACCTCGCCGACGCTCAGGTAGACGAGCCGCGCCTCGCGGCACCCGCCGTCTTCGTCCAGCACCACGACGGCGGCGACCCCCGCCTGCGCGTAGTCGCCGTGGCGGCGGGCGACCTCGAGGAACGACCAGCCGGTGCGGGGCGCGGCCGGCGACAGGGCCATTTCGGCCACCAGCTCGCCGGGCTCGAGGGCGGTGGTCAGCAGCCCGCGGAAGAACTCGCGCGCCTCGACCCAGCGCTCGCCGCCGGCCTTGACCAGCCGCAGCCGGGCGCGCAGCGCCACCGCCACCACCGGCAGCTCGGCGGCCGGGTCGGCGTGGGCCAGGCTGCCGCCCACCGTGCCGCGGTTGCGGATCTGGGGATGGGCGACGTAGGGCACCGTCTCGGCGAGCAGCGGGCTGGCCGCCGCCACCTCCCGGTCGCGCTCGAGCCGCGCCTGGCGGGTCATCGCCCCCAGCCGCAGCCCGCCGTCCTCGCCGCGCCGCACGAACTCCAGCTCGCCCAGCCGGTTGAGGTCGACCAGCACCGCCGGCCGCGCCAGCCGGAAGTTCATCATCGGCACCAGGCTCTGGCCGCCGGCCAGCGGCTTGGCCTCGTCGCCGTGCTCGGCGAGCAGCGCCAGCGCCTCGTCGAGCGTGTCGGGGGCGGCGTAGAGGAACGGGGCGGGCTTCACGGGATCTGCCGGCCGGAGTCTCCCGCCCGTCGGGCTCCCCAAGCGGGCGGTTGCGCGGCGGGCGCGGCCGCGCCCGGAATCGCGGCCCCAAGCGGCCGCGATCGTATCACCGCCCTCAGCGCCCGCCGTCGGCGCGGGGCAGGGCGCGGACCCGGAGGCGGCGGCCCGGGGCGTCGACCTCGAGGGCGCGCAGCTCGTCGCCGCTGAGCGCCCGGTCGGTCGAGAAGGCGAGCAGGTACTGGTTGGCGAGCTCGCGCTGCAGCCGGGCGATCAGGGCCTCCGCAGCGGCCGGCCGGGGCAGATAGTGAAGGCTACCGCCGCTCCTGGCGGCGAGCAGGCCGAGCAGCCGGTTCTGCGGGCTGCGGTGCTCGTTGAGCTGGCTGCCGGTGATCAGGAAGTAGACCGGCACGCCGAGGGCGCGGGCCTGCTCCAGGCAGGTCCCCAGCGCGTTGTGGCTGCGGTACTCGAGGCCGTCGGTGATCACCACCAGCGCCCGCCGCCCCTGCCGCTCGAACTGCAGAAGCGCGAACAGCACGGCGTCGTGGAGCGCAGTGTCGCCTTGCGGCTCGAGGGCCTCGAGCCGCGAGGTCAGCAGCTCGACGTTCCCGGTCGCCGCCTCGAGCAGCCGGGGCCGGGTGTCGAACTCGACCAGGAAGGCGCGGTCGGCGGGACCGATGGTCCCCCGCAGCAGACCGGCCGCGCTCTCGCGCAGCACTTCGAGCCAGAGGGTCATGCTCTCCGAGGCGTCGACCACCAGGCCCAGCTCGAGCGGCAGCTCCTGGGGCGGCGCGAACTGCTCCAGCGCCAACCGCTCGCCGCCGTATCGGACGCGGAAGTCGCCGCGGTCCAGCTCCGGCGGGCCGCGGACGCCGCCGTCGATCAAGGCCAGCACCTCGACCAGCCGGACGTCGATCGCCTCTACCGGCCCCAGATCCGCGGGCAGCGCGACCGTCTCCAAGATCCCACCCGCACGGGTGTGGGCCACCACCTGCGCGAAGCGGTCGCCGTCCACGCCCGGGCCGGCGTCCGGGGCGTCGTCGAAAACGACCCGGTAGGGGGGCTCGTGGAGGGTCGCCACCAGCTCCCGCCGCCAATAGACCTCGAGCCGGTCGAGCGCCTCTGCGGCCGGCAGCGCCAGCTCGGCGGTCAGCTCCATCCGGCTTCGTTCCGAGTCGGCGACCAGCGACGCGATCCGCACCTCGGGGTCTCGGGCCGCCGGGTCGAGGAGCAGCCGGTCGCCTCCCAGCAGCCGGCCGTCCGCGTCGTAGGCCTCGACTTCGACCTCCGCTTCCCGCGGCCGCGGCCCGAGGTCGATCAGCGCCTCGAACGGCGGCCGCTCGTCGACCACCGTGACCGCGTCGTCCAGCACAAAGACGACCCGCGCGACCGGCTCCGGCCCGATCACCGTCCGCAGCCGGACCCGCCCGCTGAGCGCCGCCTCGACCGGCGGCAGCAGCCGCACCGCCGGCCCGGCCCCGGCATCGCCGGCCGGCGCCGCCCCGTCGGCCGGCCGGGCGCCGACGGCCCGGGCGCCCGCAGACAGCGCTCCGGCCAGGAAAACTGCCGCCGCGGCCAGGCGGATGAGAAGCCCGGTGAGGCTGCCCGAGCCTGGCGCTGAGGGATCACGATCCGCACCCGTTCGCATGCCGCTCGATTGCACGATTCTACGCCAGCGAGCGGTACGGGAAGAGCACGCAGAGGGGGGAACGTTGGTCGAGCTTCGAAGTTCCAGGCACAGCCGCGCAGGTACTACCGAGGCTGGGCGCGCTTCGGGCCAGGTCGATCTGCGCGCCACAGCTACAACTTTGGCCGGCGATGTAGCGCTTCACGGTGTTGGCGATAGCGAACTGCCGAAGCCATGCGCACCTCGCGCGCGACGCTCCGAGCCGCGTCGGTCCGACGGTTCCCGGTCAACCGGCTTTTTCGAGCAACGCCACATTCCACGGCATCGAGCTCGGCGTCCAGCGCTGGTCTCGGGGACCGAAATCGGCTCTCCTACCCAGCTCTCGACTTTCCCTTTTTCCACTTGCCGACGAACTTGCTGCTCCTGGAGCTGGAACCAGTCACGGCCAGCGATCGACGGCGGATTCGAGGCGGCTACCCGGCGGCGGCGGCCGGCCGCGAGGCGGTCAGGGGAGACAGGTCAAAGGAGCGGGCGAGGGCGTCGGCGACCGCCAGGCCGCGGAGGGTGGGGCGGAGGCGGCGGCCGGTGGTGCGGGCCATACCGGCGGCGATGAGGCGCTGGACGAGTTTCTGGTTGTGCTCCCAGAGCGCCGTGCCGCCGACGGGCAGGCTATCGAAGTCGACGCCGTCGGTGGTGCGCAGGCCGAGGGCGATGGCCTCGAGAGTCAGCTCGCCCGGGGTCAGGGTCTCGTCGCCGGCGAGGGGGCGGCGCCGCGCCTCGACGGCGGCGGACCAGGGCGCGGGGCGGCGGTGGTTCCACCAGCGGCGGCGGCCGTCGAAGGAGTGGGCCGAGGGGCCGAGGCCCAGGTAGGGCACGTGCCGCCAGTACTTGAGGTTTTGGGGCGAGCGGTGCTCGGCGGCGGCGGCGAAGTTGGAAACCTCGTAGCCGGCGAAGCCGCGGTCGGCGAGGAAGCGGTGGGTGAGCAGCAGCAGCTCGGCCTGGGTCTCCTCGTCGGCCTCGGTCAGCTCGCCGCGCCGCCGCTTGACGCCGAAGGGCGTCCGCGAGTGGACGGTGAGCTGGTAGCAGGAGAGGTGCTGGGCGCCGAGCCGCACCGCCTGCATGAGCTGGCGCCGCCAGCCGCCGGGCTCCTGGCCGGGGAGCGCGTAGATGAGGTCGACGGAGACGGTGGCGAAGTCCGCGCCGAGCGCCAGCTCGACGGCCCGCCGGGCGGTGGCCGGGTCGTGCCGCCGGCCGAGGAAGGCGAGCTGCCCGGCGTCGAAGGACTGCACCCCCAGGCTCAGCGTGCGGACCCCCAGCCACCGCCAGGCCTCGAGCCGCCGGCGGTCGACGTCCTCCGGGTTGGCCTCGAGCAGCACCCAGGCGTCGGCCCGCACCGGCAGCTGGCGGCGCAGCGCGGCCAGCAGCCGGTCCAGTTCCTCGGGCTCGAACCAGGAGGGCGTGCCGCCACCCAGATAGACGGTGTCGAAGGGCGTGCCCGGCGTCTCGGCGTCGCGGTTGTCGCGCCGCCGCCAGGGGTCGGCTGCCGCCAGCGCGATCTCGGCGATCAGGGTGTCGACGAAGCGGCGGCGTCGGGCGGCGCCGCCGGTGGTCACCGAGAAGTCGCAGTACGGGCAGATGGCCGAGCAGAACGGCAGGTGCAGATAGAGCCCGGGACCGTCGAGGGCCGGTGCGGGCGGGGGGCCTTCGCGATCTTGCCGGCTCATGCGCTGTCGGTCTTGAGCACCGCCACGAAGGCCGCCTGCGGGATCTCGACCGAGCCGACGACCTTCATCCGCGCCTTGCCCGCCCGCTGCTTCTCGAGCAGCTTGCGCTTGCGGGTGACGTCGCCGCCGTAGCACTTGGCGGTGACGTCCTTGCGGAACGGGTTGATGGTGGTGCGGGCGATGATCTTGCCGCCGATCGCGCCCTGGATGGCGATCTTGAACTGCTGGCGGGGGATGGTCTCGGCCAGCCGCTCGCAGTAGTGGAGCGCCCGCGGCCGCGCCTTTTCGCTATGGACCAGCTGGGCGAGGGCGTCCACCGGCTCGCCGTTGACCAGGATGTCCACCTTGACCAGGTCGGTGGGCCGGTAGTCGAGCATCTCGTAGTCGAACGAGCCGTAGCCCTGGGTGACGGTCTTGAGCCGGTCGTAGAAGTCGAACAGCACCTCGGCCAGCGGCAGCTCGCTGGTCAGCTCGACCCGGCCCACCGCCAGGTAGGAGAAGGTGGTGTTGACGCCGCGGCGCTCGCGGCACAGCTCCATCACCACTCCGATGTAGCGCTCCGGCATCATCACCGCGGCCTTGAGATAGGGCTCCTCGGCCGCCTCGATGACCGCCGGATCGGGGTAGAGGCTGGGGTTGTCGACCGCCACCGTCTCGCCGTCCTTGAGGGTCAGCCGGTAGCGCACCGAGGGCGCCGACAGCAGCAGCGACAGCCCGAACTCGCGCTTGAGCCGCTCCTGGACGACGTCGAGGTGGAGCAGCCCCAGGAAGCCGCAGCGGAAGCCGAAGCCGAGGGCGCTCGAGGAGTCCTTCTGGAAGGTGAGCGCCGCGTCGTTGAGCACCAGCTTGTCGAGGGCGTTGGCCAGGTCCTCGTAGTCGTCGGTCGACATCGGGTAGATCGACGAGAAGACCACCGGCTTGGCCTCCTTGTAGCCGGGGAGCGGCTCGGCGGCCGGCCGCTCGGCGTCGGTGATGGTGTCGCCGACCTCGATGTCGCGCACCGCCTTGATGCCGGCGATGACGTAGCCGACCTCGCCGGCCCGCAGCTCGTCGCGCGGCTGGCGGCGGAGCAGCATCTGGCCGACCTCCTCGACCTCGTACTCGCGACCGGTGTGCACCAGCCTCACCCGCTGACCCGGACGCAGCCGGCCCTCGCGCACCCGGCACAGCAGCACCACGCCGCGGTAGGGGTCGTACTGGGCGTCGAAGATCAGCGCCCTGAGCGTCGCCCCCGGATCGCCGGCCGGCGGCGGCAGCCGGGTGACGATCGCCTCCAGCAGCTCGTCGATGCCGGTGCCCTGCTTGGCCGAGCACAGCACCGCCTCGTAGGGGTCGAGCCCCAGGTCCTCGGCGATCTCCTCACGCACCTTCTCGACGTCGGCCGACGGCAGGTCGATCTTGTTGATCACCGGCACCAGCTCGAGGTCGTACTCCAGCGCCAGGTAGAGGTTGGCCACGGTCTGCGCCTCGACCCCCTGGGAGGCGTCGACCAGCAGCAGGGCGCCTTCGCAGGACATCAGCGAGCGCCGCACCTCGTGCGAGAAGTCGACGTGCCCCGGCGTGTCGATCAGGTTGAGCTCGTATTCGAGACCGTCGGCGGCGGTGTAGAGCAGGGTGACGGTGTTGCTCTTGATGGTGATCCCGCGCTCGCGCTCGAGGTCCATCGAGTCCAGGATCTGGTCGCGGAACTCGCGCTCGGCGACCGCCCCGCAGCGCTGGATCAGGCGGTCGGCGAGCGTCGACTTGCCGTGGTCGATGTGGGCGATGATGCAGAAGTTGCGGATCCGGTCCACGACGCTCCTCCGGGGCCGGTCAATCTAGCAGCCCCGCGGCCTTTTGTTCGGGTCACTCGCCGGAGGATTCGGGTGATCCCGGTTCGGGTAGGAAAAAAACGGCCAGCGGCGCCGGTTTTTCTCCGCCCACAAGAACCGGTCCTCTCCGCCGCCGGGCGAGCCGTCTGCCGCCTCGAGCCCGCCCCATGGCGATTCCTTCCGTTTCCTGGTGAACCGGCCCGGTTTGCATCGAAAGGTGCGCATGGTACGGGCCTTGCGGCATCCGGCGGGCGAAGCGCACGCCGTCGGGGCGCGCAGAAAAAAATGAACGGCATCGGATCGGCTGGGCACAACACGATGAGAGCCATCAAGAAGTGGATGAAACGGCGCTTCGGCTCGGTGCCGGCAGCGATGCTGCTGACGGCCGGCCTGATCGCTCTCACCGGCGCGCCCGCGGGGCCGAGAGGCCATGACGAGGCCGAGGTCCACAGCCTCATCGTGCAGGGGACCGATGCCGCGGCTGTTGCCGTTGCCGTGCAGGAGGTGGGTGGCCGGATCACCCACGAGCTGGGGATCATCCGCGCCGTGGCCGCCGACCTGACGCCGGCGCAGGAGCGACGGCTGGCCGGGACCCGGGGGCTGCGCCTCTACGGCAGCCGGCAGGTCGAGCTCGATGCCAGGGGAGGCAACGGCGGCGGCGGCGGCGGCGGCAACGGGGTGGTCGAGACCTACTACCCGACCCATCTCGGCGCCGACCAGCTCCACTCCGAGGGGATCGACGGGTCGGGGGTCACCATCGCGGTGCTCGACAGCGGCATCTTCAATGACGGTGGTGGTGGCTTGCACTACGACCCGAGCGGGCGGCTGCGGACGCTGGCGGTCTACGAGGTGCCGACGAACAAGCTGGTCATCCCGTCCAATAGCGACCTGGGGCCTTCGGACGACAACGGCCACGGCGCGCACGTCACCAGCATCGCCGTCTCCAGCCGGCAGACCGCAGCGGGGACTTTCAACGGCTTCGCACCCGGCGCCGACCTGGTGGTCGTCAAGGCCTTCGACGAGAACGGCCAGGCGACCTACGCCGACGTCATCGCGGGCGTGGACTGGGTGGTCGCCTTCAAGTCCTCCTTCGGCATCCGGGTCCTCAACTGCTCATTCGGCGCCGAGCCCGTCTCCCATTACTGGGACGATCCGCTGAACCTGGCGATCATGGCGGCTTGGCAGGCCGGGATCGTGGTCGTGGCCTCGGCGGGGAACCGGGGTCCGGACGCCATGACCATCAACGTCCCCGGCAACCTGCCCTACGTCATCACCGTCGGCGCCATGACCGACAACTACACCCCGGAGGACATGAGCGACGACGTCCTGGCCTCCTTCTCGTCGGCCGGACCGACGGTGGAGGGGTTCGTCAAGCCCGAGCTGGTGGCGCCGGGCGGCCACGTCAAGGGGCTGATGAAGCAGAACTCGACCATCGCCGTCGAGCATCCCGAGTTCCACGACGGCAGCGTCAACTTCAACATGTCGGGAACCTCGCAGGCGGCCGCCGTGGTCAGCGGCATCGCGGCGCTGGTGCTCCAGGTGCATCCGCAGCTCAGCCCGGACGAGGTCAAATGGCGGCTGATGAACACGGCCCGCCGGGCAGACTTCCCGGGGTCGAGTCCGGTCTACTCGGTCTTCCAGCAGGGAGCCGGCCTGGTCAACGCCTACGACGCGGTGCACGACGTCGTCGCCGGCAACGCCAACCGCGGGCTCGACGTGACGCTCGACCTCCTGGGCCTCCAGCACTTCGGCGGGCCGGCCGACGCCTACCTGCAGGGCAACGGCAGAAACGCTTCCTTCGTGTTCTTCGTCCGCGACGCGAACGGCAACCCCGTGGAGGACGACGGCTACCTGTGGTCCGACAAGTACGTCTATGAGGACGGCTTCTTGTGGGCCGACGGCTACATGTGGGCCGACGGCTTCTTCTGGGCCGACGGCTACATGTGGGCGGACGGCTACCTGTGGTCCGACGACTACGCCTTCAGCGACGGCTTCCTGTGGAGCGACGGCCTGACCGAGGCGATGAGCATCGACAGCTGGGTGGAGCAGGAGTAGGCAGCAGCGGCACGCCTTCGTGCGTGGCGTAGGGGCCGGGAGCGTGGCGGCGCGTTCCCGGCCCGATTTTCTTGCTCCCCGGCTTGACAGCGCCCCTGGCGCTGTAGTCCCATCGGTCATGGCCTGGATCGAGACGGTGGATCCATCGGCAGCGGTGGGGGTGCTGCGGCGGCACTACGAGGCCGCGGTGCGGCGGGCCGGCAAGGTCTTCAACATCATCCGCATCCAGAGTCTGCGGCCCAGGGTGCTGGGCGCTTCGACGCGGCTCTACGTCGAGGTCATGCACTCGCCCGAGAGCGGGCTGTCGCGCGCCCAGCGCGAGATGATCGCCACCACCGTCTCGCGGCTCAACGACTGCTTCTACTGAACCGAGGCCCACGCGGAGGACCTCCGGGTCGAGGTCCAGGGACAACCGGGCGGGGAGGCGCTGGCCGACGGCGTCAAGCGCGACTACCGGAGCGCCAAGCTGTCGGCCGCCGACCGGGCGATGCTGGACTACGTCGCCAAGCTGACCCGCACGCCGAGCGAGGTGAAGCCCGACGACCTGGAGGTGCTGCGCCGCCACGGCTTCGACGACGCCGCGATCCACGACGTCGCCCAGGTGACGGCGTTGTTCGCCTATTACACCCGGCTGGCCGACGGGCTGGGCGTCGACCCCGAGCCCGACATGCCGCCCCGCCCGTCCGGCGGCTGATCGGTCGGGCCGCCGTCCGGCGCCAGCAGCTTGCGCAGCCGCCCTCCCAGCCGCTCGATCGGCAGGACCTCGCGCACGGCGCCCAGCTCGAGCGCCGCCCGCGGCATCCCCCAGACCACCGAGCTGGCCTCGTCCTGGGCCAGGGTGAAGGCGCCGGCCGAGCGCAGGGCGGCGAGACCCGCCGCGCCGTCGCGGCCCATGCCGGTGAGCAGCGCCGCCAGCACGCGACCGCCCACCGCCTGTCGGGTGGAGGTGAAGAGCAGGTCGATCGAGGGCCGGTGGGGGAGACCTTCGGGGCTGCGCGACAGGCGGGCGCGCAGCCGCCCCGGGCCGCCGTCGAGCAGCAGGTGACGGCCGGCCGGGGCCAGGTAGACGGTGGCCGGCAGCAGCAGCTCGCCGTCGGCAGCCTCGCGCACCGGCAAGGGCAGGTGGGCGTTGAGGCGGGCCGCGAAGGCGGCGGTGAAGCCCTCGGGCATGTGCTGGACGATCACCACCGGCACCGGGCAGGACGCCCCGAGGTCCTCGAGCAGGCGCTGGATCGAGACCGGACCGCCGGTCGAGGCGCCGATCAGCACCAGGCGGTAGGCGCCGGCGCGGGCCGTCGGCGGGGCCGCCGGCGGCGGCAGCGGGGCGGCAACCGGCGGGGCGGCTTCGGTGGCCGGCCCGCTCACCCCGAGGATGGCGCGCCGCAACGCACCCCGCAGGGCCTCGAAGTCGACCAGCGAGTAGCTCTGCTTGTCGATGAACTCGAGGGCGCCGCGGTGCAGGGCCTCGATCGCCGCCGGCGCGTCGGCCCGCGACTGACCCGACAGGACGATGACCGGCAGCGGCCGCCGGGCCATCAGGCGGTCGAGGGTCTGGAGCCCGCCCATGCCGGGCATCGCCAGGTCGAGGGTCACCACGTCGGGGCGCCACTCGTCGAGCCGCTCGAGCAGCTCCTCGCCGCTGGCGGCGGTGCCCACGATCTCGATCTGCGGCTCCTCGGCCAGCATCCGGACGATGGCCTTGCGGATGAAGACCGAGTCGTCGACCACGGCGACCCGGACCGGGGTCACGTGGCGGTCCGCCGATAGGCGATGGAGCGCTGCAGGCGGATGGTGTCGAAGGCCGGGGAGACGCCGATCAGCGACTCGGCATGGCCGAGGAAGAGCACCCCGCCGGGGCGCAGGGCGGTGGCGAAGTTGGCCACCGCCCGCCGCACCGCCGACTCGGAAAAATAGATCAGCACGTTGCGGCAGAAGACGACGTCCCATTGACGCAGGCCCGGGTAGGTGCCGCGCTCCAGGATGTTGCCGCGGGCGAAGCGCACCCCGTTCTGGAACCGCGGTAGCAGGCGGAACCGATGGCTGCCGGTGCGCGTGAAGTAGGAGTGGATCTGCTCCTCGCTGGTGGCGCGCAGCGAGTTGGGTCCGTACTCCGCGCGGCGCGCCGTCTCCAGCCGCTCGGCGTCGATGTCGAAGGCGTCGATCTCCAGTCGGACGCCGGCCGCCTGGACCGGGTGCAGCTGGCGGTAGATGTTGAGGGTGTAGGGCTCCTCGCCCGACGAGCATCCGGCGCAGAGCACCCGCAGCGTGCCGGCGCTGGCCGGCGTTTCGCCCAACGCCGGCAGCAGCTCCTCGAATAGCGCCTCGAACTGCCGGGTCTCGCGAAAGAAGTAGGTCTCGTTATTGGTGACCAGGTGGGTCAGCTCGGTGAGCTCGTCGCCCGGGTTGTCGAGCAGCAGCAGGTAGTAGTCCAGGTAGCGGCGCAGCCGCAGCTCCTGCAGCCGCGGCCGCAGCCGCATCTCGAGCAGCGTCGCCTTCTCGTCGGGGAAGTGGACGCCAACCAGCTCCGAGATGAACTCGTCGAGCAGGCGGTGCTCCTCGGGGGTCAGCGGCTCGGGGTTCATCCGCAACCCGGCGGGCCGGTCCTCAGCCCTCCAGCCGCGCGACGGCGCGCCGGGCGACGATGGCCACGGGGTCGGCAGCGAGCGTCATCAGCGCCGAGCGGTTCTCGGCCCGCGCGAAGCGCCCGAGGACGTCGACCGAGGCCAGGCGCACCAGCCAGTCGGGGTGCGCCGCGGCCTGGCGGAACAGCCCGTCGTCCTCTTCGCTGGCGCAGGCGGCGAGCGCCCGGTAGGCCATCCGCGCCACCTTGGCGTCGTCGTGCGCGGCGAGCTGGCGGAGCCGGCTGCGGACCTCGGGACCGCCGATCTTGCCCAGGCTGTCGAGGACCAGGGCAGGTTCGGGGGCCTGCTCGGCGTCGAGCAGCGCGAGCAGTCGCGGCACGCTCTCGCGGTCGCCCAGCTCGCCGACCGCCCGCACCAGGGCGGGGGCGGGCGCGGTGTCCAGCCGGCGGCGCAGCGCCGGCAGCAGCTCGCGGAGGTTGGCCGCGCAGGCCACTTCGGCCGCCAGCTCGGCCCAGGTCTCGGGGTCGCGCTCCAGCCACTCGGCCCACGGCAGGTCGCGGACCAGCTCCGGGTGGTTCTCGAGCTGGGCGATGGCTGGGCCCCGCTCGGCTGCGGGCAGCTCGCGGAGCCGCGCCGCGACCTCGGCCGGCGGCGCGCCCAGCAACGCCGCCAGCACCACGCGGTCGCCGGCCGACAGCCCGCGGCGCTCGCCCAGGCCGCCGAGGATCTCCCCGCGGTGGCGCTCGAGCAGCGGATGGAGCAGCGAGCGCTCGCCGGCCGGC